>QKDL01000096.1 GCA_003252105.1 Arcobacter sp.
ATGTCGTTTTTTTGTTATATATTTACTAAAATAAAGAAATTTTATGGTTAATATTTCATTAATATAAAATTTATTTATTGTTATATCCTTTATATATAATTATCAAAATATTTATTTAAAAGGACGTTTTATGAGTAAGTTTATAAAAAGAGATTTTGCAACATCTTTTACTACAACTTTGTTTTTAGTTATTGGAATTAGTGGAGCGATGATGTATTTCCACTTTTATGACTCTAAAGTTAAAGAATTACATGAATTACTAGGATTATTTTTTGTAGGTGCAATTTTACTGCATGTGTTTGTTAACTGGGCAAGTATGAAAAAATATTTTTCAAAAAAAATATTTTTAATTGCTTCTGCTGTAACCCTTATAACTGCTGGATTCTTTGTAGCTACTGCACCAAGTGGAGAAAATCCAAAAGGAACAATTTTAAATAAAGTGATAAATGCACCACTTGAAGATTCATTGAAAGTATTAAATGTAGAATATGACTATGCACAAATTACTTTAGAAAACAATAATATCAAAATAGATAAAAAACAATCAATTATGCAAGTAGCAAAAGATAATAATGTTTCACCATTTAAAATAGTAGCTATTATTACTGGTAAATAAGAGAGTTATAAACTCCTTATTTACGCGATTAGAACTACACTTGAAGCTTTAAATATAGCGTACGCTGTATCACCCTCTTTTAGGTTTAAATCTTCTACTGCATCATTTGTTACAACTGCACAAACTTTTGCATCACCTACTGAAAGTTTAATCTCTGAATTAACTTGACCTACTTTTATTTCAGAAATTGTACCTTCCAAAATATTTCTTGCACTTGCATTTAACTTAACTTTTGAAATGATAATTGCTGGTGCTTTAATCAAAGCAGATACCTCTGAACCAATTTCTAAACCTAATAACTCTTTTGATTCATTTGTAATTGTAGCTGATACTAAAACATTTGAAGCAACTTCAACTTTAACTTCTGCCATAACTGCACCTGATTTAACCTCTGTTATTTTACCAGTTAATTCATTTCTTGCACTTGTTTTCATATTAGTCCTTTATAATAAAATATTAAATGAATTATAACTATATAAACTTAAAATTTATTAAAAAATAATTTTATTATAAGTGATAACGTTATATACTCAAGTCACTATATATTGCAATAAACAACGTTTATTCGTTATTTACAACAACATACAATGATAATATAATTTGCAATATCTAAAAAAATAATTATTTAATATAATTAATATTAATAATTACTTTATCGATGTAATCAAACTAAGACTTTAGTTTGATAAAATTTCAAAAATTTTTAAAGAGTAAATTTGCCACGAAAAAAACTAAAAAAAATATTACCAAGTCATGAAAAAATAAAAGATCAAAAATATTTAAAGATATTTGGAAGTTTTTTACAAAAAAGAGAGATTTGGAGTATCTCACGAAAAAAAGTAGTACTAGCAGTTTTAATAGGCATCTTCGTAGCTTGCCTGCCTATGCCACTACAAATGGTCTTATCTTCTCTTCTAGCAATAATTTTCAATGCAAACCTACCACTTAGTTTTACACTTATATTTATAAGTAATCCTATTACAATGCCACCTCTTTTTTATTTTGAATACCAAATAGGTAAATTGATTATAAAACCAGAAAATCCAATAGAGTTTGATTTTGATTCAATGTATGATAATTTTGGAAATATAGCCCTTAGCCTTTGGGGTGGAGCATTGGTTGTAGGAATATTTTCTAGTGTAATATGTGCAATATTAGTAAACTTCTTTTGGATATATTCTGTTAGAAAAAATAGAAGAAATAGTCAGTTGAATTAAATATTAGAAGGTTTATATAATATTAGTTATGCATGGTAAGTTTTAGATTAAAAAGTTAAATATATCATATGCAAGAGAAGGTTTATATATAATAAAAAAGTTATTCATGGTAAGTTTTAGATTATGTTAGAAATCAAGGCAAAGCTTAAATTTGAAGCGGAGCGTACATCAAGTACGTGAGCATTTAAATTTAAGCTTTAACGCAGAGTTATGACGTAAGCTAAAGCTTAACGTGCATAACTTTGGGCTCGAAGTTCCCTTATAACATTAACCTTGATTTCCCCTGGATATTGAACTTTCTCTTCAATCTCTTTTGCTATCTCTGTTGCTAGTAATATTGCTTCATCATCATTTACTAATTCTGCTTTTACTATTACTCTTACTTCACGTCCAGCGTTTATTGCATAAGCATTTAAAACGCCTGTTTTAGATGTAGAGATATTTTCAACCTCTTCTACTCTTTTTAGGAAACTTTCAAGAACTTCTCTTCTAGCTCCTGGTCTTGCAGCACTTAGTGCATCTGCTGCACATACTGCTGCACTTTCTACATTGATTGGTTCTTCATGACCATGGTGGGCATAAATTGCATTTATTACTGTATCTGGTTCATCATATCTTCTACAGATTTCTGCTCCTAAGTCCACATGACTTCCAGGCATCTCATGAGTCAAGGCTTTTCCTATATCATGTAAAAGACCTGCTCGTCTTGCTAATACAGCATCACCACCCATTTGAGCTGCTAAAAGTCCTGCTAAATGTGATACTTCTAAAGTATGAGCCAAAGCATTTTGTCCATAAGAAGCTCTATATCTTAATCTTCCAACAAGTTTGATAAGCTCAGGATGCATAGACTTGATTCCAAGTTCTAATACAACATCTTCACCCTCTTTTTGGATATTTTTATCAAATTCATTTTTTACTTTACTATAAATCTCTTCGATTCTTGCAGGTTGGATTCTTCCATCTTCTAATAACTCTTTTATAGTTTTTGTAGCAATTGCACGTCTGTAGAGATTAAATGATGAGATTGTAATTGTATTTGGTGTATCATCAATAATAATATCAACACCTAACAACATCTCAAGAGCTTTAATATTTCGCCCCTCTTTACCAATAATTTTACCTTTTGTTTCTTCATCATTGATAGGTATATTGTTGATTAATCTTTCTGCTGCAAACTCCCCTGCATACCTTGTAACTGCATGAGATAACATATTATTGATTTCATCTTTACATTTTTGCTCTGCTAGTTTATATTTTTTTCTAAATATAGAAGCGATTTGAGCTCTACTATCCTCTTTCACTTTTTCAAGCATCAACTCTTTTGCTTCATCAACAGTCAATCCAGAAGCATTTTCTAATACTTTAATTGCTTTGCCAATTTTTTCTTCAAAAGTTTTTTGTTGTTTTTTTAATCCCTCTTTGATTGTTGTAATTTTTTCATTTTTTTCAACAATTTCAGCTTTTTGTTCTCTAATAGTTTTAAGCTCTGACTCAAGATGATTGTTTAACTCTTTCTCTTTTTTTTCAATTTGAGAAAGCATATCTTCATATTCTCGTCTTGCTGACTTGAACTCTTTATCATAATCTTTTTTAGCTCTAATTTGAGCATCCTTTAATATAACCTCTGCCTCGTGTTCTATTACCTTTGCTTTCGCTTTCGCTTGTTCAATATATATATCAAATTTTGCTTTATTTATTTTTTTTACTACAAATACACTAAGTGCACTACTTATTATTGCAGTAATTATCCCAACTATTACTAATTCCATATTCAAAACCTTAACTTGTAATTATATAATCGGCCTGAATATCGTATTTATCAGTTAAAATCTCCTCCGCTTTACAAAGTGTTAGTTGAGTAAAAATTATTGTAGGTTTATAGTTCAATCTATAAAAAAATCTATCATACATTCCTCTACCGAACCCTATTCTTTTGCATACTCTATCAACCCCTACAACTGGAACTATTGCTAGATCCAGCTTTGATGGTTTGCAAAAGGAATTTTTGGGTTCTTTTATACCAAATCTTTTTTTTTCTAATGGTAGTCTATACTTTACTAATTTAAAACTGTCCTTCGTCATATAAGGAACATATACCTTTTTATGTTCCTTTCTTAATTGTTTTATTAATGGTCGTACATCTACTTCCACACCAAGAGGAATATATAATAATATACTTTTTGTTTTCTTTTTCGCTATAAATCTTCTTAATTTTTCTACAGTCTTTTTATCTTTGTAATACTTTAAAAAGCGGCTTGAAAACTCTAATCTTTTTAGACACGATTTCCTAAAATCACTTTTGTGATTACTTATCATATTTAAGCCTTACTTGGGTAAAATTCTTACCTCAAATTATTTTACCAATAAGGAATTAAAATGCAGTTTAAAAAAATAGCATTTTTTATAATTTCTATAAGCTTGCTATTTTGGGGATGCGATTCAAAAAATCAAGAAAAGAAAGAGATTGTAAAAAAAGTTGAAACTAAATTTACATTACCAACTTCTACAGGAACGAATATTACAATTGAGACTAAAGATAATCTTATAAAAATAGAAGAGATAAAAGATAAAATAATTTTACTAAATTTCTGGGCTACTTGGTGTGTACCTTGTACAGCAGAGATACCACATTTGATAAGTTTACAAAAAGAGTATAAAGAAAATTTTGAAATTATTGGAATCAACATGGGCGATAACAATAATACTATACAAACAAATGAAGAGATAAACCAATTTATTAAACAACATGGAATAAACTATACAATTGCCAATAGTTTAGAAAATTTTAAATTTGCTGAAATTATAGGTAACATAAAAAGTATCCCTACTATGTTTATGATAAATAAAAGTGGTGAGATAATCCAAAAATATATAGGAATAGTTCCAGAAGAGATGATGGAAATGGATATTAAAAATGCAATTGGGAAAATGTAATGTTTAGTTTTTTTAAAAAGAAAAAAGATACTGATGATATTAAAAAAGTTGAAGAGTTAGAAAATGAAGTGGTTGAAAATACTTCTTCAAATGAAGAAGAAATCTCTTTAGTAGAAGAAAATAAAATAGATGAAGTTGTAGAACTTGAAAAAGAGATAATAGAAGAGATAAAAGAACCTGAAGAAAAAAATTCAAAAGGATTTTTTTCAAGAGCCTTATCAAAAACTTTTGAAAACATAAAATCAGTAGTACCACAAAAGAAAGAAAAAATCTCTTTTGATGATATCGAAGAGCTTTTAATAGAAGCAGATATGGAATATGAGATTATAGAAAAAGCGATGGATGGTCTTCCTGAAATGATTACTAGAAAACAGTTAAGACACAGACTAGTTATGCTTTTTGAACATGCCCCAAATGTTGATTTATCAAATCTTCCAAAACCATTTGTAAGACTTATTATTGGTGTAAATGGTGCAGGAAAAACTACAACTATAGCAAAACTAGCAAATATGTCAAAAAAAGATGGAAAATCTGTTATGCTAGGAGCTGGAGATACTTTTAGAGCTGCTGCTATTGAGCAACTTTCTACATGGGCTAGTAAATTAGATGTACCTATTATCAAAACAAAACAAGGTCATGATGCTAGTGCAGTTGCATATGATACTATATCTTCAGCAATTGCAAAAAATATTGACAATGTTATTATTGATACAGCAGGAAGATTACAAACACAAACAAACTTAAGTAATGAATTAAAAAAGATTGTAAAAGTTTGTGGAAAAGCAATGGAAAATGCACCTCATCAAAAACTTATGATATTAGATGGTACACAAGGTAACTCAGCAATTGCTCAAGCAAAAGCTTTTAATGAGATGATTGGAATAAATGGAATCATTGTAACAAAACTTGATGGTACAGCAAAAGGTGGGGCATTATTTTCTATCTCAAATCAACTTGAACTTCCAATTTTTTATGTTGGTGTGGGAGAGAGTGCTGAGGACTTAGTAGAGTTTAGCCCTGATAACTTTGTAGATAGCTTACTTGATGAAATCTACACAGATGAGAAATAACTTCTAACTAATTGGGAATACTTTTCCCTTTAGTTGTATTTAAAAACTTACCTTTTATCTGATTTTTGTTATATTTATAAATATAAATTTTATAGGTATTATTTTGAAATTTTCTTATTCTAAACTTAGCCAATATATTTTGACCATATTTATTCTTGCAATAATTTTATTAAGTTTTATTTTTTATACATTATCTAAACTAAATACAAATGAAGATGTATTAACTCAATTAGAAGATGGTTTGATTATTACAAAAAATTTACTTGATGAGCAACAAAGATATGCTCTATCCTTATCAATACTTTTAGCTCAAGATAAAGAGATAATTAGTAGTTTTAAAGAGAAAAATAGATTAAAAAGTTTTGATATAGTAAATGAAAAACTAAAATTACTA
The DNA here is from genome assembly GCA_003252105.1 of Arcobacter sp. Lineage (GTDB taxonomy): Bacteria > Campylobacterota > Campylobacteria > Campylobacterales > Arcobacteraceae > Halarcobacter. Next base: position 6,235 of record QKDL01000096.1, read on the forward strand.
AAAGATATTCAAAATAGCAAAGTGGATGTTCAAATACACAATAAAGACTTAACTACATACATTAGAAACTGGGATATAAATAAAAAAGACATCCCATTAGAATCATTTAGACAAGGTTTAGTTCAAGTATATAAAACTAAAAAACCTTTAGTATCAATTGAATTAGGAAAAAGATTAAATATCAAAGCAATTTCTCCAATAGTTTCAAAAGATCAAATGATTGGAAGTATTGAGACAATTGTAGGATTTGAACACCTTACACAACAAATCAAACAAAGAGGTTTTGAACTATATGTATTATTAGATAAAAAATATTTAAATATTGCTACAAATTTAGTAAAAAATCCTACATTGGAAAATTATGTATTAGTTAACAAAAACAATATCAATAATCTAAAAGATTTAACACTTTCTTCATTGAATGATTTTGGATATATTTCAAATAACAATATGCTTTTTAGTTACTTTTCATATTATGATTTAAAACAAAAAAAATTAGGTTATATCTTGGTTGGAATTAAAAATAAACATAATATTAAATTAAATAACTCATTTAAATATACATACAATAAACAAAACAATACAAAGGTAGATATTCAATGAAACTATTATTATTAGAAGATGATTTAGATTATAATCAATCTATAAAAGAGTATTTAGAATCACTTGATTATTTAGTTGATTGTTTTGAAGATGGACAAGAAGCTTTAGAAGCTATATATGAAAATAAATACCATATTTTAATTTTGGATATTAGAGTTCCAAGCTTAAATGGCTATGAACTTGTAAAACAAATAAGAGAGCAAGGTGATACTACACCTGTTATATATATCACTTCACTTACAGATATAAACAATCTTAGTTTAGGATATGAACTTGGTTGTAATGATTATATAAAAAAACCTTTTTCACCCAAAGAATTAAAATATAGAATAGAACAACTTACTAAACAATTTTACTCACAGAATCAACAAAAAATAGATTTAAATTCAAATATCTATTATGATATTATCAAAAAAGAGTTATATAAAAATGAGCAACTTGTAAATCTTACAAAAAAGCAAAATGATGTAGTATTTTGTCTTATTTCTAATCTAAATCAATTTATCTCAATAGATAGATTAAGGGAAGAGGTATGGGATGACAAATATATTTGTGAAGCTGATATTAGGGTATGTATAAAAAAGATTAGAGATAAAACCACTAAAGATTTTATAATAAATCAAAGAGGTTTGGGATATAAAATTGCTAGAGAAAAATAAAAACCATATTCTTAGTATCTCAATTGTTTATACTATTATATTTTTTATCTTTATTGCAGTACCTACTTATTTTTATATGCAATTAGAGATAAAAAATTATGATAGTTTTCAAAATAAAGTTATATATGAGTATGCAAGTAAAATTCAAAGAGCAATATACGACTTTTCTACCTCTACAAATAACACTTTTATTTTCCCAAAATCTTTTAAATATAAAGTTTTTTTAAAAGACTCAAACTCAAAAATAATATATAAAATAAATGATGAAAAAGAATTTGAGAAATCTATACGACTAGAGATAGATTTAACTCAAAACAGATTAAATGCTTCAAAACTAATACTAATAAAAGAGATATCATATAAAAAGATATACTTAAATATCCTAATCCTTGTGATTTGTATCTCTTTGTTTATTTTTATATCAATATTTTTGATTATAAAAGCTAGTATAGAACCATATAAAAAGGTAAATGAATATTTAGATGCATTTTTCAATGATGCTATGCATGAACTAAAAACACCACTTGGAATTATTCAACTAAATTTAGAAATACTACAAGATAAACAACCAAATGCAAAAGAGATTGAACGTTCTATAAATGCCACAAAAAACTTACTATTGGTTTATGAAGATATAGAATATCTTATAAAACAAAAAAGTGTAAACTACAACAAAGAAGAGATTGACTTTTCATATTTACTTTTACAAAGGATAGATCAATTCGAAAGTTTAACAATTGCAAAAAATCTAAAATTCTCTATTAATATAAAAGATAATATTAAACTAGATTTAAACAGAATTCATTTACAAAGAATAATTGACAATACTATTTCAAATGCGATAAAATATTCTGATAAAAATAGTATTATTACTATCAAGCTATTTAAAGAGAATAAAAATATTATTTTTAGTGTTCATAATATTGGAAAACCAATAAAAGATAAAAAAGCTATATTTACTAGATATTATAAAGAAAACTCTATAAAAGGTATTGGTCTAGGATTAAATATAGTAAAAAATATTTGTGATGAAAATCAAATCAAAATCGATGTATCCTCGGATACAAGCACAGGTACAAAATTTAAATATACATTCTTAAAGTTATCTTAAAATATAAATTAAAAAGTATACATAAAAGTAACTTTAATTTTATATACTTTTACATATAGATAAAAAAAGGAGATATCATGAAATCAATTTTATTCGTAGGTTTAGTTTCAACAATGATGTTTGCACAACCTAGTGCCCCAACAACATACCCAGATGGTGAATTAGGTAAGATGGTAAAACTTGGTGAAGAGATTATGTTAAAAACAGATACTCATCCACTTACAAAAGATATGGTTGGAAATAAATTAAACTGTGCGTCATGTCATATAAAAGGGCTTGATGGAAAACCAGGTACTGCAGATGGTATTGGTTCTTTTATTGGTACAGCGGCTGTTTTCCCTGCATTTTCAAAAAGGGAAAAAACTGTACAAACTTTACAAGATAGAATCAACAACTGTTTTATGAGAAGTATGAATGGAATAAGACCTATTGTTGATACACCAGCTTCTATTGCAATGGCTACTTATATTACATGGTTATCACAAGGGATACCTATGAATATGAATGCAAAAGCTCCTGTTAGTGAAAAAAACTTTAAAAAATGGGTTAGTGGACAAAAAAGAATGGCTGCGTTAATAAAAAAAGCAACTCATGAAAACTATTTAAATGGTAAAAACTTATTTGAACAAAAATGTGCAACATGTCATGGGATGAATGGTGAAGGTATAGCTACATTTCCACCACTTTGGGGTAAAAATGAAAAAGGTGAATGGCTTAGTTACAATACTGGTGCTGGTATGAGTAAATTAAACAAAGGTGCTGCTTGGGTACAATCAAATATGCCTTTAGCACAAGGAGATACTCTTAATGATCAAGAAGCTGTAGATATTATGTTATTTGTAAATGCACAAGAAAGAGCAGATTTTGATCTTAAAAAAGGTTTATATCCAAAAGAAAAAATGGGATATTATAACTCAAATGTACATGAAGAACACCATTCTGTAAAATCAAACTTCAAAGAATTTGGACTTGATTTAGAGAAAATCAAAACAGGTAAATAGTAAGCGTAATGCTTACTATTTAGTGATTTAAAAAACTACTAATCTTTCTAAAATAGCTCTCTATATTTTCAAAAGAGTGATTTCCACCCTCTTCTATTATAAGTTCACTATTTGGTAATTTTTCAACAGCTTGATTATAATCCAAAACTTCATCTTCAGTTTGTAAAAGTGTTATAAAATTTTCTTGATTTTCTATTTGTTTTACTTCAAAACCTTTAAGGGTTTGAATATGTTCTGCTGTAACTTCAAAAGATGACATATCATAATAATTCATTGCCATTCCAACTTTGTCTAAGGTTTTATATGGATAGATTGAAGGGTTTATTAAAACAGCTTTTAGATTATATTTATTTGCTAAATATATAGCATAATATCCACCAAGAGAGGAACCAACTAAACCAACATTAATATCTTGAGAAAGATATATCTCTATAATTTGTTCAAGTGTATCAATAGCTAAATTTGGTACATATGATAAAGAAGGTGCGATAACTTCATCTTCAAAATATTCTCTAAAAAGTGAAGCTTTCCCACCATTTCCACTGCTTCCAAATCCATGTATATATAAAATCATTTTACTTCCTAAATATAAATATTTGAAATTATATCTAGTTAGCTCTTTATTTATTTTTTTGTATTATTTAATCTTTTTGTTTCTTCATCAATCATTTGTTGAAGTTCTTGAATATGACTTTGTACCTTTTGTACACCAAGTTGGTTACCTTTCATCATCAACATAGGCATCAATTTCATAGTCTTTTTGCCAGTTTGTGTAGCATAAAAATCATTTATATCTTTAAGTTCATTTTGAGTAAATGTATCTGTATAGATTTTTATAATATCATTTTTTAAACTACTATAACTCATATATTTATTAAAGAATTTAAGCATCACATCTTTATATGGTAATAGTTGTGGATTTTGTTTCATTTGTATATTTAACATTTGTTGAATTGATTGATTAAACATCTTATCCATACCAACTGTATTTAATAACTTTTCAGCCTCTTTTTGAGCTGTTGTTGCTGCAAAAACCTGTGTACCAATAAATAAACACATAAATAATACTAAGTATTTAAAATTTTTCAAACTAATCTCCTTTTTTTTATAACTATATTACAAAAATAATTCTTAATAAATATATAAATATATTATTTTAGTTTTCTATAAAGTTTCGTAAAGCATTTCTTGATGCTTTATCTACTAAATTGAATAATTCATCTATTTCATCTTTTAAATTTGATTTTTTATGCCCTTTAACTTTGATAATTTCTAAATTAAAAAGTTCATATTTGTCATAAAACTTTTTATAAAGTTCATGATTTCTAATTTTTTTACCATTTTTAGTAATATATGAACTGTTTTCCAGTTTTTCCTTCCTGTCTATCAAACTTAAAATATTTTGACAATCAGTATATACTATAACTTGTTTCCCCTCTAATTTTTTATCTTCCAAAGCCCAAAGTAAAGATTCAAGTTCTAATTTAGTAGAGGAAGTATCTTCAAATTTTTTTGTTTTAATATCTTGTATTTTCAAACTTTTATCATATATAAAATATGCTGCAAAACCTATTTTCTTTTGAGGATTAACACTTCCATCGCAAAATAATTCTATTTTATTCATTTTGATATTTCATTAATAAATTTATTTACTGCTTGAGTATAAGAACTATCTAAACCAAGATTTTTATTTATATCTCTATGGTTAAGATTTATTTTTAATATATCTGTAGAACTTCCATAAGATTTAGCCTTATTGGAAAATTGTTCAGATTGAGAGCAAGATATTTTTCTTTTTGTTGAACAAATAGCCAAAAATGGAACTATTTTTCCCTTTAATTGATGATAAGGAGATACTTTTTTCCAATAATTTTCATCACTTCCAAAAGCTTTATCATATAATTTTTTATGTTTATTATTCATAATTACAGGCACATTTAAAGCAGCCGTATCTATACTAATACTACCAAGCCATTTCTTTACACCAATATCATAAGCAATTTTTGAATTTGTTGTTAATAGTGAGATTAAATGTGCTCCAGCAGAGTGTCCCATAAGAATAAAATCTTCACTTTTTATCTTATATTTTTTTAAATAATCTTGTGAAAACTTTAAAGCGTTTGCTACATCTATTGCTTGTGTATAAACATCTATTTGAGGTAATAGTCTATAATTGGTTGAAATAAATATAAAACCTTTAGATACCCAAAAATCAACTTTATTTTTAACAACTAATTCAGAAGCTTTATCACCTAATCTCCATGCACCTCCATGAACCATAAATATAACTTTTTTATTTAAATCTTTTTTAGGCATATATATATCTAAAGAAGTAAGAGTATTATTCATATATTTTAAGTCTTTTTTTACAGAAAAATTTTCATCAGCTAACAAATTATTTAAAAAGAAAAAGATTATTGCAAAAAGTATATTTTGTTTATTCATTTTTATACACCAATATCTTCATTCCAAAGTTCTGGCTTATTTTTTATAAAATTTTCCATTAATTCAATACATTCTTGATTATTTACAACTTCCACATTGACACCTCTTGATTTTACGTACTCTTCTGGTCCTTTAAAAGTTTTATTCTCTCCTATAATAACTTTAGGAATACCATAAAGTAAAACTGCACCACTACACATATCACAAGGGGATAAAGTAGAATATAAAGTAGCTTTTTTATAATCATTTGCTTTTAAACGCCCAGAATTTTCAAGACAATCCATCTCTGCATGTAAAACACTACTTCCTTTTTGAACTCTTTTATTATGGCCTCTTCCTACTATCTTACCATCTATTACTAAAACTGAACCAATAGGAATTCCGCCCTCAGCTAAACCCTTTTTTGCTTCTTCAATTGCAGCTTGTAAAAATTTATCCATATTTATAACCCTTTTTATTTCATAGTTTTTATTATAATCAAATTTAGCCTTGTATTTTATTTTTTATTAAGATATAATGTTGCCCACAAAAAGATGATTCAAGTTACATCTTTAGTCTGCTTTATATAAATGACTTCTAGTTATACGATTAAAACGATCTAAAAGAAAACTTAATATTATATTTTTTACCCCGCCAAAATTTGGCACAAAAAACAAAAAGGAAAACAATGGCAACATTAGCAAACGGAACTGTAAAATGGTTCAACAGTGAAAAAGGTTTCGGTTTTATCGAACAAGAAGATGGTGGAAAAGATTTATTTGTACACTATAAACAAGTAAATAAAACTGGTTATGGAAGAGTAACTTTAGACGAAGGTCAAAAAGTAAGTTATGAAATTGGTCAAAGTGAAAAAGGTCCTCAAGCTCAAAACGTAACTGTTTTATAATTTTAAGCTAAAGCAGTTTTACTGCTTTAACTTATATTACTACTAATCTATTTATCAAATTTTGATTTTCTTACTTCTTCAACTATTGTATCAGCCATATTACGTACATTTTTAACTATATCATTTATTTGAGATGCGATTGAAGCATTTTCTTGTGTGGTTTTGTCTAACTCACCAATTGCTGAATTTATTTGTTCAACCCCAATCATCTGCTCTTTAGAGTTAAGTGTTACTGTTTCAACAATAGATGTAGTATTTATAATATTTTCATTTAGTTTTTCATACCCCTCATACATATTATTAACAATATTTTTACCCTCTGTCGCACTTAATGTAGCACTCTCAACCAATTCTTTTATCTCTTTAGCTGCTTCTGCTGATCTTGTTGCTAAATTTCTAACTTCCCCTGCAACAACAGCGAAACCTTTTCCTGCTTCTCCTGCAGTAGCTGCTTCAACTGCTGCATTTAGTGAAAGTATATTTGTTTGAAATGCTATTTGATCAATAATAGAAATAGATTCAGTAATTGCATTTACATTTGTATTTATCTGTTCCATAGAGTTACTAGTTTTTTTAGCCAAATCTTTTCCTCTATTTACTTCATCTTTAAGTGCCACAGAATTAGATGATAATTCAGTTATATTATTTGTATTTGCTCTCATAGTCTCAGTTATCTCTTCAAGTGCAGCAGCAGTTTCTTCTAATGAAGCAGCTTGTTGATTTGCACTAACGGTAAGTCTATTCATATTAGTAGTTAAATCATTTGCACTTTCATCTAAAACTTCAGAATTATCTAAATTTGTTTTTAACATAATTGATATCTCTTTACCTAATTTATTAACACCATTAGTTAAAGAACATAACTCACCTTTACAAGATATGGTTGTTTTTTGGGTAAAGTCTCTATTTTCATAAGATTTTAATACTTCTATTGTATGATTGATAGTTGTATACAGATTCATTATCATAGTATTTAATTCTTTTGTTAATTCATTTATAACACTATTTGTAGTTTGTGCTTCAACTTTTTTTGTTAGAATTCCTGAACTAACATCATTTACTACTTTAGTTACATCTTCAATAACTTTTTCATCTTGTTCTATTGTCTTTTTAATTTTAATTATATTTTCATTTATTCTATTAGTCATTAAACCTATTTCATCTTTATTCTTGATTTGGATTAAACTAACATCTTTTTTTTCTTTATTTAAAAAAGATAAAAATGACAACAAGCCCTCTTCAAAAACTTTTAATGGATTAATTAAAATTATTTTAGAAATATATGAAACAGCAGCTATAACACAAATCAATAATAAAATTACAATCGTAAGAAGAGTAAAAATTAAAGAGTTCACATCTTCATCAATTCTTTGTTTCTCTTTCAGAATCTTTTTTTCTATATCATCCACATAAATACCAGTAACAATTGTCCAATTCAATTCTTTTACATATTTAGAAAATGAAAACTTTTTTAATATCTCATCTGTTTTTGGTTTTTTATAAAAGTATTCAATAAATTTATCATCATCATTACCACTATCAATTAAAGCTTTTCTAAATTGAAAACCTTTTATATCAGGTTTAGTAATATCTGTTTTAGTTCCATTTAATTGTGGTTTTGTACCATGAAATGCAAAATAATAATCATCTCCAACTTTTTCATATGCAAAAAAGTATCCACTACCTTTTAAAAATCTTGAATTAGATACATTACTTATAATCCTTTTTTTTGCTTCATCTATATCATTCGAATCTTTTATGATAGCTTCAATAATTGTATACACTGTCAATACTTCATTTTTTAAGAGCTCTTTTTTTTCAGATACTATGCTTCTCTCAAATTCAACTAACGTTTTGATACTATTACTATAAGTTAACCTTATACTAATAATAGTAGTAATAATAACTATCAATAATACAGAAAAAGTTACTATCGATAATAATTTCTTTTGAATACTATTAAACACTTTTTTCTCCTATGATTAAATTAAATTTTATCTCTGATAAAGTCAGATATAATATTATTACTTTCGTTAAAGTAAAATTAATTTTACCAGATTCTTATCGAAATAATTAAAAAATATTGAAAATATTTAATTAAACTTATTTTTATATATTTAATTAATTTTTATAAAAATTAAATTAAAACCATTACAATCTGACATATTTTTTTTCTTCTTAAATTTTTTTGATTATAATTCCAGCAGAAATAAAAAAGGTTGAATTATGGCAAAAAAGAAAACCTCACTTTTTGAGTGTCAACATTGTGGCGAACAAAGTACAAAATGGCTTGGAAAATGTCCAAATTGTGGTTCATGGGATAGTTTTATTGAACTAAATCAAGAACAACAAGAGGTGTTAAAACAAACTTCAAAAGTAATAAATACAAACTCAAAAGCAACTCCTATAACCCAAATTAAACAAGATGATGTAGTAAGGTTCTCTTCTTATAATGATGAATTTGATTTAGTTTTAGGTGGTGGAATTGTTCCTGGAAGTTTAACTTTGATTGGGGGAAGTCCTGGGGTTGGTAAATCAACTTTATTACTTAAAGTTGCTGGAAGTATTGCTAAAAGTGGTAAAAAAGTTTTATATGTTTCAGGAGAGGAAAGTTCTGGACAAATAAAACTAAGAGCAAATAGACTTGATTCAAATCATGAAGATTTATACCTTTTAAGTGAAATAAGACTTGAAGAGATTCAAGATGAACTCTTAAGAGAAAGATATGAAGTAGTTATTATAGACTCTATTCAAACAATCTATTCTTCAAATCTAACTTCAGCTCCAGGAAGTGTTTCTCAAGTAAGAGAGATAACTTTTGAACTAATGAGAAAAGCAAAAGAATCAGATATTGCTATGTTTATTATTGGACATATCACAAAAGACGGTAGTATAGCAGGACCTAGAGTATTAGAACATATGGTTGACACTGTTTTATACTTTGAAGGGGAAGCTAGTAAAGAGCTAAGAATGCTTAGAGGTTTTAAAAATAGATTTGGTTCAACTTCAGAGATTGGAATTTTTGAGATGACAGCAGAGGGTTTAATCTCTGCAAAAGATATAGCCTCAAAGTTTTTTGATAAAAGTAAAGCTCAAAGTGGTTCAGCCCTAACAGTTGTGATGGAAGGAAGTCGTGCTTTAATAATAGAGGTTCAAGCTTTAGTTACTGAAAGTACGTATCCAAATCCAAAAAGAAGTGCCACAGGTTTTGATGCAAATAGACTAAATATGCTTTTAGCTTTACTTGAAAAAAAAATTGATTTACCTTTGAATCATTATGATGTTTTTATAAATATAAGTGGTGGAATAAAGATAAAAGAAAGTTCTGCAGATTTAGCTGTAATCTCTGCCATAATTAGTTCTTTTAGAGATAGACCTGTTTCAAAAGAATCGATTTTTATTGGTGAAGTATCTTTAACAGGAGAGATTAAAGATGTATATTCTCTTGATTTAAGACTAAAAGAAGCTCAAGCACAAGGTATTAAAAAAGCTGTGATAGCTCAAAAACCAAACTTAAAACTTGAGCTTAAAACCTTTGCGGTGGATGAAGTTCATAAAATGATTGAGCTATTTTAAAATAGCTCGTTGTTTTATTTACCTACTCTTTTTTTAGCCCCACTCATCAATCTATCTTCTGTAATAATTGCTCTTGTATGAGTACCCTCTCCTACTTTTCCAGCAGAATCTTCAACCTCAATAGAAAATTTATAAAGCTTCCCTTCCATACCTATAAATGTTGCAGTAGATTTTGCAATATCTAATTCAAGTGTTGGTGCAAGATGTTTAACATTTACTTCAACTCCAACAGATAATTGCCCCTCCTCTAACAATGGAATTAACACTTTTGCAGCACTAGCTTCCATCAAAGCAATCATTCTAGCAGTTGCAAATACTTCTGGAAAATTATCATCACTACTAATTCCTAAATTTTTTGCTAAATCTTTTTCTTCAACTTTAAACTCTATGCTCTGTTTACTACCTATTTCTAATTCCATGCATACTCCTAACAATTTTTTTTATTTTATATTTAATATACTTAAAATAAATACCTAATTTTATCTAGTCATTTGAAAAGTTTAGATATAATCCCCACCAAAAATTAGTAGGAAAGTTATGATAGATATAGATAATCAAACAGAGTTTGAAATAGATGTTTTAGATCTTGAAACAATATCAAATGAATTAACAACAAAAGATATTGAACTAATCATAACAACTAATGAAGAGATTCAAATATTAAATAAAGAACATAGAAATATTGATAAACCTACAGATGTTCTTAGTTTCCCTTTGGAGTTTGATATACCAAATATGCCTTTGGGCTCAATTGTTATATCAATTGATTTTGTAAAAAGTAAAGCAGAAGAGTATAAACATAGTATGAATGATGAATTTAAACTCCTTTTTATTCATGGATTACTTCATTTAAATGGATTTGACCATGAAATTGATAATGGAGAACAAAGGCAAAAAGAGGAAGAATTGATAAAAAAATTTGACCTACCAGATAGTTTAATAGTAAGGAACACTTAATATGGATTTTTTTATTTTTATAATCTCTATGGCAGCACTAATCTATGGAGCAGATTTCATTATCCAACAAAGTGAAAAAATAGCTTTACACTATAATATTTCCCACTTTGTTATTGGTGCAACACTTGTTGCAGTTGGAACATCTTTACCAGAAATGGCTGTATCAATGTCAGCTTCATTAAAAGGAAGTGGAGATATAGCTGTTGCAAATGTAATAGGAAGTACAATTTTCAATATCTCTTTAGTTCTTGGAACAGTATTTTTAATAGCAAAAAAGATTGCCCCAGATAGAGATCTGTTTGCAATAGATTCGGCATGGTCACTTTTTCCTATTTTAGTATTTATTCTTATGTCAATAGATGGAAAATTGAACTTTGTTGATGGAGTATTATTCTTATTTTTGATGTTTGGATATTTAATCTTTCTTATTGGTTCAAACCAAGTTGAAGAGATTGATGAAGAGTTAGCAAAAGAGAAATTTAATTGGCCAAAAAGTTTAATACTTTTAGTTGTAGGTTTTCTATTTGTAGTTGTTGGAGCTAACTTTGCAATTGATAGTGCAGGAAATATTGCTAGAACTTTTGGTGTTAGTGAATGGATTATTGGTCTATTTTTGGTTGCTTTTGGTACTTCATTGCCAGAGTTAACAATCTCAATAAAATCAGCACTAAACAATAATGCTGATTTAGCTATAGGAAATATTATTGGTTCAAATGTTGCAAACTTTACAATGGTTTTAGGATTAAGTTCAATTTTAAATCCACTTAATGTGAATTTAAATGCAAACTTTTTTGATATAGCTGCAGCATTTATTGTTTCTTTAATGTTAGTATTTATTACTGCAAATAAACTTTATAATAAAAGTGCTGGAATTGTATTGATGGTAGTTTTAGCATTAGTTATTCAAAATAGCCTATAAAAGGCTATTTTGAACTATTTTTGACAATGTGAACAGATTCCTGAGAATACTACTTCAACATTTTCAATTTTGAAATTTGAATTTAACGAACTTTGTAATACTGAAGTATCTAAATCAATATCTTCAATCATTCCGCATGATTTACAAACTAAATGTGAGTGGTCCTCTTTTATTAATTCATAAACTGATTTTGCTTCTGGTATTTTTACCTCTTTTAAAAAAACTTTTTCTAACATAGCATTTACATTTTTATAAATCGTTGCCAATGAAATAGAAGGAAATTTTTTTAATAAATTCTTATAAAGCTCATCAATATTCATATGTCCATTACTGTATAACTCTTCAACAATTGCTACTCTTTGTGGAGTAACTTTTAAGTCATACTCTTTTAATAGAATTGAGCTATTAATCATTTTACCTTCCTTTCCTACAAATTTATAATTGTAGAATATAACATCGTAATAATATGTAAATATACCATAGTTTTTATTTATTTATCTCTATTAGTAAAGGAAAATAATTTTCCTTTAAGGTTTTTTCTTATAAACTTTTCAAAGGAAAAAAATTTTCCTATGATAAATTATATTAAGGAATTAACTAATGAAACAATATGAAACTTATAAATGCAATAAATGTGGATGTGAAGTAGAAGTACAAAAAACTTCTCAAAGTGCAACTCTTTCTTGTTGTGGAGAACCAATGGAAATGGTAACTGAAAACTTAACTGCTGTAAATTTAATGAAAGCATTTGCAGGTGAATCACAAGCTAGAAATAAATATGAATTTTTTGCTCAAATGGCACAAGAAGAAGGTTATCATAGAATTGCAAGATTTTTCCAAGAAGCAGCTGATAATGAAAAATATCATGCAATGGCTGAGTTTAAAGCATACAATAAATTAGTAAATGATATAGAGCTAGACTCAACTGTAAAAAATCTTCAATATGCAGCTGATGGAGAAAAATATGAGCATGAAGAGATGTATCCAAATTTTGAAGAGATTGCAAAAGAGGAAGGATTAAAAGAGATTGCTAGATTGTTTAAAGCTATTGGTAAAGTTGAAGTTGAACATGAAAAAGAGTATTTAGAATTAAAACAAGCACTAATAGATGAAGGTTTTTTTGACTCAGAAGAGGAAGAAGAGTGGGTATGTGAGGTTTGTGGTCATGTACATAGAGGTAAAAAAGCCCCAAAAGCATGTCCATTGTGCAAAGTTGAAAAAGAGTATTTCAAAAAAAGAAGCAAAGATATAACAATAGGTTAAATTTAATATAGATACAATAAATAACAAGTAAATTGATTTATAGGAGAAGAAAATGAAACAATATCAATCGTACAAATGTAATAAATGTGGAAATGTTGTAGAAGTACAAAATGTAGGTGGTGGAGAGCTACACTGCTGTGGTGAAGCAATGGAGATGATTACTGAAAATCTTACTGCTGTAAATTTGATGAAAGCATTTGCTGGTGAATCAATGGCTAGAAACAAATATGAATATTATGCAAAAGTTGCTCAAAAAGAAGGTTATAGAGATATAGCTGAACATTTTCAAAGAGCAGCTAACAATGAAAAAAAACATGCAAATTTAGAGCTTAGAGCTTATAATGAGATGATTAAAGGTAAAAAATTAGGTAATACTGTTGAAAACCTAAAAGATGCTATTGCAGGTGAAAGTTATGAAAATACTACAATGTATCCAGATTTCTCTTTAATTGCAAAAGAGGAAGGAAAAGATCAAATCTCTAAAATGTTAGCTTTAATTGGAAAAATTGAAGTTGAACATGAAAATATGTATAAAATGCTTTTAGAAAGACTTGAGTCTGGTAAAGAGTTTGAGAGCGATGATGATGAAGAGGAATGGATTTGTGAAGTGTGTGGACATGTTCATAGAGGTAAAAAAGCTCTAAAAATGTGCCCTGTTTGTAAACACCCACAAGAGTATCAATCAAGACTTAATAGCAAAAAATAGTATCATAAGAGTAGATTTTATCTACTCTTAGATAAAATACCAAATTATTTTACAGTAGGAAAAAGTTTGGTAAGACTGTTTTTATTTCTTTTATTAACCCTAAATCTATATGCACAAACCTTTACTGTCACATCTTACAATGTAGAAAATCTATTTGATTTAAATTATGATGGTACAGAATATAGTGAATATATCCCAAATACAAAATCACTTTGGAATCAAAAAAATTTTAATAAAAAATTTGAAAATCTTATTCGAGTTTTAAAAGATATAGATTCAGATATCTACGCTTTACAAGAGATTGAAAATGAAAATTTAATAAAAAAGATAAAAAAAGAGTTACCCCAATATAAGTATCACTCTTTTTACAAATATAAAAATTCTAGTGTAGGTTTGGCTATTTTAAGTAAAATAGAAATCAAATCAAGTCAAAAAATAGATGTTAAATTTACAAACAAAATATTTAGACCCATTCAAGAAGTAACTTTTAATATAAACAATAATGAGTTCAAAATTTTCAATAACCATTGGCCTTCAAAACGTTCAAGTGAGAGTTATAGAGTAAAATATGCAAAAATACTTTTTGATAGAGTAAGTTTACTTCCTAAAGATTATGATTATATACTTGTAGGTGATTTTAATTCAAACTATGATGAATTTAAAACAATAAAGTTTGATGATAAACTAAATGATTCATACTCTATAACAGGGATAAATCAAGTTTTAAATACAACAATAAACAAAGAGTTTGTAAGTGCTACAACTTTAGAAACATATAAAAAAAGAGTACACTATAATACTTGGCTTGATTTAGACTATGATGAAAGATTTTCAACAATTTACAAAGGAAAGAATAATACTCCTGACAATATTATTATCTGCCCTGCACTATTTGACAATAAAAAAATATCATATGTTTTTAAAAGCTTTAATGTTTTTAAACCAAACTATTTATATAACAATAAAAATATATTTAGATGGAGTATAAAAAATGGTATCCATAAAACAAGTGGATACTCTGATCACCTACCTATTATTGCTAAGTTTTCAACCGACAATTTATATAAAAATATTTTAAAAGATATAAAAGAAGAGTCACTAAATAATATTTCACAACTTTATTTATTTGAAAATCTACCAAATAAAACCCTAATTAAAGATGCAATTGTAATCTATAAAAATGGAAGCAATGCAATATTAAAACAAAAAAACGATAGAGCAATATACTTTTATAACAATGCAAATAAGTTATCACTTGGTTATTCTTATGATATCTTGATTACCAAAACAAAAGATTATTTTGGCCTAAAAGAGGTATCAGATTTTGATATAGAAAAAGAAAATGGAAAAATAAACGATTATGAAAAACTTTTTATTGATGGAAATACTGTAAATCTTTTTGATTTAAAATACCAAAATGAAATAATAACAAATCTTTATGGTACTTATAAAAAAAGCTATTTTTATTTTAATAATAAAAAAATAAAAATATATTTCAAAAAAGGTTTAAGCATTCCAAAAGATGGAGATATTATACAGATAAAAAAAGCGCAACTTGGGTATTATAAATCACAAGTTCAACTAATAATTCATAATAAAAGTGATATAGATGTTAATTAAATCAATTTTTACAAATAGCAGTGGTATCTTAGTTTCAAGAATTTTAGGATTTTTAAGAGATCTACTTACTGCTTCAATTTTAGGTGCAAATATATATTCTGATATCTTTTTTGTTGCCTTCAAATTACCAAATTTATGTAGAAGAATCTTTGCAGAAGGGGCTTTTACACAAGCTTTTATCCCATCATACGCAAAATCAAAATATAAAATAAGATTTTCATCTGTTATCTTTTTACAATTAATAGCTTTTTTAATTGTTTTATCTTTATTTGTAACTTTATTTTCTTCATATATTACAAAAGCTATAGCTTTAGGTTTTGATGAGGCTACTATTGAATTAGCTTCACCACTTGTAGCCATAAACTTTTATTATCTACCTTTGATTTTTATAGTAACCTTTATGGCTGCCCTACTTCAATATAAACATCATTTTGCAACAACTGCTTATGCAACCTCTTTACTCAATCTAGCTTTGATTGCAGCACTATTGATTTCAAAAAATATGGATAAATATGAGATAACCTTTTATCTATCATATGGAGTATTAATTGGTGGTATCTTACAGGTTATCGTCCATCTAATAGCTATAAAAAAATATAATCTATGCAGAATATTCACTTTTAAAAAACATAAAAAGAAAGAAGAAAATAGATTTTATAAAAGTTTTTTTGGTGCAACTATGGGAAGTTCAACTGCCCATATTTCTGCATTTTTAGATACTTGGTTAGCTTCATTTTTAGTAAGTGGTTCTATCTCATATCTATATTATGCAAATAGAGTTTTCCAACTTCCTTTGGCACTTTTTGCAATAGCAACCTCTATTGCACTATTTCCAATGATTGCTAGATCTATTAAAAACAAAGATGAAGAAAGAGCTTTATATCTTATGAAAAAATCATCATTGATTTTATTAGGATTATTGGGAGTTGCTACTTTGATTGGAGTTGTATTTAATCAATTTATAATTGAACTATTATTTCAAAGGGGAGCTTTTACTCAAATGGATACACAAAACACGGCTTTGATTTTAAGCATGTATCTAATAGGCCTGATTCCTTTTGGTTTAGCAAAGATTTTTTCCCTATGGCTTTATGCACATGAAAAACAATTTGTTGCAGCTAAAATCTCAATGAAAGCTTTGGGTGCAAATATTATTTTTTCTTTAGCTTTAATCATTCCATATGAGGCTGCTGGTTTAGCTTTTGCAAGTACACTAAGTGGTTTTATACTTTTTTACCTAACAATCAAAGAGTTTGGATTCGAAAACTTCAAAACTATGTATTTTAAATAGTTTACGATATAATATTATCTTTTTTGAGATGGAGATAAATGAGAGAATTTTATAAACACTATATACCCTATTTAAAAAATTATAGACTAAAATTTTTTTATGCAGTTATAGGTATGTTCCTAGTTGCCTTTGGAACTGCTGGAACTGTATATATAATTGAACCCCTTTTAGATGAAGTATTTATAGAAAAAAATGTACAAATGCTTTATATGATGCCTATAATTGTTATAGCAATTTACACTGCAAAAGGTATAGGTGGTTATATTCAAAAATATTATGTTTCTTATATTGGTCAAGATATAGTAAGAATTATTAGAGACAAACTACTAAATCATATACTAAACTTAGATATGGCATTTTTCCAAAAAAAACATGGTGGGGAGTTAATATCTAGAATTACAAATGATATTAATAGAATCCAAGCTGCCGTTTCAAACTATGTAGCAGATATAATAAGAGAAACTTTAACTATAGTAGGACTTGTTGCAGTTGCCATATGGCAAAGTCCTGAACTATCATTTTATGGCTTAGTTGTTTTACCTTTGGCACTTATTCCTTTATCAAAATTAGCTAAAAAGATGAAAAAATTATCTTTTAAATCACAAGAATCAATATCAGATATCACTTCACATCTTACAGAAACTTTTAACAATATTGAGCTAATAAAAGCAAATTCAACGAATGATATTGAAATAGATAGTTTCAAAAAACACAATAAAAACTTTTTTAATGTAAATATAAAAGCAGTAAAAACAAACGCTTTAGTTTCTCCTATTATGGAAATAATTGGTTCTATAGGTTTTGCAGTTGTTATCATAGTTGGTGGAAAACAAGTAATTGACGGACAACTTACAACGGGGTCTTTTATCTCATTTATAAGTGCTTTATTTTCATTATACACTCCTATAAAAAGATTATCATCTCTTTTTAATCAGTTTCAAGATGCAGTTGCAGCAGATATAAGAATCAAACAAATTTTTAGTGTAGAATCAACTATACCTACTGGAAACACCTTATTTCCTGAAAAAATTGAAGAGATTTCATTAAAAAATATTGAACTAAGATATGATGATTTACTTGCATTAGATGATATCTCTTTTGAGGTAAAAAGGGGTGAAAAATTTGCGCTAGTTGGAGATAGTGGTGGTGGAAAATCATCTGTAATTAATCTACTTGTAAGATTTTATGAAACCTCAAAAGGTGAAATTTTATTTAATAATACAGAGATAAAAGATTTAAATATAAAATCTTTGAGAGATAATATCTCTGTAGTTACCCAAAGAGTTTATATTTTTAATGATACCGTTGCAGCAAATGTTGCTTATGGCTATGAAATTGATGAACAAAAAGTTATAGAGGCTTTAAAACAAGCCCATGCTTATGATTTTATATCAAAAATGGAAAATGGTATACATACACAGCTTGATGAAGCTGGAACAAATTTGAGTGGAGGACAAAGACAAAGAATAGCAATAGCTAGGGCTTTATATAAAAATCCTCAAATACTTATTTTAGATGAGGCTACTTCTGCACTTGATAATGAAAGTGAATCTATTATTTCAGAAGTTATTGATGATATTGGAAAAGATAGAATTACTTTTGTTATTGCCCATAGATTAAGCACTATTAAAAATGCAGACAACATTGCAGTATTTAAAAAAGGTAAAATTGTTTGTGTAGATAGTGAAGAGAATTTACTACAAAATTGTAGTGAATATCAGCGTTTATATAACCTTGCAAATATCTAATCAACTTTTTTTTAATACTTTTTAGATAAAATATTAAAATTTTTAAAAAGGATTTATTTGCTAAGTTACAATTTTATCAAAAAAATATTATTTCTTTTTCAACCTGAGACTGCACATAATATTGCTGAACTAGGATTAAGAGTTTTACCAAACTGTAGATTACTAAATAACTACATGGTTAATAAAAACTTTGTTATGAATTCTAAGTTATCTCAAGAGATATTAGGTATAAACTTTATAAACCCAGTAGGATTAGCAGCAGGTTTTGATAAAAATGCAACTATGGTAAAAGCGATGCCTGCACTTGGATTTGGTTTTACAGAGATTGGTACTATGACACCAAAAGCTCAAGAAGGAAATCCTAAACCACGAATGTTTAGATATCCTGAAAAAAAATCTGTTCAAAATGCTATGGGATTTAACAACGAAGGTTCAACAAAAGTATTAGAAAATATTAAAAAAGTTTACCCTTTTACTATCCCTATTGGTGCAAATATTGGGAAAAATAAAACAACTCCTGAAGAGTATGCTTTAAATGATTATAAAACATTAATCAGAAAATTTGAAGATACTAGTGATTATTTAGTTATAAATATCTCTAGTCCAAATACTCCAAATTTAAGAGATTTACAAAATGAAAAGTTCATAACAGAACTTTTTACAATGGCAAAAGAGTTGACTTCAAAACCAATATTTCTAAAAATTGCTCCTGATATGGAAGTTGATGTAGCTATAAACCTTTGTAAAACAGCTGTAGATGCAGGAGCGGCTGGAATTATTGCAACTAATACTACAATTGATTATTCACTTGTGGAAAATTGTCAAGATTTTGGTGGTTTAAGTGGTGCATGTTTGGCAGAAAAATCGTATAATCTATTTAAAGAGATTGCCAAAGAATTATATGGAAAAACAATTTTAATCTCAGTAGGTGGAATTGCAGATGCCAATGAAGCATATAGAAGATT
This sequence comes from Arcobacter sp., assembly GCA_003252105.1. GTDB lineage: Bacteria > Campylobacterota > Campylobacteria > Campylobacterales > Arcobacteraceae > Halarcobacter. The sequence goes on from QKDL01000096.1 coordinate 25,985, forward strand.
TAAAGCTGGTGCTTCATTGGTTCAAGCCTATTCTGGGATGATTTTTGAAGGTCCTTCAATGGTTAGAAAAATCAACGAAGGTATTTTAGAACTTATGAAAAATGATGGTTTTGATAACATATCACAAGTAATTGGTTCAGATTTAAAATAAAAAAGAATAAAAGTATGAATTATAGAAAAAGTATAAATAAAATGAAATTTTTCATTTTTCATTTTTCATTTTTCATTATATTAACGGGAGATTTGATGAGTAAAAGTTTACCAAACTATTATACACAAACATTAGAAAATGGCTTGCAAATTGTTGCAATCCCTATGGATAATGGTTCAAATGTAGTATCAACAAATATTTTTTATAATGTAGGTAGTAGAAATGAAAAGATGGGTAAATCTGGTATTGCCCATATGTTAGAGCATTTAAATTTCAAATCAACAAAAAACCTAAAAGCTGGAGAGTTTGATGAGATTGTAAAAGGTTTTGGAGGGGTTAACAACGCTTCTACATCTTTTGACTATACTAAATATTATATTAAATCAAGTTCTAAAAACATGGATAAATCTTTAGATCTTTTTGCAGAACTTATGCAAAATCTAACTTTAAAAGATGAAGAGTTTCAACCTGAACGTGATGTTGTAGCTGAAGAAAGACGTTGGAGAACAGATAATAATCCAATGGGATATTTACAATTTAGATTGTTTAACAACAGTTTTATCTACCATCCATACCATTGGACTCCGATTGGTTTTATGAGTGATATTAAAAACTGGTCAATTAATGATATAAAAGATTTTCACTCTACATATTATCAACCAAAAAATGCAATCGTAGTTGTAGCAGGTGATATTACAAAAGAGGAAGTTTTTAACTCAACTAAAAAGTATTTTGAAAAAATTGAAAATACAAAAGAGATTCCAAGTGTATTATATACAGTAGAGCCAGAACAAGATGGTGAAAAAAATATTGTAATACATAAAGACACTCAAGTTGAGATGTTAGCTATCTCTTTTCACATTCCAAACTATGAACATGAAGACCAAGTAGCATTATCAGCTTTAAGTGAGCTATTAAGCTCAGGAAAAAGTTCATATCTACAAAAAGAACTTGTAGATAAAAAGAAGATGGTAAATAGTGTTTATGCTTACAATATGGAACTAACAGATCCAGGTGTTTTTCTTTTTGTAGCTGTTTGTAATGAAAACATAAAAGCAGAAGATGTAAAAAAAGAGATTTTAAAAATTGTAGAAAATATTAAATCTGGAAAAGTAAAAAAAGATGAAATAGAAAAGATTAAGATAAATACAAAAGCAGATTTTATTTTTTCTTTGGAAAGTTCAAGCTCAGTAGCTTCACTTTATGGAAACTATTTAGTAAGAGGAAATATCAAACCTTTATTAGAATATGAAGAAAAAGTAAATAGTTTAAATAAAAAAGATATTGTAGAAGTAGCAAAAAAATATTTAACAAATAAAAATTCAACAACATTAATATTAAAAAATTAAGGGAAAGGAACTAAATGGAAATTATTACCGGTGCAATGACTGCACTTATAACACCATTTAAAAATGGAAAAATTGATACAAACAAATATGAAGAGCTAATAAAAAGACAAATAGCTCAAGGTATGGATGCAGTTGTTCCTGTAGGAACTACAGGAGAAAGTGCAACATTAAGTCATGCAGAGCATAAAGAGTGTATAGAAATAGCAGTGGCAACTTGTAAAGGTACAAATGTAAAGGTTATCGCTGGTGCTGGTTCAAACGCTACACATGAAGCTTGTGATATAGCAAAACATGCACAATCTGTAGGAGCAGATGGATTACTATCTGTTGCACCATACTATAATAAACCAACTCAAGAGGGATTGTATCAACATTATAAGGCAATTGCACAATCAGTTGAAATACCTTTTATGATTTATAATGTTCCAGGTAGAACAGGAGTTGATATCGAAGCAGATACAGCAATTAGACTTTTTGATGATGTAAAAAATATCTACTCTATAAAAGAAGCAACAGGAAGTTTAGAAAGAGCAATTGAAATCTCTTCACAAAGACCTGATTTTTGTGTTGTATCTGGAGATGATGCAATAGATTTTCCTATGTTAGCAAATGGAGCAAAAGGGATAATATCTGTTACAGCTAATCTTTTACCAAACTATAAAAGTAAATTAGTACATAGTGTTTTTGATGGTGATTATGATACTGCAAGAGATATCAATAATGATTTATATAAATTAAATAAAGTATTATTTATAGAATCAAATCCTGTTCCTATTAAAGCTGCTATGTATATAGCTGGTTTATTGGATGTTTTAGAATATAGACTTCCTTTAACTGCTCCAAGTAGTGAAACTATGAAAAAATTAGAAGAAGTATTAAAAAACTATGAGGTAATAAAATAATGAGTAATAATATGAAGGGTAAAACATTAGTAATTAGTGGTGGTACAAAAGGGATTGGTAAAGAATGCGTATATAAATTTGCTTCAAATGGGGTAGATGTAGCATTTACTTACAATTCAAACGAACAAGTTGCTCTTGATATTTGTAAAGATGTTGAAGAGAAATTTGGAGTAAAATGTAGATGTTATCCTTTTAATATTTTAGAACCAGAAAAATATAAAGAATTATTTGAAGAGATTGATAAAGATTTCGATAGAGTTGACTTTTTTATCTCAAATGCAATGATTTATGGAAGAGCAGTTGTAGGTGGATATGGTAAATTTATGAAACTTAAACCTAGAGGACTAAACAATATCTATACTGCAACAGTTAATGCTTTTGTTTGTGGTGCTCAACAAGCTGCAAAAAGAATGGAAAAAATTGGTGGTGGAGCTATTGTTTCATTATCTTCTACTGGAAATTTAGTTTATATTGAAAACTATGCAGGTCATGGTACAAATAAAGCAGCTGTTGAAGCTATGGTAAGATACGCTGCAACGGAACTTGGGGAAATGGGTATTAGAGTAAATGCTGTTTCAGGAGGTCCTATTGATACAGATGCACTTAAAGCATTTACAAACTATGAAGAGGTTAAAGCAAAAACTGCTGAATACTCACCTTTAAATAGAATTGGTCAACCACAAGATTTAGCTCAATCTTGTTACTTTTTATGTACAGATGATGCATCTTGGATCACTGGTCACACATTGATAGTTGATGGTGGGACAACTTTTAAATAATGTCTAAAAAACTAAACCTACCAAATAGTTTAGCACTATTTAGAATAGCATTAGCACCTCTAATGCTATTTTTTCTAGTACAAAGGGATAGTGCTATTTTTTCTTCGTGGCATCCAAGTTGGCTTGATTATTTTGCCGGACTTATTTTTGTAATTGCTTCTGTTACTGATTTTTTTGATGGATATATTGCAAGAAGTTGGAATCAGATGACAAAACTTGGTGCAATATTAGATCCACTTGCAGATAAAATGTTAATGCTTGCAGGCTTTTTAGGTCTTATGCTAATTGATAGAGCTAGTGCTTGGGCAGTTTTTTTAATACTTTCAAGAGAGTTTTTTATAACTGGTCTAAGAGTTGTTGCTGTTGCTGAAAATAAAAGTGTAGCTTCAACAATGGCAGGAAAAGTAAAAACTGTATTTCAAATGATAGCTATAGGATTTTTGATAATGAATTGGCCCTTTGCAACTATACTTTTATGGGTAGCAGTTGCTCTAACACTATATTCTGGTTATGAATATACACGTGATTATTTTATAGATTAATTGGAGTTTTTGTGGGAACAATTACATTTTTAATTGTATTATCTTTTTTAGTTTTTTTTCACGAATTAGGACATTTTTTAGCAGCTCGTTATTTTGGTGTAAAAGTGCATGTATTTTCAATAGGTTTTGGAAAACAAGTCTATTCTAAAATGTACAAAGGCACTCAATGGCAAATAGCTTTAATCCCTCTTGGTGGATATGTAAAAATGAAAGGGCAAGATGATACTAAACCTAATTTAGTAGAAGAAGGCAATGACTCATATAATACAAAAAAACCTTGGCAAAGAATTATAATACTTTTTGCTGGTCCTTTTGCTAACTTTTTAATAGCAGCTGTTTTATACTTTTTTATTGGAATGGGTGGTGCAAACTATCTTAGTCCAACTATTGGTGAAGTAAAAGCAGACTCGCCTGCATTTAAAGCAGGATTAAAAGAGAACGACCTTATAGTAAAAATAAATGACACAGAGATAAAAACTTGGAATGATATAGGTCAATATATAGTTAGTTCACAAGGTGCCTTAAAATTTTTTATACAAAGAGATGGAAAACTTATAGCAAAAACTATAAATCCATATGTATCTGATGCACAAAATATTTTTAAAGAAAATATTAAAAAAAGAATGGTAGGAATACTACCTGCACCTAAGGTTATAACTATATATTATTCACCAATTGAAGCATTAGGCTATGCTTGGGATAAAACAGTTGAATCTTCAAAAATGATATTTCAAGGGGTTCAAAAACTGATTCAAGGTGTAATTCCTAGTTCTGAAATAGGTGGTATTATCTCTATTGGAAAAGTTGTATCTGATGCTAGTGAATCATCTTTTATAGCTGTACTTGCTATTACTGCACTTATTTCAGTAAACTTAGGGGTATTAAACCTTTTACCTATTCCGGCACTTGATGGTGGACATATTATGTTTAATTTATATGAGATGATAGCAAGACAAAAACCAAGTGATAGAGTATTTATGTATATGACCTTAGCAGGTTGGGCTATTTTAGCTTCATTGATGTTGCTTGGAATATATAATGATATTAATAGAATTTTTGGTTAGGATTTAAAATGAGTATTTCAAAAGAAAAAGCAGTAGAAAATTTAGATAAAGTTATTACAAAAGTTGAAGGTGCAAGACTTAGAGTTTCAGACCATCATATTGTAAAAATTATTGGTATATCTAAATACTCACAAAGTGAAGATGTAGCTATGCTTTACAAAGCTGGTCAAAGAGCTTTTGGAGAAAATAAAGTTCAAGATTTAAAACAAAAAATGACTGATTTGGATGAATTACCTTTAGAGTGGCACTTTGTGGGAAGATTACAAAAAAATAAAATCAATAATTTAATAGATTTAAACCCTACATTAATGCACTCTTTAGATAGTTTAGAATTGGCACAAGAATTAGATAAAAAACTTGAATCTAAAAACAAAACTATGAGTTGTTTACTACAAATCAATTCTGCAAAAGAGGATAGTAAAGCTGGTGTTATGCCTGAAGAAGCAATAACAGTTTACAAAAATATTTTAGAAAATTGTCCCAATATTAAACTAAAAGGTGTTATGAGTATTGGGGCTCATGTGGATGATAGGGATACAATAAAAAACTCTTTTATGGTTACAAAAAGCATCTATGATGAGTTAGTACCATTTGGAGCAAAATATTGTTCTATGGGTATGAGTGGTGATTTTGAACTTGCAATTGCATGTGGTTCAAATATGATTAGAGTAGGATCATCGTTATTTAAATAATTTTTTAATTAGCATAAAAAAGTATATTTATTAGAAAAATAATCTAATAAAATTTATGCTAGAATATTAAATAATGTTTCCTGTTAGGAATTTATTAAGGAATAGGCCTTGAAGAGTATTGAAGACGTTGAAAAATGGTTAGATAAACATGAAATTACAAGCTATACAATTTCTAGTAACCTAAATGTCAATGTTAATGGAAATGTAAACCTAAGAGGTAAAATCTCTGAAAATATCCTGCCTGTAAATTTTGAGAAAATAAATGGTTATTTTGATATAAGTAACAATAGTTTAGTATCTCTTGAAAACTGTCCTGTAGAGGTCGAAAAAGATTTTGATTGTTCTACAAATAGAATAGAAACACTATTTGGAGCTCCATATAAAGTTGGTGACTTTAACTGTTCTGACAATTTACTTAAAAATTTATCTTATTCACCAAAAGAGATTGATGGTTATTTTGATTGTTCAAAAAATCAATTAATCTCAATAGAAGGTACTCCAAGAACAATAAAAGGGTATTTTAAATGCTCTTATAATCAAATCACTTCTTTAAAAGGTGGACCTAAATATATCAAAGATTATTTTGATTGTTCTAATAATAAAATAGATAGTTTAAAAGAAGGCCCTATAACTGTAGGAAAAGATTATATTTGTCATACAAATGAATTACAAGATTTAGAAGATATTGCAGAAGAGATTGGTTGGGATATTACAACAGATATAAATCTTAACCATATGAAAACAAGTACCTTTGATGAAGAGAATAAATATTGGAAATATCAAGGTAAAGAGGTAATAGAGCATATCTACAAACCAATAGTTGCAATATCAAATAAAAAAGATATAGAAAAATGGTTGAAAAAAAATAGAATTCATGATTTTAAAATTTTAGCTGATAACTCAGTAGATGTTGATGGAGATGTTAGACTTTCAAACTGCCTAGAAACATATAAAAAACTACCAATTAAGTTTAATGAAGTAAAAGGAGATTTTGATATTAGTGATAATGAATTGGTATCATTAGAAGGTTCTCCTAAAAAAGTTGGTGGAGATTTTCTTGCTTATAAAAATGAAATCACTTCACTTAAAGGTGCACCAAAAGAGGTAGGAAAAAATTTTATTGTTTTAAAAAACAATATCAAATCACTAGAACATTCGCCTTCAATTGTAAATGAAGATTATATTTGTTCCCATAATCCTCTGAGTAATTTAGAAGGGCTTACACATGTTGGGGGAAATATTTTTACAAGTGTATGTATACCAACTTTGAAGTTCAAAGAGTTTTCATACCACTCATTAATGACATATAAATACTCTGGGATAGAAGTAATTGAATACTTAGAAAAAGATTATATCACCTTAACAGAAGAGGAAGAGATATTTAGAAAAACAAGAGAAAATCTAAAAACAGTAGTAACAAAACTTCTAAATGAAAGAACATTAAAAGTTGAAATGATAAATGATACTTTACTAAAGAACTTAACAAAATATAATTTAATAAATCTTAAAAAAAGAGTTCTTGCATTAAAAGAACCAGAAGAGATAAAGCTAAAAAGAGAACTAACAGAAGCAGAAATTCTAGAATCAGTATTTAAAAAAGAGATATAAGGTTGTAGTATGGAAATTCGAAATAATTATAATAGATATGATTCATCAGTTAATTCAAATACAAATATAAATCAACCAAGAGTTATTCAAACAGTAAATAGCGTTAAAAAACCTACTGATGCTGCTTATGTAGATTTTAGTCCAAGAGCAAGATTAAGTAAAGAGTTTAATGACCCAAATATAAACTTTCCTACTTTCAATGAAGATGTACTTCAATACAATAGCAATCTAAGTTTAACTTATAAATCATAATATTTTCTTCTAAAAAGAAGAAAATATTTAGATAAGTGAATTTTTAAATTTTGTTAATTCTTCAGAAATTGAAGGCACTCTCATAAAATGCTCCCCAATCAAAAAGGCATCAGCCCCAATAGAATTTAATCTTTTGATAGTTTCTACATTTGAAACTCCACTTTCTGCAACTATAATTTTTCCATTTGGAATCATAGGGATTAATTGATCACAAAGTGTCATATCCATCTCAAATGTTTCAAGGTTTCTATGGTTTATTCCTATTATATTTGCTCCACATTTCATAGCTTTTGTTAAATCCTCTTTATCATGGATTTCAACTAAAACCTCTAATCCTAAATGAAGTGCATATTCATATAACTCTTTTAACTCTTTTGTACTTAAACTTTTTGCAATAAGTAATATAAAATCTGCTCCATATACTAAAGCTTCTACAATTTGATATTTATCAAGTATAAAATCTTTTCTAAGAAGTGGCGTAGGAACATATCTTCTAATTTGTGTTAAATACTCTAAATTTCCTTGGAAATAATGAGGTTCTGTTAATACAGAGATTGCATTTGCCCCATTTGCACTATACTCTTGTGCAATTTTTAATGGATCAAAATCCTCTTTTATAACCCCTTTACTAGGACTTGCTTTTTTAACCTCTGCAATTATTCTAATAGGTTCCTCTTTAGTTGAAGTCAAATATGGTTTTACATCTCTTGGGGGAAATGGATTTGCACTTAAACTTCTACCTAACCAATCAAGAGAATACTCTTTTTTTCTTTTTTCAACATCTTCTCTTGTTCTTCTATTTATCTCATCTAATATCACTTATTACACTCCTTGATTTCTTTCCAATGTGATTTTATCTCTTCATCATTTAAACCTGCATTATCTACAACGATTTTCATGTTTTTATATGCTTCTTTACAGTTTTTTTGTTTATATTGTCCCCAAGCAAGAGAATCAATATATGCTAAATTGTTTGGAGCTTTTTCTAAAGCTTTTTTTATTAAAGCAATTCCTCTATTAATATCTATATCAAAATCAATCAATAAATACCCTAAATAGTTTTGATAAATATGATTATCCAAAACTACTAAAACATCATCAAATTTTTTTATTACACTTTTTAATACATCTTTTTTATTAACTGCACTTTCAAACTCTAGCATTGCAATTTGTGCAAGATAATCAATATTTGCTGTTTTAGTATAAAGTTCTTTTACTAAACTATAAGCTTTTTTATACTCTTTTATATTTCTATATAAATCTAATAACTTTTGATCATCTGCCCTACTCTTTTCTAAAAATATTATGGCTTCATTTATATCTTTTTTTTCTAAATAGTACATCAATAGTTTATAGATTCTATCCATTGTCATATGATTACTTTTATCTTTGTACTGATAATAACTTTTCTTTAAAACTGATATTATTCCATCTATATCATTTTCTTCTTGATATATATTTAATAACTTAGAGCAAGTAAGATTAGTGCACCCATAAAGTTTAATATGAGACTCTAAAAGATTAATTGCTTCATTTTTTTCATTTAAATAGATATACATGATATTTATTAATTCAATTAAAGAATTTTCATCAAAACTATTTTTATATACGTATTCAAACTCTTTTTTTGCATTTTTATAATCATTTTTTTGTAAAAAAATATTTCCTAGCAACTCATGATTTAAATTTGAGTTGTTCTCTTTTATTAACTCATTTGTAGCATTTAATGCTTCATCAAGATTTTTTTGTTGAATTAGTGTTAAGATATATATTCTTAAAATTTGATTCTTAGATTTAACAATTCTTTTTTGATTTGTTTTAATTATCTTTACAATATCATCATAATTTTGCAAGGCGAAAGAGATTTTAATATACTCTAAAAGATACTCATCTTTCATTGTTCTTTCATATAAAGATAAATATAAACTTCTTGCTTGCTCTTTATCACCACTTCTATCATATTCTAAAGCAAACAAAATATCTCTATCTTCATCTTTAAAAGATTTGTCATTGTAATTTATTATATTACTCTGAGAGGGTGAACACCCTAATAAAAAAACTAAAGAGATTGAAAATATTATAAATCTTTTATAGCTGGACACTCTTGTTTTACCTCATTTATATTTTTTTTAAAATAATCCCAAAAAGGAAAAGTTCTACATTGAGTTGGTCTAACTTCGTAAATAGAACAACCTTTTTTCTCCAAATCAAAAAAGATACATGCATAGTTATTAACAGATAATTGTACCTCTTTTATACTATATTTATACGATCTTTTTTCAATATATTTTAACTTCAATTCATCTACAGAAATATTTAAATATTTTGCTAAATTTTCTATTTCAGAATTGTTTATCCAAATATTACCACTTTCACCAATACAACAGTTACCTTCACAACTATCGCACCCTTTTGGATCAAATCCAAAACTAAAACCCTCTTGTGTTATTAAATTCATATCTCTACTTTTATACTATGTGTTGAAGATTTTTTATAAATCTCTTTTACCTCAGTTGTAAAATCCTCTTCATCAAATACAACTAAAGGTGGCAAAATATTTAACAATGATTTTGAGTTTTTTCTTGCATAAACCAGTACAAGTGTTGCATTTTTACTCTTTTTTGGATGAACAAATTGTAGTGACTCTATGTTTAGTTTATACTCATTTAAAAAAAACATTATCTCATTTAATTGCTTTACATCATAACAGAAAAAAAACTTACCACTGTTTTTTAAAACTTCAGAAACTTTTTTTATAAATTGCTTTAAAGGTAAGCTATCATTATACCTTGCTATTTTTAAATTTTCATTTTCACTTTTAATTACATTTGTGTGATAAAAAGGTGGATTTGATACACACATATCAAACTGTTTATCAAACTCTAAATCTAAAAAAGAACCCTTATACATATTTGTATCAATTTTATTACACCTAGCGTTTATTTGCGATAACTGTTGAAAACTATTTTGAATCTCACATTGATTTAAACTTAATTTTTCATATTCTCTTGAAACTAATAGTCCCAATATACCACTACCACTACCAATATCTAAAACATCTCCACTTATGTTTTTAAACTTGTATAAATTTTGTACAATAAAGCTATATAAAAAATGTGTATCACTATTATAACAATAGCCATTACTAGGTTGATATAAAACCATAATTGCCTTTATTTTTTTGTGAATTATAACTAAAAATATATTTAAAAATAGTGAAGTAAAAAATATATAAGATAGCCAAAATATTAATATTTCTATATATTATATTACTTTTATGCAGATAAGTTACACTCTGATTTTTTGTAGTTTTTATTGTTCCATATAGTAACATAATAAAAAATAACCACCTTCAAATACTATATTTAACCTTTCTTTATTTGTTAAATTAGTTATCATGCTTCAAGAATATTTGAGAATTCTCAATTATTGATCAAATTTTTTAAGGGGAAAAAATGGCAATTATGGAAGCTCCTGCAAATACTCCTGTATGGGTAAATGAGAGTAGATGTAAAGCATGTGATGTATGTGTATCAGTATGTCCTGCTGGTGTTTTGGCTATGAGACCAGAACCTAAATCAACACTAGGTGCTATGGTTCAAATCGTAGCTTCAGAGTCATGTATTGGCTGTAATGACTGTGAACTATCGTGTCCAGATTTCGCTATTTATGTAGCAGATAAAAAAGAATTTAAATTCGCTAAACTTACTGATGAATCAAAAGCAAGAAGTGAAGCAATTAAGAAAAATAACTATAGAGTACTTGGTGCGTAAGGAGAGGTAATGGCAAGAGAAATAATTTCAACTGGTAATGATTTAGCTGCAATTGCTGCAGTTGATGCAGGTTGTGAGTTTTTTGGTGGGTATCCTATTACTCCTTCAAGTGAGGTAATGCATACAATTTCTGATTTATTACCAAGATCTGGTGGTGCTGCAATTCAAATGGAAGATGAGATTGCTGGTGTTTGTGCTGCTATTGGTGGTGCAATGTCTGGTAAAAGATCATTAACTGCAACTTCAGGTCCTGGTATTTCATTAAAATCAGAAAATATCGGTTTAGCATATATTGCTGAAGTTCCTTTAGTAATCATTAATGTAATGAGAGGTGGTCCATCAACTGGTCTTCCAACTAGAGTTCAACAAGGTGATATTTTACAAGCTAAAGCACCAACTCACGGAGATTATAAATCAATCACTGTATGTGCTTCAACTTTAGAAGAGTGTTATACTGAAACTGTTAGAGCATTTAACTTAGCAGATAGATTTATGCAACCTGTATTTGTACTATTAGATGAAACTATTGGTCACATGAGTGGGAAAGCTGTATTACCTGATTTAGAAGAGGTAAAAGCTGGAATTAAACCAAGAAAACAATTCACTGGTGATCCAAAAGAGTATGAACCATACAATGTAGCAAAAGATGAACCAGCAGTTTTAAACAAAATGTTTGAAGGTTATAGATATCACTATACTGGTCTTCACCATGATTATAATGGTCACCCAACAGAAGATGCTGTAATGTGTCAAGACTTAATTGAAAGATTATTCAACAAAGTTGAAGCTCACATTGATGAGATTGAATCTTATGAAGAGTATATGTTAGATGATGCAGATATTATGATCATTGCATATGGTTCTTTAGCATTATCTGCAAGAGAAGCAATCAATAGATTAAGAGAAGAAGGTGTTAAAGTTGGTATGTTTAGACCAATTACTATGTGGCCATCTCCTGAAAATAAAATTAAAGAGTTATGTGACAAATTTGAAAAAGTTTTAGTTACTGAGCTTAATATGGGTCAATATATTGAAGAGATTGAAAGAGCAAGTGGAAGAAGAGATTTTGATACACTATTTAGAGCAAATGGTAGACCAATTGCACCACTTGAAATCATTGAAAAAGTAAAAGGAATGTAATATGGCATTTAATTATGATGAATACTTAAGAACTAACAAAATGCCAACACTATGGTGTTGGGGATGTGGAGATGGTGTTATTTTAAAAGCACTTATCAGAGCAATCAATAAACTTGGATGGAACATGGATGATGTTTGTGTTGTGTCTGGTATTGGATGTTCAGGAAGATTCTCTTCATACATTAACTGTAATACTATCCATACAACACACGGTAGAACAATTGCATATGCTACTGGTGTAAAATTAGCAAACCCTGATAAACACGTAATTTGTGTATCTGGGGATGGTGATGGTCTTGCAATTGGTGGTAACCATACAATTCATGGATGTAGAAGAAATATAGATATTAACCATATCGTTGTAGATAACTTTATTTATGGATTAACTAACTCTCAAACAAGTCCTACTACTCCTCAAGGTATGTGGACAGTTACAATGAAAAGAGGAAATATTGATCCAACTTTCGATGCATGTAACTTAGCAATAGGTGCTGGTGCATCATTTGTAGCAAGAGAGACTATGCTTGATCCTAAAAAACTTGAAAGAGTATTTGTAAAAGGATTAGAGCACAAAGGTTATTCTTTCTTTGATATTTTCTCAAACTGTCACGTTAACTTAGGTAGAAAAAATAAAATGAACTCAGCTATGGCTAACTTAGAGTGGATTGATTCTATTACAGTTCCTTTATCAAAATATGAAAAAATGAGTGAAGAGGAAAGAAAAGGATTATTCCCAACTGGTATTCTTAAACAAGATACAGAAGCAAACGAATATACAGCTATGTATCAAAAAGTTAAAGAAGCACACCAAAATAAAACAATGGTACAATTTTAAGGAGAAACACAATGGCTAAAACATTAATGAGATTTACAGGTGTTGGTGGACAAGGTGTACTTCTTGCAGGTGCTATTTTCGCAGCAGCTAAAATTAAAGCTGGTGGATATGGATTAAAAACAGCTACATATACATCTCAAGTAAGAGGTGGAGCAACAGTAGTTGATATCACTTTAGAAGATGATCCAATTTTATATCCATATGCAAATGATGGTGAGATTGATTTCATGCTTTCAGTTGCACAAGTATCTTATGATCAATTCAAAAAAGGTGTTAAACCAGGTGGTACAATTGTTATTGAGCCAAACCTAGTAACTCCTACAGAAGAAGATAAAAAAACATGGAATATTTATGAGATTCCAATTATTACAATTGCAAAAGAAGAAGTTGGAAATGTAATTACTCAATCAGTTCTTGCTCTTTCTATTGCAAACTATATGACAGGTCATACTGTTGATGATGAAATTTTAAGAGCAGCTATGCTTTCAAAAGTACCTGAAAAAGTACATGATATCAACAATAAAGCTTTTGATTTAGGTATCCAATACGCTAAAAAAGCTATGGCATAATATTTTTTATAACCTCTTCTTTTGAAGGGGTTATAGTTTGAAAAAATTCTACATATACATTTGATTAACTAACAATTTTCATATCTTCTTTTTTATCATCAATAAATACCAACAGCTACTAATAGTATTAAAGGGACAAAAAAGATAGCAGATTTGATTTTTTCTTTGTAATTTGCGTTTTAATTATTTCCCAATGTTTTATATTGCTCTTCTTGTTCTTTTGATTGGTAGTCTTTGAAAAAACTAGAGATATTATTAAAAAGATTTACTTTTTCTGTTGAATCACCTCCCCATTTTTTTGCATTTTCTTTGACTACCTCTATATTATTTTGAAAATAATCTACAATACTATTTATTGTTGAAAGTTCATTGGCTGAACTTTTTAAAGGTTGACCATTTATAACTTGACCATTTACATCTTGAGTTAATTGTGGCAAAAAATCTCGTGCAAAAGTTGTAATAGTTAGGCTATAGTCTCTTTGACTCATATCCCCTAAATAAGTTATAAAATTTTGATTTAATTTTTCATCTTTCTCAACTATAGAGTTATTAAACCATCCCTCAGTAGAAAAAAAACTATACCTTTCAAATCCATTTTTGTATTTTTCATCATATTTTTCATCATTGATTTTGATTTTTGTTGAAGTTTCAGTTTCATAAGATGTAACTCCTTCTAGTATGTTTAAAAATTTTTCTTTAGATTCTGTTTTAAATGTAGAATCACTATTTTGAGTTTGATAATTTGTATAATTTTGTTGAGTCTCTGTTATATTCATATTTTATCCTTTGAAAATAAAAGATGGGTTTTTATTTCTATCTTTATCATTATAATAGTTTTACGTCACTTTTTACGTCACTTTTTATTATATTTCTTTAAATTCTCAATTGTCTTATTATATTTCTATCCTAAATTACTAGCTGTTTAAACTTCTTCAAATTTAGCTTTTGATTTGGTTAATCAATTTTTTATCACTAAATCTAATTATTTTCTTTATAATTAATAATAATTTTTATAATATTATAAGAATTGTCTCAATTTTGTCCCAATTTAAAACAAATTAATATATAATTACACACTTTTTTATACAAGGATTATAATGTTTAAAAATATTCATACCAGAAAAAAACTTTTAATAAATATGTTATTAGCACAAATTGGATTTGCAGCAATTACAACAACTGCAATAATTGCATCAAATGAGATTACAGCAATTATTATCGTAAATCTTGTGTTTGCAGTTATTATTGCATATACTAACTATGCAGCTATGAAAAGAATTACAGGTGGTATTGATAGATTTAAAAGATATATGGAAGATTTAATGGATTTTATTTTTATGAGAACAAATAGAATTGAAAAAGCAAAATATATGAAAAATGATGAAATTGGTTTAATTCTTACAGAGATGAATAATTATGTAGATAGAATTGATACTATAAGAAAAGAGGATATGAAAGTACTTGGTGAAATAGTGCTTACTATGGATAAACTCTCACGTGGTATATATAGAACTAGAGTAAAAAGTAATTCTGAAAACTTTATGATTAGAGCATTAAGAGATACAATCAATAAAATGTTAATATCATCAGATAATAATATGAAACAAGTAAAAACAACTTTAGAATCTTATGCAAATGATGATTACTCAGTTAAGATAGATATAAATAAAAGACTAACAGATGAGATGTTAAAAGTTATGGAATCTATAAACATACTTGGAGAAAACTTGTCAAAAAATGCAAAAATTAATTTATCTAATGGAGAAACTCTTAAACAAAATTCACAAAATATGAGTTTATCAGTTAAAAATGTTGCAAATACTGCAAATGAGCAAGCTGCTTCATTAGAAGAAACAGCAGCAGCTATTGAAGAGATAACATCAATTACAAAAGCAAATGCAGAAAATGCAGCTAAAATGTCAGACTTAGGACAAACAGTTAGAAATTCTGTAAAAGATGGTCAAAACCTAGCTATGCAAACTGCTACATCAATGGATGAAATTAATGAACAAGTATCATCAATCAATGATGCAATCACAATTATTGATCAAATCGCATTTCAAACAAATATTCTCTCTTTAAATGCAGCAGTTGAAGCTGCAACGGCAGGTGAAGCAGGAAAAGGTTTTGCTGTAGTTGCCCAAGAGGTAAGAAACCTAGCAGCAAGAAGTGCAGAAGCAGCAAAAGACATAAAAAATTTAGTTGAAAATGCTACTATAAAAGCAAATAATGGTAAAGAAGTATCAACTAAAATGATTCAAGGATATAATCAACTAAACTCTCATATTAATGAAACAATCAATTTAATAGATGATGTATCACATGCTTCAAAAGAACAAATGACTGGTATTGAGCAGATTAATGATACTGTAATTATGTTAGATAGAGTTACACAAGAAAATGCAAATGAAGCTAACAATGTTGCAGATATTGCAAATGAAACTCTTTCTATGGCTAATAATTTAGTAAATGAAGCCAAAACAAAAAAGTTTATTTAAAAAGGTAAAAATTATGGATAAAGAGATTGAATTAGATGAATATGCTTTTTTAGTAAGTGAAACAGATTCAAAAGGTATTATTACTTTTGCAAATGATGATTTTTGTGATATTGCAGGATATCCATTAGAAGAGTTATTAGGACAACCTCATAATATGGTAAGACACAAAGATATGCCTAAAGCAGCTTTCAAAGACTTATGGGAAACTGTAAAAAGAGGTGATATTTGGACTGGTTATGTAAAAAACCGAACAAAAAATGGTGATTACTACTGGGTTTTTGCAACGGTATACCCTTTTGAATCAGAAGATGGTAAAAATGGTTATATGAGTTGTAGAAGAAAAGCTTCAAGAGAAGAGATACGAAAATATGAAGAGTTATATAAAGAACTAGTTAGAAAAGAAAACTAATAGTTTATTTGATATAAACTATATAGTTATTAATTTTATCTTCAAGACGTTTTGATAGTTGCATATTACAATTTTTCAAACATGATAAAATAAATTTTGCTTCTTTTTGGTATGCAAGTATTTTTTCACTATCCCAAGATTGTGGAGGTTCTTGCATATTAGATATTCTATCTGCTAATTTTACCATTTGAACTTCATAAGGTTGTGTTAGAAGTCTATTTATACTATCTGCTATTTGTTGTTTTTTTGGTAAGCTACTATCTTTTGATAAGGCATCAACCGCTTCTGCAATCTCTACTCCAAAATCCATATATAAATCATCATAAGTGATATTTGTATCTTCAATTGTATCGTGTAAAAGTGCGATAGTAATAGCTTTATCAGTTTTTTCTAATTCTATTTTTCCCTCTTCACAGGCATGAATCACTTCCATTGCTACTGCTGTTAAATGGGTTAAATATGGTAAGCCATGTGGTGTTTTTTGCTCGTTATGAGCTTTTGCAGCATAATTTAAAGCTTTTAGGTACTTTTCTTGTGAAAACATCACTTCTCCTCTGGTACTTTTTCTTCTTTCTTTTTACCTGAATTTACATCTAATTTTGGCATTACAGGCTGTGCATGTTTTGAAAAATGGATTAAATCTTCTGTTGTTTTAACATCACTACTTAAATGTTTTAAAGATTCTTCTAAAATATACGAAGTACTAAGAGCATCACTATATGCTCTATGATGGTTATCTATATTTATATTTAAAAGCTCTTTTAAAAAACTTAATCCATATCTCTGTGCTTTTATAGTACGTCTTGCTAAATCAATAGTACAAAGTTTTCTATTTTCCAATCTTCCTAAATCATATTTTTCAAAAGAGTTAGAGATGAAATTATAATCAAACTTTATGTCATGAGCCACAAAAACATCATCTTCTAAGAAAAGCTTAAACTCTTCTAGAACTGTGCTTATCACAGGTGCATTTTCCAACATAGAAGGTGTAATATTTGTAACCTCTTGGATATATTTTGGGATATCTTTTGCATAAACTAATGATTCATATTTATCTATAATTTCACCATTTTTATATTTTACTGCACCAAGTTCGATTATTTGATGACCTTTGTTTACATGACCACCATTTGTTTCTATATCAACTATACAAAAAATCTCTTCACTTATCAAATTTCTTGTTGTTTTTAATACAATTTTATTATCTTCTATATCTATTGGAAAGCCATTTGATATAAGCAATTCAAATTCTAATTCTAAATCATTGAAAATTCTGTTTTTATTTTTTGATAGTTCTTCTAAAAATTGCTCATACTCCATTGGCTCAATTTTTAATTTTTCTACTAGTCGTGACATAAAATTTCTGTTTATGTTAGATTTCATTTACTGCTTTTACAAAATTAATCATTTTGGTTTTATCTTTTTTACCCTTAGATTGCTCAACGCCAGAACTAACATCTACACCATAAAAATTGAAATTTGCCAACTCTTTTAGGTTTGATTCATTTAAGCCACCAGCTAAAATAATCTTTGAACAATCAATCCCTTTAAACCACTCTAATGCAACTCTTTTACCACTACCACCATACTCTTCAACATAGGCGTCAACTAATACATATCTATCAAGATTTTCTACTATATCTTGTTGAGATTTTGCTCTAACTACATTTATATATTTAAAGTTTAATGAATCATAATCAGTATAATTGTCATCATCATAAATCTGTGCCATTTGCATCTTTGCATTTGTACATACTTGATTTATATAAGTTGCATTTTCATTTACAAATAATCCTACAACTTGAACAAAAGGGGGTAAATCTTTTACTATTTGTCTTGCTTTAAAAGGTTCAATATATCTTGGGCTTTTTTCATAAAAAACAAAACCTAAAGCATCAGCACCAGCTTTTATTGCATCAAGAGCATCTTCAAGATTAGTTATACCACAAATTTTTATTTTCATATTAAACCTGTAGTGATTTTATCGCTTTTGAATAATCTTCATTTCCAAAAACATAAGAACCAGCAACTACTACATCTACTCCTGCTTCTTTTAATTCATGGATATTTTTATCATTTACTCCACCGTCAACTTCTATTAAACAATTTGGATTTCTTTTGTTTATCAATTCTTTTAATTTTCTTGCTTTTTCAATTACTGTTGGAATAAATTTTTGACCACCAAACCCAGGATTTACCGACATAAGTAAAACCATATCTAAATCTTCAAGTAAATACTCTATTGACTCAGGTGTTGAGTGAGGATTTAAAACTATTGCTGGTTTGATATCTAAACTTCTTATTTTTTGAATCAATCTATGAGGGTGTTTTTCACTTTCAATATGAAAAGAGATATACTCAGGTTTAAGTGGTGCAAAAAGCTCAACAAAAAAAGTATTATTTTCTACCATTAAATGCACATCGAGAGGTTTAGTTGCAACTTTAGCAACTGGATTAACAACAACAGGACCTAATGTCATATTTGGAACAAAATGACCATCCATTACATCTACGTGAATTAAATCACATCCGCCATCACATATAGCTTTTATCTCTTCATTTAGTTTTCCAAAATCTGCTGATAATATGGAAGGAGCTACAAGCATAAAAAAACCTTTTTTTTAAAATTGGGGGATTATATCATTTTATAGGTTTATTTTACTTTTTGTGATAAAATTTATAATCTTAATTAATGGATTTATTTAAAATGTTACGAATAACTATAATATCTTTTTTTTCAATCATTAGTTTATTAGCTTCTGATTCTCAATCAATTTATGAAAAAGCACAAAAATATGAACAAGAAGGCAATTATAAAGAAGCTATGCTTTTATATAAACAATTAGCAAAAAATGATAAACCTGATACTGAAGAATCAAGTTTAAGTGAGACTCTAACAAAAGAGGAAAATATTGCTAGAGAAGTTAAAACTATAGGAAAAAATTTAAATACTATAGAAGATAAAGAGACTCTTAGCACTATTGAGCAAATATTAGCTTCTACATTTAACTTATTCCCTTATAAAGAAAACTACTTTTTCCCAATATCATACGATACTAAAAAAAGAGTAGATAGAAAACAAGCTGAAACAAAATTTCAAATAAGTGTAAAAAAACCAATATTTGAAAACCTATTTAATCTTGATGAAACTATCTACTTTGGATATACACAAACCTCTTGGTGGCAGTTATATAGTGACTCTTCTCCATTTAGAGAAACAAACTATCAGCCTGAAGTTTTTGTAACTATACCTTATGGGAAAAGTGATAAAACCTCTTTAAAAGGTTTTAAATTTGGTTTTTTACATGAATCAAATGGACAAGGGAAACCAAAATCAAGGTCATGGAATAGATTATATCTAGAAAGTTATTTTCAAGCGGGAAATTTATTTTTAGTTCCTAAAGTTTGGTATAAAATTCCAGAAGATGAAAAAACTGATGATAATCCAGATATTGAAGATTATTTAGGATATGGAGATTTTACATTAATCTATCCATATAAATCACACACTTTTAAACTTTTACTTAGAAACAATCTAAAATTTGATGAAGATAATAAAGGATTTGCACAACTTGATTGGACATTTCCATTTTTTAATTCAAAGAACACTTTTGGGTATTTACAATTATCAAGTGGATATGGAGATAGTTTAATTGATTATGACAAAGAGATAAATAGAATAAGTTTTGGTATCTCTTTATCTAGATAGGTTCTATTCCAAACTCTTGTGAGTTTTTAAATGTAGTCTCTAAAAAATCATTAAAAAACTCTTCCCCATGAGTTTTTGCTGCATTTTTACATATATCTAGATACTCAAGGTTTGGCAATATCTCAAAGTTTAATTTTGCAATATTTCCTAAATATATACAACAATTAGTTAAAGTCTCACCACCATAAGTTACTACTTTTTTTTCATACATATTATATCTTTCATAACCCTTTTCTCTTTTATCCAAAATAGCAAAAAGTTCATCACTTACATTTTTTAACACAATACCATTAATCCAACTATCACCATCTTCTAATACATTTAATACTGCTCTATTTATTGATTGAATCATTCGATTAGATGGTTCTTGATTAAAAACTCTTTTATAACCATAAACTTTTACTAAATCTATATCTTCAACTTTTATATTTTCATTTAAAAGCTCATTTTTATCCATCAAACTACCATACACTATCAGATTGTTATACATGATTTTTTCCTTTGTTATTAAATTAACATATTATTTAAATTTTTGTTTTAAAAATGTGTTGATTTTTTATGATATTTAGATAATTAGTAGTTTTAAATCTTCAATAGTATCAATATCCACGTAGAACTCTTTTTCTAATCCTAAATCTATAGTTTCTTGAGTTTGTAATAAATACCTTGCTCCAAAATCTTTATTTAACTCTTCAAGTTGTTTATAATATTTTTTAGGAAATATTGCAGGAACTGATTTTTTTGAATTACTTAGATTTAAAGAAGTTATTATTTTTTCTTTATTTTTATTTTTTACTAAATTTTCAAAATGTATAAGGGGGATAAAGGGTTGGTCGCATAACATTATCATTGAATACTCAAACTCATTTAGAGCTTTTATTCCAAAAGATATAGAGGTTCCCATCCCATCTTTATACTCTTTATTAAAAAGAGTATTAACCTTATAGTTTTCCAAGTTTTTTTCACATCTTTGCCTTTCATGTCCTAAAACTATATAAACATTTTTTGTAAGGCTTAAAGCTTTTTTTACAGCAATTTGCAATAAAGTTTCACCTTTATATTCTAGTAACTGCTTTGCATATCCAAGCCTACTTGAACTTCCAGCTGCTAAGATTAAGACTGCTAATTGATTCTCTTTCACTTTGATTCTTTCTTGCTAAATCTTACCATTTTTTCTTGCTTCAATTTGGGCACATATGGAAAGGGCAATTGATTGATGAGTATAACTTCCTATATCAAAACCTATTGGGGCAAAAAATCGTTTATCATCTTCTAAATTAAACATCTGTTTTTTTCTTTGCATATTTTTTTTGTTTCCCATCATACCAATATATTGCATCTTGGTTTTACTTAAAGCTTCAAGATATTTATCATCAGTTTTTGGGTTATGACTTAAGATAACTGCTGCTTGATACATTTCTAAATCTTTTGAAAACACCTCATCTAAAGTTTCAAGTTCTATTAAATGGTGAGCTTGTTTTACATTTTCTTTATTTATATTTATATCAATAACAGTTGTTTCCCAGGCCATTAAATTTGCCATTGAAACAAAAGAGCTAACATGAATACCACTTCCAAAAATCAAAACTCTAAAAGGCTGTTTTAAATACTTTTCAATATTTTTATAAGATTGATTATAAAAAAATGGTTCAAGCTGAATAGTTGTAACTCCATGACCAGAATCTTTATCTTTAGGAGTAAATTCAATGTTTTTAATAGTTGAAGTTTTCAAAATTTCTTTTGAAACTTCTAAAACTTTTTTATGAAGATAGGAACTTCCTAATACTCCTACAAACTCTTCTTTAGAATTTATAAGTAACATATTTCCCGTTTTAGAATAAGTAGAACCTTGTGTTTTTACAACACAAGCTACTACTATATCAAAAGTTTCTTTTTTACTTTTTTCAAAAAAATCTAAAAACTCTTTATTTACAAACATCTATTAACCTAATTTTATAGGGAAACTAGTGTATCTTTTTCCTGTTGCATCATAAAGTGCATTTATAACTCCTGCAAACATTGGTGGAACACCAACTTCACCAATACCACCTATTTTTTCCCCTGAGTTGATAACTTCAACACTTATAC
This sequence comes from Arcobacter sp., assembly GCA_003252105.1. Classification (GTDB taxonomy): domain Bacteria; phylum Campylobacterota; class Campylobacteria; order Campylobacterales; family Arcobacteraceae; genus Halarcobacter. The sequence goes on from QKDL01000096.1 coordinate 48,345, forward strand.
TCTCTGGAGCATCTGTGATTCTATTTACTTCATAGTCGTAGAAGTTATTTTGGTCAACTGCACCATTTGTCAAAGTGATTTGTGCATATTTTATATATCCAATTGTAAAGTTAATAGAACCCTCAATTTGATTCTCTATTCCAAGTGGATTAACAGCCATACCACAATCAACAGCTGCCCATACATTTTGAACTTTGAAATCGTTGTTTTCAACTTTTACTTTTACAACATATGCAACAATACTTCCAAACGATTCAGCAATTGCAACTCCATAACCACTATTTTTTTCTCTTTTGTACCAATTTGATTGTTTAGCTACATTTTCAAGAAGTTTAGAAAATCTAGGGTTTGCCATATTTTTAATTCTAAAATCAAGGGGATCAATTCCAGCTGCTATTGCTGCTTGGTCTACAATATTTTCAACAACTGGTGCTGAAGTTGTATGTCCAACTGATCTAAGCCATAAAACAGTTACAGGAGATTCAGGACAAAATGCTTTTAAATCATGATTAGCAATTTTATAAGGGTGAGATTCTAAACCTTCCCTTTGTGTTGAATCAATACCATCTTTAAATCCAGCTGCAAAAAGTGTCCCTTTTAATAAAGATTGATTAATAACATCAGCTTTAAATGCTGTAATTTTTCCATCTTTATCAACTGCCATTTTTGCTTTATTTACAGTCATAGGTCTAAAGTAACCCATTTTAATATCATCTTCTCTTGTCCATAAAGTTTGAATTGGCCAAACTTCATCTTTTGAAACATAAGCTGCATCAACTACAAAGTCACTTTGTGGGTTAGCTCGACGTCCAAAGCTACTACCTAAATAGTTGTTATAGTATTCAACATCTTCTGGTTTTAAACCTAAAATTTTTGCACAAGTAGCTCTGTAAATTGTTTGAAATTGTCCACCTACAGACATATATGCTTTGTCACCTTTGTGATGAACTGTACAGTTTAATGGTTCCATTGCTGCATGGGCTAAAAATGGAAAAGTGTATTGGGCTTCTACAACTTTAAAAGCCTCTTTAAATGCTTTATTTGTGTCTCCATCTTTTTTCATTACTGGTAAATCATCTTTATCTAAATAGCTTTTATACTCTTTATCTAAATCAGCTGAACTAATTTTTTCAAATTCACCATTATCCCATATAACTTTAATAGCTTCTGTAGCTTGTTTAGCCTGATACCAATGCTCTGCAATTACTGCAATTTTTTCATTTGGTAGTTGTTTGATTTTTAAAATTCCTGGCATATTTTTAGCTTTAGAGTCATCATAACTTTTGATTTTTGCACCAAAAACTCTAGGTTGAACAAGTGCAGCATATTTCATATCTGGAAGTCTAACATCTATACCAAATTTAGCTTGACCATTGATTTTTTCATGAACTTCAATTGAGTGTCTTTTTATTCTTTTTCCAATTAAGTTATGATCTTTGGCATCTTTTAGTTTTACATTTTCTGGTAATTTCATCTCTTTTATATCATCAATTAAAGAACCAAAAGATAGTTTTTCTTTTGTTCTTTTATTAATTACAAAAGAGTCTTTTGTGCTTACATCATAAATTCTTACTTTCCATTTTTTTGAAGCAGCATCTTTTAACATATATCTTAAAGTTGCACCAACTTCTCTTACTCTTTGTTGTTGAGTTTTAATACTCCAAGAACCACCAGTTGCCATAATAGGCATACCAGGGACATTAAATACATCAGCTACTGGAGCTGGAGCAAAAATAATCTCTTCCCATTTTGCATCAAGTTCATCAGCAATACACATAGCAATACCAGTATATGCTCCTTGTCCCATCTCAACTTGCCCAAGCATAAATGTTACTGTATTATCTTTATCAATTTTGATAAAAGCGTTTGGATTTAAAACCTCTTTTTTCTTTTCTA
>QKDL01000025.1 GCA_003252105.1 Arcobacter sp.
AAATTGATATAAAAAATTATAAAAATATTTTGAAAGAGGAAAAGAAAAATCTGGATATAAAAAAAGAGCAATTTTATAATAAAAATAAAATTTTAAATAAAAATATATCTGAACTAAATAAATATATACGTACTATAAATAAACAAAAAAATATCTCTCCTGAACAGTTTACAAAAATAAAAAAAGATATAAATATAAAGCAAATAGATTTAAAAAAAGAGAAAAAAGAGTTACATAATCAATATAAACAAACCAATACTATTGTAAACAATTATAATAAAATTGCAAATAATTATAATAGAAATATTGAAAAGCATAATAGATATATACGAGAATTAGAATCAATTAATAGAGGTATTACAAAAGTCAAAGGGAAAACTTTTATAAAAAGAGATGTAAAAACTGAAACAATATTAAAAGATGGAAAATTAGAAAAACAACAAAATATAATTTTAGATATGAGTAAAATAGAGATTTATGGATTTAATAATTTAAATGAACTAAAAGTAATATTAGCACATGAAATAGCACATTTAGTAGGTTTACCACATATTGATAAAAAAGGTGCCTTGATGAATCCAATAATTCAAGTAAACCAAATAGAAAAACTTTTTTTAACACATGAAGATATAGAATTATTTAAAAGATATTTTTAATTTTTCCAATGTGTCAGTTTGGATTTATCTAAGTTTATTTTTACTTTATCGCAAAGTTGGGGAAAAAATTCTAAAAAATCTGATTCTATATCTGTGATATTTGAACCTATTTTTTCAAAATAATAGCTAGCTTTATCTCTTTTTGCTAATCTAGAAGATAATCTATTATCAACTTTTAATAATGCTTTATTTAAATCATCTAAAGATTTATATTTGTTTAATACTTCATAGTCAATCAACTTTTTTAAAGGTTGTCTAGCTTCTATTGGTAGGGTTGTAAGTTGTATTTTTGCTTTTTTATAAAAATTATTTAAAAATATATCTATATCGATATTTGAATACAAATTCCAGTTTTTTGATAAAAGATAATCATAAGTTAAGTCAATAACAACAGCTTTAAGTAAGCCTTGCTTACCTAATCGTTGTTTACTTTTTTTAAATAAATAGTGTGAATCTGTGTAAGAATCTATTAGTTTATGTAGTTTTATACCTTCTTTTATCTCTTCTGAGGCATTTTCCCAAATTTTACCTTTTAAAGGATCTGCTAAATAGTTTCCTATTTGAAAATCTATATTGTTCTCTGATAAAAAAATATGAGCTAACCAATTCATATTTGATTTTCTATTCTCATATCCTCCAAACCTTCTAAAATATCTTCGGCTTGTTTTTGAGTGATTGAACCATTGTTTATATCAACAAGAACTTCATCAAAATAAAGTTTTACTTGCTTCATATAATCTAGTTCCTCTTTTATTTTTTTATTGTTTTTTTTATTCTTTAGGTTCTCTTCTAACTCTTTAATATCTTCATTTACCTCAATTAATACATCTGTTTTTAGAAGTTCTTCAAGTTGTTTTATCTTATCCATTTAGTATCCTTAAATAATTATTTCATCTTTTTGTGTATTTCTAACTTTTTCTATTTTAAAACAAGCATTAGCAACATTTCTAGGTGTAGTTTCTAAATATTCATTTACTACTTTTTGTATTGTTTTTAATTCATCATTTGAAAATAAAGACTCGTCAAACTCTTCTTCCATTTTTAAAAATCTTAACTCAATAAATTTTTCATTTGTAATTATCTCAATATCTATATAATCAAGTAGTTCTTGAATTAAAAATAATCTTTCATCCTCTTCATCTAAATCTTCACCATTTGCAATAATATCAAATAGTTCAGTTAAAACTATTGGTTCTGGTTGTCTAGAGCTTTTTACATATTCATCACCAAATATTTTTTCTCCACAAAACTTTTGATGATTGTAGTCTATTAAAAAAAGTAAAATAGTTAGTTTTTTATCGTTTAGATGTTTTACTTGTTTGTGCAACATATATAAAATTATGTTAGCAACCTTAGTCATATCTAGATTCATTTATATTCCTGTTAAATTGTTTTGATTATTTTTAGGGTATTATAGCTAAAATTGCCACAGGAGTGGCAATTTGTTTTATAAGATTGTATTTATAGTGATAGAAAAATCTAAATTTTTTCCTGCTAATGGATGATTGAAATCAACCTCTATGCCGTCATCAGTAATTGCTGTTACAACTACTTGGATTGGCTGACCACCTTCACCTTGACCTTGTAAAGGCATACCAACTTTTAGTTCTAAATCTCCAAATTGCTCTTTTGGAACCATTTGTTTTGCTTCTGGGTTATATTCACCATAAGCTTCTGCTGCTGGAACTATACATTGTAGAGATTCCCCTTCATTTAAAGTAGAGATTCTACTTTCTAGTCCTGGAATTATTTGTCCAATTCCAAAAGTAAACTCTAAAGGATCTTTGCCAATATTACTATCAACTACCTCTCCATCTATTTTTAATTCATACATCATTGTTACAACTTGCTCTTTTTCAATAGCCATATTGACACTCCTTTTTATTAATTGCTTAATTACCTTATCTAAAAAAATTTAGATAAAGGTAAAAAATGTGTTTATTTGATATAAAATATAAATATTTGAAAGGTTTATTTAGTTTTTAAGTAGTAGATGATTTTTCTGTCTTCAAAAAGAATATGGGAAATTAACCAAATATCCATATATTCTAAAAGTTTTTTTTCAAAATCAATTATTTTCATTTTTGTTAATGTTTTTATAAAATCATTCATTTGGTCTATAATTTTTTGATGAAGTATTTTATGCTCTTCTAAAAGAGGATATTTGATATTTGCCATAAAGTTTTCTTCATGTTCAAAGTGTGTTTGCATATATTTATATAGTTTTGCTAAGGTTGTTTTTATATGTTGTTTTATATCTGAATTATCATAATTTAAAGCATCTGTTGCTATTTCAAATAGTTCTTTATGTTCACTGTCAATTAATTTGTCATTTACTTTATAATTTGCAATCCATTTTAGACTATGTTTTAGTTCCTCTCTAGTTTTTCTAAAATGGTGAAACTGCTTGTCATCTAAAAGGATATGTTGTAAAATTTTTGTATATATAAATTTGTTTATTTTAAATGCAATATCTTCGATACTTTCATTATTTATATCTTTTACTATAGAAGTAAACTCTTTATTAAGCTTTTTATGCTCTTTTTTATGTTCTTCATATAAATCATAATTTATCGATTTCATATAGTTCTCTTCATTAAAAAAATGTGTTTTAGTATATAAAATTAGCTCTTTAATTATTTTTTTAATTTTTTCAATATCATTTTTATATTTTTGTACTTCGGCTGTTAATTCAAATATTCTTTTATGTTCATTGTCGATTCTTTCATGACCAACTGAGTAAGCTTTATCCCAATCTATGGAGTTTAGATAGATTTGTTTTTCCATGTAGATTTTCCTTTTAGTTACAAATAAGATTATAACATATTATAATTATAATAAAATCAAGTAATCTACATGATTACTACACGTAATAATGATATGATTATAATAAAATTTTTATAGGAGAAGTGATGAAAAATAAAAAATTGATATTTTCGTCAATTATTGCATTATTTATTTTATTTATAGGTGCAGCATATTTATATAAAGAGAATAGATCTTCACAAACAAATAAAATTACAAAAGAAAATACTCAGATTTTAAAAAGAGATTACTCTTATGTATTAGGTGATAAAGATGCAAAAGTTGAATTAGTAGAGTTTTTTGATCCAGCTTGTGGTAGTTGTGCATTTTTTCACCCATTTGTTAAAAAAATAATGGATAAACATAAAGGGGATATCAAACTAGTATTTAGATATGCACCATTTCATAAAAATTCAGAATATGCAGTAAAAATGTTAGAGGGTGCTAGAGAACAAGGAAAATTTATAGAAACTTTGGAGTTTATGTATTCTACTCAAGGTCAATGGGTTCAAAATCATGTTGTAAGTGCCCAAACATTGTATGCATTGTTAGCAACTACAAATTTAGATATGACAAGATTAGCAAAGTTTTTAAATGAGAGTAATGTAGAAAAAAGAGTGATGCAAGATTTAAAAGATACTGAAACATTAAAAATAAACAAAACACCTACATATTATGTAAATGGTAGAATATTAGAAGAGTTTAGTTTAAAAAGTTTGGAAAATTTAATAAATTCAGAATTGTAAAAAGAGAATTTCTCTTTTTCAATTCTTCAAAATATTAAAACAAATATA
>QKDL01000070.1 GCA_003252105.1 Arcobacter sp.
AAAAAAAGAGTGTAAAACTGTAGCTATAGAAGTAGGGATGCAAAACTCAGGATTAGCAGTAGTATTAGCGATGAAATACTTTACACCACTTAGTGCACTTCCTGGAGCTATATTTAGTATTTGGCATAATATTTCTGGTTCAATATTGGCTGGATTTTGGTCAAAAGAACAAAATAAAGATTTTGAATAAAATTATAAATATGATAAAATCATTAAATAGAATTTATTAAAAAAGTAAAAAAATGTAAACAAAAGAGAATATAATTAAATTTTTAAAAGAAAATAAACAGATAATTCAAAAAAATATGATGTAAAAAGAATTGCACTTTTTGGTAGTTTTGCAAAGGGTAATGCTACACAAGATAGTGATATAGATATTCTTATTGATATAGATTCTTCTTTTGATAATTTTTTTGATTTAAAATATTTTTTGGAAGATGCTTTTAAAACAAAAGTAGATTTGGGAAAAGAAAATACTCTAAGATTATTGAAAAAAGAGCAGATAAAAGATGAGTTGATATATGTCTAAAAGGGATAGTAACTAATGTTAGTAATTAGTAGTATTAAAAGGTTATAAGAGTAAAGATATAAAGTAAAAGTATATATTTTAAGTTTATTTAAGTATAATATTTCTACTTAAACGACTAGATGTATTTCAGTCCCTTGTGATTTAAGCTCTAAAGAGTCATATTGCATAAAATATCTCAAATATAGTATTTGAGATATTTGTAAATTAGGATGATTTTTGAAAAACTTTCAGAATATATTCAATTCATATTTTCACAATAAATACCAATTTGAAGATTTTATTACTACTTTTCCAATTGTAGATACCCATATTACATTTAATGAGTTTAAAAACTATTCATTTTATGGATATAAAAAAGAAAAAAAAATATTAACCAAAGAAGCTAAAGAACTATATGATTATCATAAATTTATAGAAAAAATTATTATAGAATATATTAATGTAAATCAATGTGTTTATTCATATTCAAAAAATAAAAGTATTTATGAGGCTATTTTTTTACATAAAGATTCCAAGTATTTTTTTAAAACAGATATTCAAAATTTTTTTAGTAGCATTGATAGTAAATTAATAGAAAAGACAATAAAAGATAATATAGATAGAATACCTGTGTGTGATATTGAAACCTATCTAGATAATATAATTAAACTAATCACAGTTAATGATACTTTACCTGTTGGTTTTACGACATCACCAAAACTAAGTAATATAATCCTTTCTTTATTTGATGATGAGATTGAGATTTACTGTAAAAAAAATAATATAATATATACAAGATATAGTGATGATTTGATTTTTTCTTCTAATAATCATACCCTATTAGAAAACTTAAAAAATATTATTAAAACAAAGCTAAAAGAGCTTTATGAAGATAGATTTAGTCTAAATGATAAAAAGACTATATTTTTAGATAAGACAAAAAAAATATCTCTTCTTGGAATGGTTATAACTCCTCAAGGTCATGTTACTATTGATAAAAATATAAAACAAAACATAAAACAACTTATATATTTTTATAAAAATGATAAAGTAAAATATCAAAATCATTTGGAAAAATACTATGATGGAAGTAAATCAAAAGCATATGGAAAGTTAAATTATATTTATGAGATTGATAAAAATTTTATAATTTATCTTAGAGAAAAATATGGCAATTATATAATTGATCAATTCTTACATGGAACAAAATGAATCTTTTAAAAATTGAAATTAAAAATATACAACATATTCAATCATTAAAATGTGAATTTGATTTAAGTAAACATGGCTTACATTGTATAGTTGGTAAAAACGGAGTTGGAAAAACAACATTTATAAAAGTATTACAAAACTTTAAAGAAACAAACTTTTTGGATAAATCATCAAGAATTAATATTATAAAAGAAGATAGTTATATAGAGTATCAATTTAATGAAGAAAAATTTAGATTTGATTCAGATAGCTTAGATAATAAATATATTCTTGATACAAAAGATCAGTTAAACCAAAATATTCAAAATAATATATTTACGGAACTACCTCTTCCTAAAGGTAAAAGATTTAATGCTTATGATAGATTAGGTGAAATAGCTGATGATTTTAGACAAAAATTTGCCTTGAGTGAATATATAATTCCTACAAGTTTAATAGATATTTTTAATGAAGTTTATCAAAATGATAAACTTGAAAACTTAAAAGAAGTTAAAATAAGTGATATTAGTTATTATCTATTACCATTAGATGAACAAAACTATATAAGAGAAGATGATTTTAGTTCTGGTGAGTATATGCTTATTCAGATTTATAAACTAATTCAAGATAAAAATAAGCTAATAGTTATAGATGAAATGGATATATCTCTTGATGCTGCTGCACAAGTGAGATTTATAAAAGTGCTTGATAATTTGGCTAAAAAATATGAATTAAATATTATATTTACAGTACACTCTTTAGCTATTATGAAAGTATTTAGTTCTGATACTGTTGATGGTTCTTTATATTATATGGATGAGTTTGAAGATAAAACTACGATTGAAAAATGCTCTTATAATTTTATTAAAGCAGAGTTATTTCAATTTATTGGTTATGATAAAATTATCTTAACAGAGGATAAAATACTTTGTGCTTATATTAATTATCTACTTCAAGGTAGAAGTTTTTTTAATACATATAAAATTATTCCTTGTGGTGGTTTTGGTGAAACATTTAAAATTCAAGAAACAAATAATAATCATAATATTTTAGGTACAAAAAATGTAAAGATTGTGTTAGATAACGATAAGTTTGAAAAATACAAAGGTAAAGAATTTGTTTATTTTATACCCTTTGATGATATTGAGATGAAGTGTTTAGATTTATATCGAAGTAAAAAAATAGAAAATTTTGATGAAATAGATACTAAGTTAGGGAATATTCCAAAAGAAAAAGATAAATCAAAATTTGTAGTAGAAAATTTAATAAAATATAAAAAATATACTTTAGAACAATTATTTGATTTAATTAATGAGACTAATTTAAAGGGTGTTGAAGAATTTAAAAAAAATATAGTAGAGTTTTTAGATAGTGTTGAATAATAAATACAAAATCCTAAAAGATGTTTTTGGGCATGAAAAGTTTAGAAGTTTTCAAGAAGAAGTTGTTGATACAATATTAGCAAAAAAAGATGTTTTAACTATCCTTCCAACTGGTGGTGGAAAATCTCTTTGTTATCAACTACCAACTTTGCTTATGGGTGGAACAACAGTTGTAATCTCTCCACTTATTGCACTTATGCAAGATCAAATCAAAGCTTTAAATGATTTGAATATAAACTCTTCAATGATAAGTTCCCTTTCAAGTGATAATGAAAATAGACAAACTATGCAAAAGCTTTTAAACAAAGAGTATAAGTTTATCTATGTGGCACCAGAGCGATTTACTTCCAATGAGTTTGTATCAGTTTTGCAAAGAATAGATATAAACTATTTTGTAATAGATGAAGCCCATTGCGTATCTGCTTGGGGACATGAGTTTAGAGCAGAGTATCGAAATCTTGACAGATTAAAAAACTTTTTTCCAAACACTCCTATTGCAGCTTTTACAGCAACTGCAACTAAAAAAGTTGAAAATGATATTGCACAATCTTTAAATCTTCAAGGTGCAAAACATTTTAGAGCAAAAACAATTAGGGATAATCTATTTATACAAGTTGAACCAAGAGTTTCAAATGGTAAAAAACAGATATTAAACTTTTTAAAAAGCCACAAAGGTTTATGTGGAATTATTTATACCTTTACTAGAAAAGAAGCAGAGAGTATGGCTTTGTTTTTAAGTGAAAATAACTATAGTGCAAAAGCTTACCATGCAGGACTTAGTTCTGAAGTTAAAAACAAAGTGTATGAGGATTTCGTATATGAAAAGATTGATATAGTTGTAGCAACTATCGCTTTTGGTATGGGAATTGATAAATCAAATATCAGATTTGTAATACACACATCTTTGCCTAAAACTTTGGAAAACTATTATCAAGAGATAGGACGTGCTGGACGTGATGGGGATAAGTCTTATGTGTATTTATTGTATTCAAAGGGTGATGAGGTAAAAAGAAAACTTCAAATCCAAGAGGCTATTGATAATTCTTATAAACAAACAGGGCTTGAAAAATTAGAACAGATGTATAGGTATTGTGTTTCAAATAATTGTCGACATAAACTTATAGCTTCTTATTTTGAATATGTGATAATTGTACTAAAGGTGAAGTTGAACAAGTTGATATAACAATTGAAGCTCAAAAATTTTTAAGTGCAGTTTATAGAACAGAACAAAGGTTTGGACAAAACCATATTATAGATATATTAAGGGGTTCAAAAAATCAAAAACTTTTAGAATTTGGGCATGAAAACCTAAGTGTTTATAATATAGGGCAAGATAAAAGCAAAAATGAATGGATAGCTATAGTTGATAAGCTTATAGATATTGAAGCTTTAAGTTTAGGTGAGTTTAGAGCTTTAAAACTCACAAATTTAGGTTTGTCAGTTTTAAAAAATCAACAAAAAGTATTTATAGATAGTGATAAACTTGGAGTAATAGAAAAGCTTGAGGAGATTAAAGAAGAGCTAAGTTTTGATGAGGAACTTTATGAGAGATTTAGAAGTTTACGAAAAGAGTTAGCTTCAAATCATGAGGTTCCAGCTTATGTGATTTTTGGAGATAAAACCTTAAAAGAGTTAACTCAAAAATTACCTACTACAAAAGAACAGATGTTAGAGATAAACGGAGTAGGGGAAGTAAAATTTGAAAAATATGGAGAACCTTTTTTAGAACTTACAAGTAAATTAAAAGAGGAGTTTAGTAAAGAACTAGAAAATAGACCAACATTAAAAAAACTTACTAAAACCTATTTGGAAACTTTAGATTTAATCCAAGAGGGAAAAAACTTAGAAGAGATTTCACAAATTAGAGATTTAAATCTTACTTCTGTTTTATCCCATATAACTGTTTTAGAACAACATGATAAAATAAGCAAAGAGAAAAAACTACAACTACTAGAGCCAATAAAAATCCCAAAAGAGATTGGACTATGGATACAACAAGGTTTACAGCTAGATAGTTTAAAACAATTAAGACAACATTTGTATTTATATGAATACTTAAAAAAGGCAGAAGATGAACTATAATGATATAGATTTTAACGAACTATATATGAAACAAAAAGAGGCTAGTTCTTTTAAAATAAAGGATAAGAAAGAGTGGAATAAAAAAGCACCTTCTATGAATAAAAAGGTACAAAAAAGTATCTACAATGAGGAACTTATCTCAAAACTTGACTTAAATGATTGTAACTCTTTATTGGATGTTGGATGCGGAGTTGGAAGTATCACTGTAAAACTAGCTTCAAAATTGCCAATGGTTTATGCTTTGGATTATTCAGATACTATGTTAGAGCTTTTAGGGGAAAATATAAAAAAAGCTGGTGTTGAAAATATACAAAGTATTAAAAAATCAATTGAAGAGTCATGGGATGAGGTTCCAAGAGCTGATATTGTTTTAGCTTCAAGGTCTATGGAGGTAAAAGATATGAAAGCCTCTTTAGAAAAACTAAATGAAAAAGCCAATAAAAAAGTATACATCTCATATAAAGTGGGAGGTAGTTTTGTTGATAAAAAAGTTTTAAAAGCAATAGATAAAGAGGTTTTTGATAAACCTGATTATATTTTAGTTTTAAATATTTTATATGGTATGGGAATAAATGCCAAAGTTGAATACCTTAGAAGTGAGGGCAGACGTGAACAATACGATAGCAAAGAAGGTTTCATAAAAAGTGTGGAGTGGAGTTTGGATAAATTAACAGATGTTGAAAAAGAAAAACTAGCAAACTATTATGATGGTTTAGAAACCAAAGAGGGTTTAGAAGATAAATATAATTATTGGGCTTTAATCTCTTGGGATAAAAATAGTATATTATAAGAAGAAAACCTCTTATAATATATTTAGTTGATGGGCTAAATCTGCTGCTATTCTTTTATAGTTTCTAATCTCTAAAAGTCTTTCTTGACCTCTTTGCCCAACTTTTGCTACATCCTCTTTTGAAAGATTTAAAATATATTCTATTTTTCTTTTGATTGATTCTTTGTCAAATTTACAAAACCAAGCATCATAATCATCTGTAAAAAGTGTATTGTTATTTGCATTATTTGTCATAATACAAGGAACAGCGGATGAGTAATAATCCAAGATTTTTACAGGTGTAGAAGTATTAAATAGTGGAATATCTGGTAGTATTGAAACTCCAATATCACAAGATGCAATTAAATCTAGAAGTTGGTCTTTATTTTTTGCATTATGGATTATAACGTTGTTATTTAGATTTCCTATAGAATTTACAACTTCTTGGGCATATTCCGGGTCTTTTGTAGAGATTGTTAGTTTCCAATTGTCCCCTTTAATTTCACTAAAAGCTTCTAAAACTGTTTCAAATTCTCTTAGTTTATCTAAAGTACCAGCATAAAAAAATCTTTTTTCAGTTCCTTCATGTTGGATGTTTTCATGTAAAATCTCTGGATCTATAGCAGGTGGACAAATCATTGTTCTGATTGTAACACCTTCAAAAAATTCCTCTTTCATTTGTGTTGAAGTTGGAAGGAAAATATCACATTGATTTATTAACTTTGTTTCAGAAAAAGTAGTTAGTGTATTGTTAAGATATTTTAAGAAACTGCTTTTATTGTTTGCTTTATCAACTTGCATTTGGGCTCTTCTTTTTGGGAAAGAGAGTCTATAGCCTACTTTATAATCATAAGTTTTGCTATTTGATAAAACATGTTTTAAAACATCACTACTATTTCTAACAACTATAAAAGAATATGAAGAGATATCAATTCCAGCATTTTCCATAATATTTAATGTTTTTGCTCTTTCATTTTTGGGTAATATAAATTCATGTTCTTTTCTTTTTTCAAAACCTGTTTTAAATTCACTAAAGTAAACTATATCAATATCAAAATATTCTTTTAGATATTTTTCAAACAAAGGACCTATAAAACTATGATCAGTATATTCATCTTGATCAGTAATATATAAAAATTTTTCCATCGAAATTCTCCTTAGTATAAGACAACAAAATTATATATTTAGAAAGTTGCAAAAAAGAAGCATTTTTAATATTGTAAATAATAAATTCGTTAAAAAGTTAATTATTTTTTTTATGCTAAATTTAAAGTGTATTATTTAATAATGGTTTGAATTT
>QKDL01000090.1 GCA_003252105.1 Arcobacter sp.
GAACTTATTATTATAGTTATGAACTTACAAAACAAATTAAATAAATTCTATTTAATATCAAATTTTATTGCACTTACGGCTTCAATTTCATTTAAAGTTCCTGATTTTATGATTTTCATTTGTATTCTTTATAATCTAGTTTATTATATTTTATTTAAATAATTATTTGTATTATCTTAAGTGTATACCTAAAATAAATCTTGAATCTTTTTTTAGATATAATAATTTATATAATTATATACAAGTAGGGATTTATGCTTTTTTTTTCAAATTTACTATTTATTATTTTTATAATATTGAATTATTTAAATTTTGTCTCAAATTTTAATTATTTGATTTTTATTGAAAAGGTATTATTAATAACACTTACACTTTTTGAACTTATTATTATAGTTATGAACTTACAAAACAAATTAAATAAATTCTATTTAATATCAAATTTTATTGCACTTACGGCTTCAATTTCATTTACTATTTATTTATATAATGAAAACATTATTATCCTATATATTATGCAAATATTTTTATTTATACTTTTAATTTTTAACTATTATAAAGTTAAATAAAAACTCCAAAAGGAGTTTTTATTTTTTATTTCATATCTGGTTTTGGAGTTTTATCTGTAATCGTAGGAAGTATAGGATATGAAATATCTGGTTTATTTCCTGTTAAAGATTTTAAAAATACAACTATATCAGCCGCATCTTTATCAGAAATATTTAGTCCTAATTGCACAGAACCCATCTCTTTTACTGCATCTGACAATTTCCAGATACCACCATTATGGAAATATGGAGCTGTTTCTTCTATATTTCTTAGTGTTGGTGTTTTAACCATTCCATTTTTATCTCCTGTAAAATCACCAAGTGATGCAAATTTATATTTAGCTGCTACACCAAATGGTTGCATTGTTCCACCAAGTCCAATATCGTTGTGACAAGAAGCACAACCTTTATCTAAGAATAATCCTAAACCTTTTTTCTCTGCATCAGTTAATGCAGATAAATCTCCATTTAAGAAATCATCATATCTAGATGGAGTTATCAAAGTTCTTTCAAAAACTGCAATTGTATCTGCAATTAGTTTGAAATCTATTTTCACATCACTACCATATGCATTTTTAAATTCACTTACATAATCTGGCATAGATATAACTCTTTGTACAACTAATTCAGCTGGAGCTGCCATCTCTGGACCTGCTTGTATTGGTCCTTGTGCTTGATCTTCTAAGTGTGGAGATCTACCATTCCAAAACTGCACTTTATTTAATACTGAGTTATAAACTGTTGGCGAATTTAAATGATGGGGATTTGCTGTCCATTTATGCCCAATTGCAGCTGATACTCCATCTACTCCTCCCATTGCTAAGTTATGACATGTATTACATGAAATAAGTCCACTTTTTGAAAGTCTTGGTTCAAAATAAAGTTTTTTACCAAGTTCAACTTTTTCAGCTGTGATAGGATTTTTAGGATCATCTACTAATTTTAGAACCTCTAAACTACTTTTTGGGATTGGTTTAAGTCCCATATCTTTTGCCTTATTCATTAAAGACATATCACTCGATGCAAAACTATTCATACCTAAAAATAGTGTAACTGTTGATACTAAAGCTAATTTTTTCATTTCTTCTCCTTTTGTAAATTAAAAACTGCTTATAAAATAATATAACTTTTATCTTTAAAGTAAACTTATCAAATAATAATTTTTTTCTTTTTATAAATTTTATATTTAATGAGAATGATTCTAAGTTGCATTTTAATAATGAATTTTATCTATTTGTATTTATAAATTATTGCATTAAAAGTGTGTTATGTTATTAGATTTAAAAGTATTGATTAACATCTAAATGTTAATAAAATAGGTATATATAGATAAAGTGGAAACTAAAGTAGTAAAAACTACTACTTATTTTTTAGCTTTTTTTTCCACTCTTTTTCAAATTTTTTTCTTTTTATAATAGATAGATTTTCTATAAAAAGGTGACCAGATAGATGTTCCATTTCATGTTGCCATGCAACAGCTAAGAAATCTTCAGATTCCATCACTTTTTTATTTCCATATCTATCATAGTATTCTACTATAATATGTTGTGCCCTTTTAACCTCTTCATTAAATCCAGGAACACTTAAACACCCTTCCATAAAAATTTGTTCACCATCTTTGTGAGTAATTATAGGATTGATAGCTTCTATCAGGTCTTCTTTGTCTTGAATATCTTCTTCGTTTGGAAGGTTAATAATAAGTGCATTAAGTGGAACGGCAACTTGAATTGCGGCAAGACCTACTCCATTTTGATCTATCATAGTTTCATACATGTCATCTAAAAGTGTGTGAAGTTCTTCATCGAACTTCACCACATCTTTAGACTTTTCTCTTAATAGTTTATTTGGATATGTTATTACTTCTCTAATCATTATAATCTTTATTTGTGGCTACTAATTACCTCATCAATTAAACCATATTTACAAGCTTCTTCTGCACTCATAAAGTTATCTCTATCAGTATCTTTTTCAATAACTTCTAATGGTTGTCCCGTTTGTGAAGCTAAGATATCATTTAATGTATCTTTCATTCTTTGAATCTCTTTAGCTTGAATTTGAATATCAGTCGCTTGACCTTGTGCTCCACCTAATGGTTGGTGAATCATAACTCTAGAGTGTGGTAAAGAGTATCTTTTACCTTTAACTCCAGAAGATAATAAAAATGCACCCATTGAAGCAGCTTGACCAATACAAATAGTACAAACATCTGGTTTGATATAGTTCATAGTATCATATATTGACATACCACTTGTAATTACTCCACCTGGAGAGTTTATATATAAATAGATATCTTTATCTGGATCTTCTGCTTCTAAAAAAAGAAGTTGTGCAACAATAGATGATGCAACAGCATCATTTACTTCACCACTTAACATAATAATTCTATCTTTAAGAAGTCTTGAATAGATATCGTAACTTCTCTCCCCTCTTCCGCTTTTTTCAACTACGTATGGTATATAACTCATTTTCTATCCTAATTTAGGTTTATTTTCCTAGTTTTTCATCTAATAATTTAGAGATTACTTTATCTTCAATCATAGACATTTTAATTGCAGGTAAATATCCAGCTTGTTGGTATTGTTTTAAAACATCTTGTGGATTTTGACCTGTTTGCATTGCTTCATAGTAAATTACTTGAGTTACTTCTTGATCATTTACTTCAACACCTTCAGCTTTTGCTAAAGCATCAACAATAAATGTAGCTTTTACAGATCTCTCAGCATCTTCTCTTAACTCTTCTCTCATAGATTCTACTTTTGAAGCGTCTTCTTGTAATGCTTTGATTTCATCTTCACTCATAGTTCTAACTTTGTTATTTAATGCAAAGTTGATCTCTTGGTCTACTATTGAAGTTGGTAGAGCAAAGTTTAATTCTGATACTAATTTATCTAAGTACGCAGGTTTTAACTCTTCTCTATAGTATGCACCTTTTTGCTCAGCCTCAATTTGTTCTTTAATTTTATCTTTTAAAGCTTCTAATGTAGCATCACCTTCATATCCTGGTAAATATTTAGCAGCAAATTCATCATTGATTTCTGCAGCAACTTTTTCTTGAATCTCATGAAGTGTTACTTTAAATACTGCTTCTTTTCCAGCTAAATCTTTTGATTGATAGTTTTCTGGGAAAGTAACAGTTACATCTTTTTCCTCTTCGTATTTCATACCAATGATTTGATCTTCAAATCCTGGAATAAAGTTACCTGAACCAATCTCTAAAGGATATTTTTCAGCTTTTCCACCTTCAAATGCAACACCATCAACAAAACCTTCAAAATCGATTACAGCGAAGTCACCACTTTTAACCATTCTTTTTCTTTTGATTTTTTCTAATGGTGCAGAAGCTTTTGCCATTTGCTCAAGTCTTGAATCGATCTCTTTTGCATCTACTTCTTTTACTTCTACTTCAGGAACTAAAGATTTATAATCACCTAAATCAACACTTGGTTTGCAAGCTACAGTAACTTCTATATCAATAGAACCATCTTCTTTTTTGTCGAATTTAGTAATTGTAGGCTCACCAATTACATCTTCGTGTGCAATATTTAACTCTGCTAATCCTTGCGTAAAAACTGCTCTTACTGCATCAGCTTCAGCATCTTCAGTTATTTTGCTTCCATATCTTTGTTTAACAACAGCTACAGGAACTTTTCCTTTTCTAAATCCTTGTACATCCATTGTTTTTGCTGCTTTCTTAGCAATGCTATCAACATTGTTCTCAACTGTTTCTTTTGAGATTGTTGAAGTGATAACTGCATTAGCTTCGTCAACTCTGTTTGCGTTAAATTCCATTAAATCTACTCCAAATAATTTTATTTTTAGACGTGATTTTATCTAAAAGTTACTAAGTATTTTATAAAATACGATTCAAGGAGTAAAATACATTGCAATTTCTATACCATAACGTACTATATTTAATGCTCATACCATCTGTTATTTTAATGTATCTAATAATAACAAATAAGGATACATTTGAGAAATATTTTGATAAAGATATTCTAACAAAATTATCAATATCCAATAAAGCTTTAACTAAAACTACAAGAAATATTTTATTCTTTATTGCAGTTATTTTAATGACTCTTGCACTCTCTCGCCCTGTTATTGATGAAAAAGAGCAAAGCTTTAAACAAGAGGTTGCTTCTATGGTTATAGCCATAGATGTTTCAAAATCTATGTTAGCAACTGACCTTTATCCAAATAGATTAAATTTTGCGAAACAAAAGCTTCTTGATATAATTGATTTATCAAAGAAAAATGCTCTTGCAGTGATACTTTTTGCTAAATACTCTTTTATTTTATCTCCTGTAACACAAGATTTTAACTCATTAAAAATATTAGTGAATAACCTAAATACTGAAGATGAGTTTGAAAATGGATCAAATATATTTTCAACTTTAGAAGCAACAAATAAACTCTTAAAAGGTTATGAAAATAAAAATCTTATTTTATTAACAGATGGTGGAAATAAACAAGATTATACAAAAGAGATTGAATATGCAAATAAAAATCAAATTAATATCTACACTATTGCGATGGCTACCAAAAACCCAACTCCAATAAAACTAAATGATGGAAATTTTATGACAAAAAAAGATGGTTCAATAGTTACTGTACAAATAAATGAAAAAATCAAAGAATTGAGTTTTAAAACAAATGGTGGTTATATACATTTTACAAACTCAAATGACGATATCAAACAAATATTAAAAGATATTGAAAAAACTATCTCTAAAAAAGAGTTTGAATCTAAAAAATTCAAAACCTACACAGAACTATTTTATTACCCTTTAGGATTGGCTATTATTTTGCTTTTCATAGCTTTTTCTTCATTTCCAAGTTTCAAAAAAAATACAAGTTTTTTATTAATTCTAGGAGTAATCTTTTCATATACTAATAATATTGAAGCTTCAATATTAGATTTCCAAACTATAAATAAAGCAAATGAGGCTTACAATCACAAAGATTATGAAACAGCAACAAAAAACTTTGAAAAGATTGCAAATAGTTCTGAAGCTAAATACAATCTTGCAAACTCTTTATACAAAGAGGGAAAATATAAAGAAGCAATCAAAAATTATAAAAATGTAGTAACCTCAAATAAAGAATTAGAACATAAAAAGCTTCATAATTTAGGTAATAGCTATGCAAACATAGGGGAGTACGAAAAAGCTATAAAATCTTATGAAAATGCACTTAAAATAAAAGATGATAAAGATACAAAAGATAATTTAAAAGAAGTAAAAAAAATACTTAAAAATAATCAAAAACAACAAAACAATTCTAATAATGATAAAGATAAAAAAGAGGATAAAAATCAACAAAAAGATAAAAAACAAGAAAAAAATAAAGATGATAAATCAGATAAAAATAAAGATAAACAAAACAATCA
The DNA here is from genome assembly GCA_003252105.1 of Arcobacter sp. Classification (GTDB taxonomy): domain Bacteria; phylum Campylobacterota; class Campylobacteria; order Campylobacterales; family Arcobacteraceae; genus Halarcobacter. The sequence goes on from QKDL01000090.1 coordinate 5,935, forward strand.
AAAGAAAAATCAAAACAATGAGGATAATAAAGAGAAAAATCAGAACAAATCAGATTCTAAACAAAACATGCCTGAATCCAAAGATATATCATCTTTAGAAGAGAAAAAGTGGCTTGAACAAATTCAAAACCAAAAAACACCAGTTTTATTAAAGAAAGTGCCAAGTAAGGCTGAAGATGAAAACTCCTCTTCGACCCCTTGGTAAGATTAATAGTTTTGAGATTTTCTCATTTGCATTAGCTCTTTTTGAACAGAGATATTTATTTTCTCATTTGCTTCAAAATCTAATGCATAGTTTCTTCCATCATAATCAACAGAATTAAGTATTATTTTCATAGCTTCAAGTCTAGCTAAATGTTTGTCATCACTTCTTACAATATGCCACGGAGCTGATCTTGAAGATGTTCTTCTTAACATCTCATATTTTTTTTCAGAAAACTCAGCCCATAAATCTTGAGCTTGCATATCTACTTCTGAGAATTTCCAATGTCTTAATGGGTCATTTACCCTTCTATCAAATCTTCTTTTTTGTTCATCTTTTGAAACAGAGAAATAAAGTTTGATTAGAATCATCCCTTGTCTAACTAAATCTTGCTCAAAATTAACCACATCTTCCATAAAAATTTCATACTCTTCTTTTGTACAAAATCCAAAAATAGGCTCTACCATAGCTCTGTTATACCAAGAACGGTCAAATAAAACTATCTCACCACCTGTTGGGAAGTGTTGGATATATCTTTGAAAAAACCATTGATTTTTTTGTGTTTCAGTTGGTTTACCTAAAGCAACCACTCTATAGTGTTTATTGTTCATATATCTAGTTATTCGTCTGATTGCTCCACCTTTTCCTGATGCATCTCTACCTTCAAAAAGGATAATCATCCTTTTGTTTTCATTTTCTAAATAGTTTTGAAGTTTTATCAACTCAATTTGATAACTTTTTAACTCTTCTAAATCATAAATTTTTTGAATACCATCTTTTAAAACATCAGTAGAAATATTTTTATAATTCCCTAATATTCTCTTAAATTCTCTATTCTCTTCTAATAAGTTTTGATATTTTTGTTTATCTATTGCTACTTGATTTTCATCTAATTGTTCATTTTGTTCATTTTCTTCTTTTGTAACAACAATCGATTCTTTAAATTTTTGCATTAATTCTAAAGCTGCCTTTTTTGTAAGATTATCTTTTTTTGTATATCCCAATACTTTTACATATCTTTTTTTATCGTATTGAAATCTTGCTATATATTTTCTTCCAAAAGAGGGATGTACCGCTTTTGAAATATAAAGTCCACTATAATTCGTTTTTTCAAAATCACTTAAATTCATTTCCACTACGCCTTTGCAAATTTGTTTTCTTGTTCCATAGTTTCTAACTCTTCAGTACCAGAAATTAAAATTTCATTATCTACTTTTAAAGATTTGTTTTCAATCTTATTTGGGTATTCAACTTTAGATAATATATACTTCATACAGTTGATTCTAGCTCTTTTTTTATTGTCACTTCTAATAACTGTCCATGGTGCCACATCTGTATTTGATGCCATTAGCATAGAAAACTTTGCTACTGTATATTTATCCCAATATTTTTGAGATTCTTTATCTACAGGAGATAGTTTATATTGTTTTAATGGGTCACTTTCCCTTTTTTTAAATCTTCTTGCCTGTTCTTTTTTAGACACAGAAAAGTAAAATTTCAAAAGCACAATTCCTGATTTTACTAACATATTTTCAAATTCAGGAACTTCTCTTAAAAATTCGTGATGTTCTTCTGGTGTACAAAACCCCATAACAGGTTCAACACCAGCTCTGTTGTACCAAGATCTATCAAACAATACAATCTCACCTGCACTTGGCAAATAACTAGTATATCTTTGAAAATACCATTGTGTAGTTTCTTTATCACTAGGTTTTTCTAGTGCCACTACTCTAGCACCCCTTGGATTTAAGTGTTCTGTAATTCTTTTGATAGTACCACCTTTACCAGCAGCATCTCTTCCTTCAAAAATCATAAGAACTTTTAAACCCTTTTCTTTTACATAGTTTTGAAATTTTAAAAGTTCAATTTGTAAAGTAGTAAGTTCTTTTTCATACTCAAGAGTCTCTTTTTTTACCCAGATCTGAACCTTTTTACCTTTTTGATTCATCTCTTTTCTAACTCTGTCGTAATTTTTTCTTTTATGTTTTAAATTTTCTTCGGTATCTATCTCTTCTTCGTCTTTAAATTCTTCATTAATTATCTGTCTGTCTTGCCCCATCATAACTGTACCCTTTGTAAGAAAATCTATGAAAGTCTAGATTTGTACTCATTATACCCAAAGTTTTTTACAATTTGGTAACAGTTTTGTTCATTTTTTATAACTATTGATGGTAACTTAATTCCATTGAATGTTGTTGTTTTTACCATTGTATAGTGAATCATATCTTCTAAAATAATCTTTTCACCTACTTTTAAAGGTTCATCAAACGAATAATCTCCTATAATATCCCCTGCTAAACAAGTATTTCCACCCAATCTATAAGTGTATTTTTTTTCATTAGCTAAACCACTATTTCTAATATCTGCTCTATATGGCATAGCAAGTGTATCAGGCATATGTGCTTCAGCTGAAGTGTCTAAAATAGCTATAGGCATACCATTTTCAACAATATCTAAAACAGTTGCTACTAAAAATCCTGTTTTCCATCCAACAGCTTCACCTGGCTCCATATAAACTTCTAAATGTGGATACCTAGATTTAAAATCTTTTAAAAGTTTTATTAATTCATCAACTTGATAATCACTTCTTGTAATATGATGACCACCACCAAAATTTACCCATTTCATTTTTGGTAAAAATTCACCAAAGTTTTTCTCAAAATTTGATAATGCACCTTGTAATGCATCAACATTTTGTTCACATAAAGCATGAAAATGTAATCCATCAACACCCTCTAAGTTATCTGCTTGAAAATTTTTCTTTGTAATTCCCAGTCTTGAAAAAGCCCCACAAGGGTTATATAAATCTACTTCTACAGAAGAATATTCAGGATTTACTCTAAGTCCTATTGATGTTTTACCCAAAGCTTTTTGTCTAAATTGATTTAATTGATTAAATGAATTAAATACAAGATGATTTGAAATTTCTATAATCTCATCTATCTCTTCTTCTTTAAAAGCTGGACTATAAGTATGTACTTCTTTTGCAAACTCTTCTTTTGCTAAAATAGCTTCATGTAGACCACTAGCACAACACCCTTGAAGATATTGTTTACACAAATCAAAACTAGACCAAAGAGCAAAACCTTTTAATGCTAAAAGGATTTTAACTCCTGTTTCATCTTGAACTTTTTTTAAAAGTTCAAGATTTTTCTTAAGTAACTCTTCCTCACATACAAAAGCTGGACTTGGAAGTTCATTTATACTATTTACTATATTATTCATCGTATGGCTCAAAATCCTCTTTACCTACACCACAATCAGGACAAGCCCAATCTTCTGGTAAATCTTCAAATGCAGTTCCTGGTGCAATTCCACTATCTTCATCACCTATTGCTGGATCATAAATATAATCACATGCAGTACATATATATTTTTGCATTTTAATCTCCTTTTAAATTACCCTTAATTAAAGGGTCTATCTATTTTAAATACCTTTTAAAAAGATAGCAAGCTACCTTTAAAAAAACCTGTTTTTTAAGAAACTTGAAAAAGTAATAATTACTTTTTCTATACCATATTAAGTAATAATTATATAATAGAAAAATAAATTTTGTTTGAAATTAACTATTGAATTTATATTTTGAGAATTATTTTTGTTTTAAGAATTTGAAACTTTTCTTAATAGACTGTTTTTTGCAAGCAAGTTTAGACTATTAACTGCTTGCAAATGTTAGATTAGTTTAGACTATACATCCAATTCTAAGATTTTCCAAGGTAAACCTTGAGTCATCAACTCATCCATAAATGGTTTTGCATCAAACTCTTCTATGTTGAATACCCCTTGGTTTTTCCAAATACCTTTATAAAGCATTTTTGAACCAATCATTGCAGGAACTCCTGTAGTATAACTAACAGCTTGTGCTCCTGTTTCTTTGTAACACTCTTGGTGGTCACAAACATTGTAGATATAAACTTTTTTCTTTTTACCATCTTTGTATCCTTCTATGATACAACCAATGTTTGTAAGACCCACTGTTCTAGGCCCTAAACTTGCAGGATCTGGTAAAAGTGTAGTTAAAAACTCAATAGGAATAATCTCAACACCTTTGTGCATTACAGGCTCAATACCTAACATACCTACATTTTGTAAGCAGTTCATATGTTGGATATAAGAATCACCAAATGTCATAAAGAATCTGATTCTTTTTAGACCTTTGATGTTTTTACTTAATGACTCTAGCTCTTCATGGTATAGTAAATATGAAGGTTTTACTCCAACTTCTGGATAATCGTGCTCAACTCTTATCTCTAGGGGCTTTGTCTCTATCCATTTTCCATCTTCCCAATATCTACCATTTGCAGATACTTCTCTTAGGTTAATTTCTGGGTTGAAGTTTGTTGCAAATGGATATCCATGATCACCAGCATTACAATCCATGATATCTATATAATTAATCTCATCAAAAAGATTTTGTTGAGCATAAGCACAAAATACACCTGTAACACCTGGGTCAAAACCAGAACCTAAAAGACCCATGATCCCAGCTTCTTTAAACTGACCATCTCTAGCCCATTGTAGTTTGTATTCAAATTTTGCTTCATCAGGGTGCTCATAGTTTGCAGTATCTACATAATCAACTTGACATTTTGTACAAGCATCCATAATTGTAAGGTCTTGATATGGTAAAGCCACATTCAAAACTAACTTTGGATTTACTTTTTCAATAAGTTTTACTAACTCTTCAACACTATCTGCATCTACAGAAGTTACATCGATATCAACACCTTGATTTTTTTTGATATCACTTGCAATAGCTTCACACTTAGAAACTGTTCTAGAAGCTAAAGTAATTTTTTCAAATGTATCAATATTCATAGCACACTTAACTGTTGCAACTCTACTTACACCACCCGCACCTATGATAAGAATACCTTTTTTAGTCATTTAAAATCTCCAATTAAAATATCTGCAATTCTATCTAAGTAATGTTTTAAAAATGGTTACAAATTTGCTTTCCTCTTGTAAAAGTAGAAAAGTTTTGATATAATTTCCGTCCAAATTTTCATGGGGATGACTTGGTATCGATTAGAGCAGTGAGGATCAGTTGCATGTCGGCCTGAACATGCCGTTACGCGGTTCATTTTTTTTAGACGCAAACAATACTGATTACGCTCCAGCTTACGCAAAAGCTGCGTAAGTTTAACAAACTTTAGACTCCCTTCGGGTTGAGTCTTCGGAGGCTCACACTACTGATTCTATCTAAGTAGATTTTAGTGGGTTCACCCAAGATAGATTATCTTTTTAGGATTGATTGAACTAATTAGAGACACTTTTAAATCTTAGCTTCGCATTTGCCTTGCGGGTTGAGTTGATGTGAAGTGAAATTTTTCAACCCTTCTAAGCATGTAGACGCTGGTAGTAGCTGTTTTAAGACTCCGGTTCAATTCCGGACATCTCCACCAATCAACAATCTAACAAATTTTAAAAAAGTCCAACGAAACATTACAAATAGGACTTTTACTAACTTTTTTGTCCAACTAAGATTAACCAAATATTATCAAATCTAAAACTTTTAGGGTACTTTTTAGGGGTCTTTTTGTAAAATTAGAAAGTGCATTAAAAAAAAGTACCCCAAATAGTACCCTAAAATATTTAAAAAGGACTCTCATGGCTCGAACTATCGTACCTTTAACAAATACAAAAATCAACTCTTCTAAACCAAAAGACAAAGATTATAAACTTTTTGATGGTGGGGGTCTTTTTTTAATCATTGCCAAAACTGGTGGAAAAAGGTGGAGATTAAAATATAGATTTAACAATAAAGAAAAAGTTTTGTCTTTAGGTGTTTATCCAAACCTTTCTTTAAAAGATGCAAGAAACCTAAGAGAGGAATATAAATCATTAATAGCAAATGGTATTGACCCAAGTGAAGAAAAAAAGCAAAAAAAAGAAGAGATTAAATTAGAAGAGGAGAAAAATACAAATACCTTTAATAAAGTGTCTCAAGAATGGTTAGCAAACTATAAAACAGAAGTTTCAGAAAACTATCATGATAAACTTGGAAAAGCATTAGAAAATTATATTTATCCTTTTATACAAAATCAATCTATGGAAGATATTACAAGGTTAGATATTATTGAGATTTTACAAGATTTAAAAAATAAGGGTATCTTAGAAACTGCAAACAGAGTCCATATGTTATTAAATAAAATATATAAATATGCAGTTACCTTAGAATATGTACAACACAATATAATAGCTGATATAGAACAAAAAAATATTATAGGAAAAACTACAAAAAAACACTACCCTACTTTTACAAAAGAAAAAGATATAAAAGGTTTACTACTAGCTATTGATGAATACAATGGAGACTACACAACAAAAATGGCACTAAAAATGCTTCCTTATGTATTTGTTAGAAGTTATAATATTAGACATTGTGAATGGTCTGAAATTGATTTTGAAAGTAAACAATGGATAATCCCTGCAAATAAAATGAAAACTAAAACAGAGTTTATACTCCCACTACCTAATCAAGTAATAGAAATATTAAAAGAAGTGCAACAATTCTCAGGAGATGGAAAATATGTTTTTCCAAGTTTAAGAGATAAAAATAGACCTATGAGCGATAATACTTTAATTTCTGCTCTTAGAAGAATGGGTTACAGTAAAGAAGAATTTGTACCTCATAGTTTTAGAGCAATGTTTTCGACTATTGCCTATGAAAATGCAAATCATAAAGATGGACATAAATTTACTGGAGAAGTTATTGAAGCTCTACTTGCACATAAAGAAAAAAATAAAATCAAAGATGCGTATAATAGAGCCTCATATAAAGAAAGTATGAGAAGTTTGATTGAATGGTATGCTAATTATTTAAACAAAATAATTTCTAGAAAAGATTAACTATTTACACTATTTTTTCTTTCATATCTATTTGTTTTAGTTTAGAAATATAAATATTTATTACACAATTATATAGTTAAGATAAAGAAGACATATAATCATATGCACATAATAATTTTCTATAATCTGTATTCTTTTTATCGTAATAGTTTTCTAAAAAAACTTTTACTTCTGCCAAGGAAAGTTCATTTTTCATAATCCCCCATAATAATGCATTAACCTTATTACTTCTTGGTATGTCATCATCATTTAGTATTTCATCAATTTTAGTATGATGTTTTATGTACTTTTGTCCATTTATATCACTAATATTTTTTTCTAATTTTTCTTTCTGTTGAACTTTTAATTCTTCTTCCTTATCCAATGTGAAATTAATTTTTGAAAATGCAAAAATAGGAAAATATTGTTGTTTTTGTATAGTTAATTTATCAATTATATTTAATAATTGAGAATTTGACTCATCAATAATTTGGAAATAGTTTTCCATTATTTCGCTACTATTCTGATGTACATAACTAATTGTATTTACTGAACCAATAGCCAAAACTTTTTCACTATTATCAATAGCTTCTAAATCATCAGTAATACTAACTTTAATTGAACCACCACTATATATTTCTTTTACTACATTTTGCACTTTTCTTATATCTAAAGCTGATACAGGAAGACTCAAATTCGAGAGTGCAGTATAAAGAGGTTTATAATTTGATGTCTTTAACTTATTGATTTTTATAGTAGAGGAGAACTCTTGCATGTCTATATCATGTTCTAATATTTCCTCTGAATCAATATTTTTATCTCTCGATACCAATAAAAAATTTTGTCTGATTCTTTCTGCATCTTCAGATTCTGGTTCAATATATGTAAATATTGTTTTTAAAATATTTTTTATGTTTTCATCACTTATACTATATCCTATAAAAATAATTGGATTATGTATGAATAAAGATAAAAGTTGTGCTCTTATAAGTTCATATTTATTTGAAAAATCTGAATAATCTTTCTCTGTAATAATAATTTGCTTTTGTTGTGTAATACATCCATGAATTTTGTATACAGAACCATATGGATTACTTAATAAAATATCATTACCAATCAATGGTTTAAAATTAAATATATTTTCAATGAAAGTATCATAGTTTGTAGTGATTATTGAACTAATATTTTTCCTAACTTTCTTCAGCTCTGCAATTTCCTCTTTCATATCTTCATTTATTTCTGAGTTTGCAACTAATTCAGAAACATAAATCTTAAACCTACTTAATTGAATACCTTTCTTCATATTTTCATAAAAAATATCATTTATTTTTTTAAATTTTCCTTCTCTATTTTGCTCCAAATGAGTATTAAAATCATTTTCTAATAAAGTGGCAATTTTATCATACTTATAATGACCATTTTCAAAACATTTGGCTTTTATATCATAATAATATTCTTCATTTCCCCTAAAATCTAATGACACTTTTTCTAATAAATCATTCCAATTGTATGAATTTTTTAAATACCTTAAACTTACTCCTGTTCCAATAAATAAAATAGGATGATTCTTGTAATTAGATATGAAAGTTTCTATAGTCATTTAGTTCCTTTTTAAACTTTATTATATAGCAAAAATACTAAATAATATATTGTTTAAAATATTATTTTAATAAAATCACATTAAAGCTGAAGGAAATGATAATTTCTTTATTTTCTATATATTATTATAAATATTATTGTTTTGATTCTTTTTTAAAAGAATAAACAACGGTCATACTAATATTGATTTATACAAAATTATGTTTGAGTAAGTGCGTATGCAATATCAAATCTAAGTAAAGCATTAACGTGTTGTAAAGTATGACTATCTAGGGAAAAATTTAACACACCCCTAAATAGCTAAATATACTTAAAAATTATCTACAATAAATTTATTATAAATATTACAACATTTTTTTACTTTTTATTAGTGATTCAAGATGTTTTATTTCTTTATCATTTTTAAGATAATTTGTATCATACCAATAAGCATTTTTATTTGACCTTTTTTGATATTTTTTTTCTATCTGTTTCTGTTCTAGATATAAATATTTTAATTTTTCTCTACTTGATAGTGTTTCAGTATTTTGAGTTTCTTTATATATATTGTTATAAATTTCTTCTCCATATCTTGAATAAATATCATTTGCGATGACTTTCCCTTCATTTTTTCTTCTAGCTGTAAGTAACCTTTCTGACTCAATAAAGTATAAACATTTTTTACATGTAACTTCATTTATATTCTCAGTAGATGTACTTTTACCTCTAGTATTACAAAAAATTTTATTTTCATTAAACGAATCAAAATAATGAATAGTCACAATTTTACTAATTTTATTTTTGTTTATCATTCTCTTTCCATTTTATGTATTCTAAATACTCACTTTTAGACATAGAAACATTTATTTTTTCATCATCATTAATATTTTCAATATTATTATAAAAGTTTTCATGTTCCTCAAATCTTTTTAATGCTTCTTTATTTTTTGTAATTTCTATATATT
>QKDL01000072.1 GCA_003252105.1 Arcobacter sp.
CAAAACCCATATATAAATCAACCACTAAATGTAAATCAACAGCCAGCACAAAATACACAAAATGGTTTTAATAATGCTGATTTTATAAAAGGAGCATTAATAGGAGCTGCTGCAACATATTTATTAACAAATAAAAATGCACAGCAAACAATTATGAAAGCATTTTCAAAAGGAACTGAACTTTTCCAAGCTGGAATGGAAGAGTTAAAAGAGAGATATGAAGATGCAAAAGCACAAATGGAAGCACAAAATAACCAAGAATCATGAGTAATAAATTTAAATTAGTACATAAAGTGCCCTTTAGGGTTCGATATAAATATCTATTATTAAAAAGTGATTCTATTGATGCAAATGTACTAAAAGAATATTTTGAACAAATAGAAGGTGTCTTATCAGTAAGAATAAATAAAAAAGCTTTTAGTATAGTTTTCAATTTAGAAAATGATTCAATAATTGATACTATTGAAAATAAACTAAAAAATGCCACAAGAGAAGATTTCTTAGGTAAGTGCAAACAAACAGCTGTTTGTGTATCTTGTGAAAGTAGTGAAGAACCAAGTAAAGCTGGAATTATTAGAGCTACTGGTGCTCTAGTTGGTGAAAGATTAGTTACAAATAACTTCTTAAAAGCAAGCTTAACTTCAAGTGTTGCTATTCCACTTATAATAGAGGGAGCAAAAGAGTTATACAATGAAGGGCTAACTTCAAAAGTTTTAGAAAGTTCAGCAGTTGGAATATCTATATTAAGAAAAGATTATCTTGCTGCTAATTCTACAAACCTTATGTTAGAACTTGGTGAATATATAGAAGAGACTACTGTTCATAAAAGTGATGATTTACTAAAAGAGTTATCAAAACCAAATGTTGAAGAGGCTTGGGTAGAAAAAGAGTTTGATGGTAAAATTACTGAGATTTTAACCAAAAGTTCTAAAATACAAGTTGGAGATATTGTTGTTGTGGGTATTGGTAATACAATTCCTGTTGATGGTCATATCTTAGAAGGTAGTGCTAGTGTAAATCAAGTATCTATGACAGGAGAAGCTGAACCTGTAGTAAAAACTAGAGGGGACAGAGTTATTTCTGGAACTATTATAGAAGATGGTAGGCTTAGAATTTGGGCAGAGCATGTTGGTGCTGATACTGCTACACAAAGGATTAAACACTATATTGAAAACTCTTTAAATGAAAAATCATCAGTACAACTAAAAGCAACAAGACTTGCTGATAAACTAGTTCCTGTTACTTTAGGTTTAGCTGGTATCTCATATGGTCTTTCAAAAAATATGGAAAGAGTTGCTTCTGTACTTCAAGCAGATTATTCTTGTGCACTTAAATTAGCTACTCCAGTTGCATTTAAATCAACAATCTCAAAAGCTGGACATGAAGGGATTATGATAAAAGGTGCAAAATCAATTGAAGCTTTAAACTCTGCTGATACTTTTGTTTTTGATAAAACAGGAACATTAACTTCAGGTGAATTAGAAGTGATTGAGGTTCAATCATATGATAAAAATTGGACAAAAGAGGAGATATTAAATCTAACTGCTTCTACTGAAGAGCATTATTTTCATCCTGTAGCAGAAGCTGTTGTAAAAGCAGCAAAAGATAATGGATTTGTTCATATGCACCATGAAGAGGTTGAATTTATAGTTGCCCATGGGGTAAAAACACAGATGAATGGAAAATCTGTAATAATTGGTAGTAGACACTTTTTAGAAGATGATGAAAAAATAGATTTTTCTGTACACATAAAAAAAATAGAAGAATCTATTGAAAGTGGTAAAACACTACTTTATATTGGTTATGATGGAAAACTATTAGGAACTATTGAACTTATGGATAATGTTAGAGCCAATGCAAAAAAGGTAATAAATAGATTAAGAGCATTAGGTGTAAAAAATATAGTTATGCTTACAGGTGATATTGAGAAAAAAGCAAAACTAATAGCAGATGAACTAGGTATTGATGAAGTAAGAGCACAATTATTGCCACAAGATAAAGCCAAAATTGTAAAAGAGCTTATGGATAGTGGTAAAAAAGTAGCCTTTGTAGGTGATGGTATCAATGATGCCCCTGCACTAATCTCTGCACATATTGGTATATCTATGAGTAAAGGTGCAGATATAGCAAAAGCTACAGCTGATGTGAGTTTACTAAAAGATGATTTACAAGCAGTTGCTGATGCTAAAGAGTTAGCAAATAAGACAATGAACCTAATAAACAATAATTTCAATGCAACAGTAGGGATAAACTCTGCAATTTTAGCAGGTGCAACATTTGGTTTATTTAGCCCTATTACAACAGCATTTTTACATAATGGTACAACAATAGGTTTATTATTTAGGTCAATTCAAGGGGTAAAGGTAAGTTAAGGTACACTAATTGCATTATATGATAATAATTATCAGTTTAGTTTTAGATAACTAATGATAAGATCTTAATAATTATTATCATAAAGGATTAATATGCCAATTTTACTACCACTTGCAGCTGTATTAACAACAGCTTTGACAGTAAAGACACTAAATACAACAGCTAGAAAAATGGAAAAAAGAAGAAAAAGGAAAGAGAAACTATGAGTATAGATTTAGAAGTTCAAAAAGAGATAGCAAAAGTTGGAATGACTGCTACACTTGGAGCAACAGTTGTTACATCTATGTTTATGAAAAATAAATTAGCAAAAAATGTACACATAGGTGCTGGAGTAGCATTTTGTGGATTTGCTTTATGGCATCATATGTTATACCAGCCAGCAAAAAAAGAGAAAAAGATTCAGAAAAAATCTCAGGTTATTAATTAAACAAATAAATCAATATTTTCATAAGTTAAAGTGTCTTCAAATTTGATATACTCAACATTATCTAATATAGCCATATAACTATCATTAAATACTAAATATTTATCATTAGTTAGTATTATACTCATCTCTGATTCGTAATATGAAAAGCTTACATAATCAGTTCCAAAACCACCATTTACAGTATCTAAACCACCATTTCCTAAATATATATAATCATCTCCTGCTGATGTATCAATTACATTATCTACTTGATTATCTATTACTATATCATTTCCTATTCCGGTAAACACATTTTCAATAATAGTCCCATATGCAATACCTATATTATTTTCACCAGTATATAATAGGTCACTGTTATAAGTCGTTTCTACACTATCTTGTATAAAAGTGCTATCAATATTACTAAAATCATTTTGATATTTTTCTACTATCATATCTAAAGTATATTGATCTATACTATTTAGACTTCCCCCATTTAAGTCAAGTGTTGTATTACCTAGATTATTTGATAAATCTAAAGTATCCATCCCTCCAGCATCCCAAATTGTTTCATAAGAACTATCTTCATATAAAAATTTATATACATTATCTTCTGTATTTGAATTTAGATTACTACCATATTGTAATTGTAGGGCAGCAATATCATAAATAGAATAATAGGCAGGATAATTTTGTATACTTTTAGCATAGTAGTAGCCATTATCATAACTAAAAACAAGATTAAAAGTGTTAGGTGTTGTATATGACATAACTGTATGTTGTACATCATCTAGGTTTATATCTAAAATATTATCACCTTCAAAAGGATGTTCTAATCCTAATGCATGACCTAATTCATGAGATATTGCATGATATGTAAAATCTCCAGGATTCACATCAACTGAAAAATATTCTTTACTCAGAAATACATCTGAGGCATATGGAAAATCGCCAGGATAGTATGCATAAGCAGCCGCATCTGATAGATCATCTTGAACAAAATCTGTGATACTAAATCTTATAACTCCATCTATAGAAACTTCTTGAAATTCTAAATTTGTAAATTCACTTAATTTTTCAAATATATCACGTACACTTTCTCTTTGCTGATTACTTAAAGGAGTGAATCCATCAACATATTCTTCAGAATCATAATAATCATCTGGTATCGTTTCATTAAAACTATATGTAAGTGTATTTATATCCCAATAAATACCTGAATCCAAACTTTTTATTAGAGAATTATATAATATAGTATCACTACCATCATTGACAATAGAATATGAATCAACATCAATTGAATCAAGAATTAAGTAATCAATTTGGGATTTTAGAACTCTTACAGAAGATGAATCAGCTGTAATAGAATCTAAAGAAATAGTTGTATTATCAATATTTAAACCATAAAAGTATTTTGAAAAAGTTATTTTATTATTAAATAAAAGAGCATCTTCACTATTTATGTAATTACCACTACTATCTTTTTCTAAAGTTTTATCAATCAAAGCTTTAATCAATAAAGAGATTTCTAAACTACCACTATTTATCTCACTATTCCAATAAGATATCTCTTCTTCTGTCGCAGTCCTATTTAAAACATTAGAATATACTTCAGAAATAATCTGTGTTTGATTTAAACCAATATATAAATCTTGACAATCAGGTAATTGCGAAAATATTTTAGCAATCTCATCAAAACTATAGCCTTCATTTTGCATAACTTCCATACAATAATCAACTCTAGGCATATCTGCGGCTCTATCAAAATATGTAGTATACAAAGTAATCATAGTTTCTAATTCTTCACTCATACTACTAAATGAATCATCATAATCAACTCTAAAACCACCTCCCACTCCACTAGAAACTTTTAAATAATATGTACCAGGTAGTTCCATAAAAATTGCTTGTGTGGTGTTACCATAATATTCTGTTATATAATTTAAATCTTCATCATATATTATAACTGTTATTTCTTGATCAAACTTATTTTTTCCCCAGATATATATATTTTGGGCTAAATCGATATCAAATTTAAAATAGTTCATACTTGAAATAGGTGAATAATACTCGTATTTACCACTAACTAATTCATCTGGATTTGAAACTTTTCCCATTTTAGCCTCTTTCTCTTAACAAAAATTATAGTTACAAAATAAACTTATTGCTTATTTTATCTTTATTTTGATATTATTTTACTTAGGTAAAATTATCTCAAATCTAGCACCAAACTCACCATTTCTAACTCTTAATTTTCCATTCATATTTTTATCAACAATAATTTTTGACATATAAAGCCCTATTCCTGTTCCATCACTATCTTTTTTTGTAGTAAAATATGGTTCAAAAATTTTACTTTTTGGTTCAACTTCTACTCCACCACCATTATCTTCAACATAAAGTATAATATGGTTTCCTTCCTGTTTAGTATAGATTTTTATCCAAGGGTTTTTTACTTTTTTCTCAATTAATACATCTTTTGCATTTTTTATTATATTTAACATAACTTGTTGAAATTCATTTAAATATGTATTTAATACAATTGAATCATCAACACATACCGTTAAATGTATTTGATTATTTGTTAAAGAACTAGAAATAATGGTAATTATAGAGTCAAGTGCAGAGATTAAAGTAAACTTCTCTTTCTCTTTTTTAGGTAAGAAGAAATTTCTAAAATCATCAATGGTATGAGACATAAATTCCAAAACTGCCTCTGCTTCTTTTGTTTTCTTTTCCATCACCTCATCATTTAATTTACCCATCTCATATTTAAATTTTATAAACATAATTATTGAAGAAAGTTCAGATAAGGGTTGCCTCCATTGATGGGCAATATTCGATATCATCTCTCCAAGAGCTATAAGTTTTGATTTTTGTACCATTATTTGCTCTTGTTCCCTATTTTTTTCAACCTCTTCAATAACTTTTTTTTCTAGAGTTTCATTTAACTCTTTTAAAGCTCTTGATTTTGAGTGAACTCTTCTTTGATATGATTTTAAAACATCATCAATTTTTTGTGATACTAAGATAGAGATAACTATAGCAAATGACAAAAACAATAAAAACAATAAAATATTTTGAATAACTTGTTTTTGAATCTTTTTTTGTAAATTTCCTCTATTTTTTTCTATCTCTTTTTCGATATCATCTACATAAACTCCAACTGCAATGACCCAATTCCATCTAGGAAAATATTTAAAATATGAAAGTTTTAATTTAGAAACATCAGTATCTAATTTTCTATAATAATATTCCGTATAAGATTCCCCTTTTTCTCTAATATCTTTCATAAAAAATTCCCTAAATTTCTTGCCATTTGTATCTTCATAGTTTGTAGATATTTTTTTACCTACCAAATCTAATCTATTTGGATTTACTAAAAGAGTGGCAAAATCATCACCACCATTCATTTTTTCAACCTCATATACAAATATATAATTACTTCTATGTCTGTCAAATGAGATATTATTTAAAAGCCTTATAGTATCCTCTTTTAAAAATGTCTCACTCTCATCATTTTTTGTTGCATTGTATTTTATAACGTCAATAATTGTATCAATCTCTTTTTTTAAAGCAACTTTTTGATTTTTATAATGTTCTTGTATATATTTTTCCATTTCATTATCAAACTCTTCATATGTATTTTTTACATAAAAGTATGAAATCATCATAATCATAGAGGTCATGATAATAATGAAAATATAGATTATAATTTTTGATAAATTTTTCTCAGTGATAAACTTCAATTGTTTTTCCATTAATGATATTTTTGGTATGATACCATATTTCTAATAAGGTTTTTTGAATGGATAAAGAACTAATCTCTAAATTAAGTGCCTTTACGGTTTTATATGTTGAAGATGAAGAGGGAATCAGAAACAATATCTATGAGATATTAAAAGATTTATTCAAAGAAACATATGTTGCAAAAAATACAACAGAAGCATACAACTTATATGAGACTAATAAACCTGATTTAATAATCACAGATGTAAAAATGCCAAATGAAACAGGTATAGATTTAATAAAAAGAATCAGAAAAACTGATAGTAAAGTAAGAGTCATTATAACTTCTGCTCACACTGATTTAAACTATATGTTAGATGCTACAGAACTACATTTAGTAAAATATATTGTAAAACCACTAACTGATGCAAACCTTTTTGAAGCTTTGGCTGCATTTATCAAAAGTTATGATACAGCAAGAGTTTATAATCTTTGTGAAGGATGGCTTTTTGATGAAAGTAAGTCTTTAGTTCAAGCTCCAAATGAAGAGTTTAAACTAACAAAAAAAGAGAACCAGTTTTTAAAGCTTTTAATACAAAAAAACAGAATCATCACCTATGAAGAGATGGAAAATATTATCTGGAATGAAGATAGTGTTATGACACCAAATGCCATGAGACTATTTATCAAAAATTTCAGAAAAAAACTTCCAGACAATGCCTTGAAAAATATTCAAGGTACAGGATACAGACTAGTTTTGTAAAAGTCTAGTATCCTCTTTATTTTCATTTTTTATATTGTTATTTCCATCTAATTTTATCAATTCTTGAAAATATGCATGCCCTAAATAGATTACAAAAAACACTGCTGAAAAAAGAGTAAGTGAAGGTATCATAGAGATAAAATATAAAAACATTGTTCTAAACCTAAAACTATTTGCACTTTTTTTATGAATTGTTTTATACTCTTCTTCGGTCAAAATTGTTGAAGCCACATCAAAAGTCAGCATTTTATGAAAAAAGTAATAAAATGGAAAATTAATAGCCAATAAATTAACAACAGGTATAAAATAAGCAGGAATCAACACTATAAAAAGAAATATCATCACAATAACACTTTTTAATAAAACCCATAAAGGACTCATCAAATTACCAAAACCATTTATTTGTAGATGACTATAATGTCTTTTATGTACTATATTTAAAATCATAGGAGTTAAAAATCCAATTATAATTAAAGTCAAAAATACAGAAAACATCATAATAAAAAGTGTACCAACTGTATAGATCAAAAATCCTACAAGCCAAGAAGTTATCGAATACTTAAATAAAAAAGCTATAAGATACATCGTCCAAATAAAATAAAAAGGTGCATTTGGATCAATAGTTACCTCTTGTCCTTGTTGTGATGCTTCTATAAACTGTTGCAAAGCAGTAAAACCATAATCAGCAGCTGTATAAAAAAGTGCAAGCATAATTATCATAGTGATAACCAAAGGTAATAATGCAATTTTTAACATTTGTTTAGTAAAAAAGTCTTTAAAACTTATAGATATTATTTGCCCTTCTAACATAAATAAATAATCCTTTAATATTTAATAAGAAATTGGATTATATCTAAAAACTACTTATCAAACCTTGTTCGATATTGACACTTTTGACACAGTTCCTCTACTAAAATATTGTTTTTAAACCCTTTTTGTATATCTAAAACCTTTTTAGAAGCTAAAATCTCTTTTAATGTTTGTTTTTTTATATCTCCTAAATCAACAACACCATCTTTATCTAAACAACAAGGTACAACTTTTCCACCACTTAATATCCCAAAGTGAGAATCTAAACCATAACAAAAACCTGTTTTTGAAACTGTTTCATTTGTTAAACTAGGCCATGAAAAATACTCATCAAAATTAAAAAATATCATCCTTGCTATTTTTATATTTTTAGGTTTACTATTATAAACCTCATCTAAATCAATATTTGAATTGAACCTTTTATTTACTGTTTCAAAAACCTCTTTATTAAACTGTTTTGCACTTTGAGATTCATCTAAATTCCAAATTCTTAGATTAACAAAAAAGTGTTGTTTATTTTCTATTGCATATTCACAAAAATCTAAGATAGGTTCTAAATACTTTTGCAAAGATATTTTATGAGAGTTTGCATTATATGAGTTTAAAGAAAAGTTAATTTGCCTTATTGCCTTATGCATCAAAGTCTCAAAACTTTTCTTTGACATATTATATGCTGCTGTTGTTAAGTTTACCTCTAAAGAGTTTTCTAAACTAATATCTAAATATTTTTGCAAATTTGACAAAACCAAAGGATCACCTACTACATGATAAGCTAATTGTTTTGTTATATCTTTAAGTTGTTTATTTATATCCTCAAAAGTTTCTAAACTCATAGTTTCATTTGCTAAGGTTTTACTAGGACAGAAGCTACACTCAAGATTACAGATATTTGTAATCTCTATATGTACTTTTTTAAACTTTTTTATACTAAGCCTTTATTTTAAAAGATATGGTAAATCTCTTTTTAAAGATTCTAATAAATCTTCATTTAGAAAAAACCTTGCAAAATCTTGTTGTTGATTTTTAAAAGCATAAGCACATACATATCTATTTCTTTTAATTAACTCTACAGTCTCTTCTAAGATAACTTTTAATTCATCATCACCATTTATATAATATTCATACATAGATTTTAGTGGTTCTTCATAATTTGTATCTTTAAAAAATACAACATTATCTTCAAGCAACTCAATAACATTTTCTTCATTAGAGGTTATATGTAAAAATGCTTCCTTAATATCTTCCATTCTAAGATCAAATTTATATCCAAGAATCAATAACTCTTTTACATTTTCTATACTGTTTTGTTGAAAATAGTATTGTAAAAGTAGTTTTAAATAATGCTCTTTTATATCATCTTCATAATTTTCAATATACTCAAAAACATACTCTATATCATCTATTTTACCATCATTGATTAAATCTTTATGTATAACACCTATTTCGGCTATTATTTCATGTAATCTATCGCTCATTTTTTTCCTCATTTAAAACTAATGGAATCTGTATCTTAAAACAGGCTCCCTCAAAAACTTGATTTTCATATTCTAAAATATCATTTTTTACTTCTATTTTACCTTGTAAGTGTCCTACTATATTTTGACACATATAAAGACCTATACCAGTACCATGATAATTATGTTTTGTAGTAAAATATGGTTCAAAAATTCTATCTATAATATCTTCACTAACTCCACCACCATTATCTTTTATTTTTATTACAACATATGCACCTTTTACATAACATTTTATTTCAATAACTCTTTTATACTCTTTATTTATTAATTCATCTACTGCATTGTTTATTATATTTAACATAACTTGTAAAAGTTCATTATCATAACTATATAAATCAATACTATCTAACTTCTTAACAAACACAATATCTAAAGCATTAAATCTAGACTTTATAAGTTTAATTGATTCTTTAATAATTTTATCTACTTTAAATTTTGATTTCTTTTTATCTGGTTTAAAAAAATTTCTAAAATCATCTATTGTTTTAGATAAATACTGAATTTGATCATGAATTTTATTTAAATTCAAAGATAGTTCATCTTTTGAAAGAACATCTGCATCATTTTGAATAATCATACCACTTGATAAAACAGAGATTGCAGACAAGGGTTGTCTCCATTGATGAGCAATATTTTCTATAATCTCTCCCATTGCAGCCATTTTAGATTGTTTTCTCATTATATTTTCATATTCTATTAACTCGTTTTTAACTTTTTCAACCTCTTTTTCAAGTGTTTCATTATATCTTCTAAGTTTTTTATTTAATTCCTCTTTTCTTTTCTCTATCTCAACTCTTTCACCTATATCTCTTGATATTGCTATTATAAAATTTTTACCTAAATACTCTTTTATATGTAAAGAGGTTTCAACAGAGATTCTTTCACCTTTTTTTGTTTTATATATCCCTAAGGTTATTAGCTTTTTCTCTTTTTGTAATTTTTCAAAGACCTCAGGTATATTAATTTTTTGTTCCCCTTCAACAGGTTCTCTAATATCAGAGATTTTCATATTATTTAATTCTTCTAAACTATATCCCAACTCTTTACATACAATTTTATTTGCAAATTCAATTTTCTCATTTTCTAAATCTACTAAAAAAATCATATCTGAAGAGGAGTTTATCAGTTCAAAATAAAGGTTGATTTTTTCTGTTCTTTCTAATCTATAAGTTATATCTTTAGCATAAGAGATCACATACTCTTTTCCATCTATTTGTTCAAAACTTGAAACAACTTCTACAGGGAAAAGTTCTCCATCTTTTTTCTTATGTATAGTTTGAATTATATTTGATAAATCAATCTCTTCATTTTTAAATCGTTCTAAGGCTTTAAGATATTTCTCTTTTGTATTTACATTAGCATCAACATTCCAAAGTTTTAGGTTTTGAAGTTCATCTAAAGTATAACCTAAAGACTCTAATGCTTTTTTATTAGCAAAAAGTAAATTTCCTTCTATATCTAACCAATAAATTGCTTGATTTGAAAGATTAAAAGATGATTTCCAAATTTTAACTAAATTTTCATCAGAAAAGTGATTCATCAAAGCTTCTTTTATTTATAATTTTGATAGATTTTATTTAACTTCAAATTAAAAGTAGTTAAAGAAGTTCTTATAATATTTTATATTATAAATAATATTTAGGAAATATAATGATAAAAACCCCAAATCTTAGTACCGATGGTATAATCAAACTTTTTGATAAAAATGAAAACTTTAAAGGTATAGTTCTAATTGAACGATTAAATAAACCCTATGGTTTAGCACTTCCTGGTGGCTTTGTAGATATTGGAGAAAAAGTTGAAGATGCTTTAATACGAGAGATGAAAGAGGAAACAAATCTTGATGTTAAAATTGAATCTTTATTAAATATCTATTCAGATCCAAAAAGAGATCCAAGATTTCATACAGCTTCAGTTGTATATATTTGTAAAGCATATGGAGTTCCAAAAGCACAAGATGATGCAAAAGAGATATTTGTATATAAGTTAGATGAAATCCCTTTAGATAAGTTGGTTTTTGATCATAAAGAGATTGTAACGGATTTTTTAAAGACTATATAGTCTCTACTCTATTTTTTCCTAATTTTTTTGCTTTATATAATGCCCTATCAGCTTTTTCAACTAAAAATTCGATATTTTCATCTTTTTTTATTGTTCCTACTCCAAAACTTGCCGTTTGTGCACCAATATATTTAAAATCAAATTTTTCAATTGCAGATCTTACTTTTTCAGCTAGCATTATTGCCCCCTTTTCATCTGTATAAGGACATATAATAACAAACTCTTCACCACCCCATCTACAAAGACTATCTACTTCTCGAATAGTATCTTTTACAATTGTTGATATCTCTATTAAAACCTTATCCCCCACATTATGCCCATAAGTATCATTTACTATTTTAAAATTATCTAAATCAATAAAAATAATACTAAAATCTTTTTTGAATCTTTTCCAAATAGAGAATTGATACTCCATAATCTCATCAAATTTTCTTCTATTGTGTACACCTGTTAAAGTATCTGTCAAAGATAACTCTTCAACTTTCTTTTTATCTGTTATATCAAATCTAACTGATTGATACCCCATAACTTTTCCAAAACCATCATAAATAGGCTCTATTTTTACACTAACCCAGTAAAAGTCACCACTTTTTTTCCTATTTTTAATCTCTCCAGCCCATGCTTTTTGTTCTTTTAATGTTTTCCACATCTTTGCATATAAAGATGATGGCATATCTGGGTGTCTAATAATATTATGTGATTTTCCTATTAACTCTTCTTTACTATATCCACTTATATTACAAAAAGCATCACTCGCATATACTATAATCCCTTCTAGATTTGTAATAGAGATCAAAACATACTTATCAACAGTTTCAACATAAGTATCAAGTCTTTTTTTCTGTTTTAGAATTTTCATCATACTTAAAATATTTGTATTAAATTGCTCTTTATCAATGGGTTCAACTATAAAATCAATTACTCCACTTTTATAAAACTTTCCTCTTATCTCTTTTATTTCATGTTCATCACTTTTATTTTGTGCTCCACCGAAAACAACAACATCTTTATAATCAATATTTTGTTTAATCTCTCTACACAACTCTATTCCACTTCCACCATTTAAATCTTCATCAATATAAACAAGTTTTATATTTTCATCTTTACTTAAAATGCTTCTGGCTTCTTCATATGTGGTAGCTAAAATAGGTTCAAATAACAAAGAGTGAAAAATTTGTACTAAAGATTCAAGCTTTTTTACAGCTTTATTATCAAAACAGATTAATACTTTTTTCCCATTAAAATACTCTAAACCTTGTAATAAATCAGCAAGATAAAATTTTCCTGCGTAGTTATTGTCTATAACATAATCAATAATTGGATATTTAATAAGTTCATTATATTTTTGAGATGTAAGTTCATCTACAGTAGCAATTGTAGGTATATTTTTTTCTAAAATATACTCTATTAGTTTTTTCCCATTTGTATCATATGTATCAAAGTCAACTATAGCAGCAAAGAACACTTCCTCTTCTAAATGTTCTAAAATTTGTTCTAAAGATAAAGCTAAAATAAATTGAAATCTTCTATCTTTTATCCTCTCTTGCAAAAAAGCTACAAGTTTTACATCACTATCAGATACTAATATTTTATGGGTCAAATCTCATCCTTAGGTTTAGTATATTAATAATATTATTATCTCATTATTTTTAATAAATATATATTAAGTCTAAATACTCAAATTCAATTACAATAAACCAAAAGTTTTAAGTAAGATTCTTGTACTACCAGATACTATAGATTGCTCTGCTCTAAAAGTCATATCTGACATTTGTTTTAATAAATCAAACAACTCATCATATTCATATTTTGGGTAATCACTTTGTAATGCAAGTTTATTATAATCAGTATCCATCATCCCTTTATTTGTCCAATTTTTTACAGAATCATGAGAAATAGAATATGCAAAATTTACAAGTTTATTATCAGATTCTTTTGCATTTAATATAACACCTTTTATCTCTTTATCATTTAATATATTTATAAAATCATCAGTTAAACTATCTGATTCAATAACTATGGGTAAATCTTCAACTAAATTCAAATCTGCTATTTGTGTAATTTTAATAGCAACACAATTTTCATCTTTTTCATCAATAAGCTCAATAGGAATTGAATATTTAAACCTTTCACATTCAGAAGATATATCTTGAACTTTTGTTAATTCCTCTTTTGTTTTTGGATTAATCAAAAAATATTCAATTCTAGAATCTTCTATAAAATCATCTAACTCCTCTAAAAACTCTTCATTTATACCTTCAAGCTTTATATTCAAATCAAAAATCATCTAATTCCTTTATTTTAGTAGAGTTAAAATATCAAGCATTTATTATTCCTTTTATACGATATATATAAAAATAAATATAACATTTTTGCCTAGTGTAACTATCAGATACTATTTTAAATATTATTTTATATTAATATTGAAATATTCTAAATAATTTTCATACTAGAACCTATGGACTTAAATAGCCATAGAAATTGTGTTATAATGAATAGTTTTTGAAAAACAAATACCCTCAAAAGAGATAAATATAATATGAAATATAATATATTATTAGTAGAGAAATATAACAATGCACTTAATATTGAAAATGAATTAAAAAATATAGATGATAAGTCTATTACTATTGCAGATAACTTAAATACAATTACATTAACATTACAAGAAAACAATATCCATATTATAATAATAAATACAAAAATTTTAGAACTAAAAGATTTAGCTAATCTATTTTCACAAATAAAAATAGATTTTATCCATATTCCTATACTTGTTTTAAATGATTCATCAAATAAAAATGACAATGAAACACCCCTTTTAATTTTTGATTATATAGATTATAAAAAAGATAAAAAACTAATTTATAACAAAATAAAATTTTGTCAACATCTACATAAAAGAGAATTTGAACATGAAAAAAAATTAAAAAAACTTTTATATATAGATAATCTTACACAACTTCCAAATAGAGTAAAACTTATAAAAGATATACAAGATGCAGAAATAGGAATCACTGGTTTAGCTGTAATAGATATAAAATCATTCAAAGAGATAAATGACTTTTTTGGAAATAAAATTGGAGACCAAGTTTTAAAAGCTGTTGTAAAAATCATAAATAGTGTAATAAAATTTGTAGAATCAAAAGTTACTTTATACAAATTTTCTGCTGACGTTTTTTGTATCTCAAACCATGGTCTATCCCATCAAGACTTTGAAAATATTATAGTTTATGTTTTAGGTGGAATAAAATCAGAAATTATAAAAGAAGATGAATATGAAATAGATGTTAATGCAATAGCAGGAATCACATTTTCCCCTAAAAAAAATAAACTTATCACCGCCGATTTAGCTTTACAAGCTGCAAAAAAACAAAACAAAGACTATATTGTATTTTATGAAGAGTTAGATGATTTAAGAGAATATGAAAATAATATGTTATGGACAAAAAAACTTAAAAATGCCCTTGATAAAGACAATATAATTGTCTATTATCAACCTTTAGTTAATAATGAAACTAAAAAAGTAGATAAATATGAGTGTTTAGTTAGGTTATATGATGAAGATGAAGACAAAGTTGTTGCTCCATTTTTCTTTTTAAATGTATCTAAAAAGGCAAACCTTTATACAAGTATCACAAAAATAGTTATTGATAAATCTTTTAAAGAGTTTGAAAACTTAGATTTTGAATTTTCTATAAATGTATCCTATGAAGATATAGCAGATAAAAATTTTTTAATTTTTATAGAAAATAGACTAAAAAGATATAAAGTTGCCCAAAGAGTTGTTTGGGAAATCCTTGAAGATGAAAGTATAAAAGATTATGAAGTTTTAATCAACTTTATAAATGAAGTAAAAAAAATGGGTTGTAAAATTGCAATAGATGATTTTGGTAGTGGTTATTCAAATTTTGAACATATTTTAAAAATGAATGTTGACTACCTAAAAATAGATGCTTCTTTGATAAAACATATTGTTACAGATAAAAATAGTTTCAATGTAGTAAAAACTGTGGTTGATTTTGCAAAAAGTCTAGGGATTAAAACAATTGCAGAATATGTAGAAAATGAAGATATTTTTAATATTTCAAGAGATTTAAAAATAAATTTCTCTCAAGGATACTATTTCTCTGCTCCAATCGCAAAACCAGAATTAGAACAGTTTTAATACATCATATTAAAATGGGATAGCTGTATCAATCGCATCACCTGTTGTTGTGATGCTATCTCCAACGATATCAGGAGTTACAACATTAACCACTGCACCAGTAACTCTAAAAGGTAAAGCAACAGCATCTCCAACAATACATCCATTAAATGTTATTGCTATAAATATTCCTATCAGAAAATACTTAATCATATTTCAAACTCTTTTTATTTGATTTTTATCTTGATTGTAAAAAAGTGGAGCGGGAAACGAGACTCGAACTCGCGACAATCTGCTTGGAAGGCAGAGGCTCTAGCCAACTGAGCTATTCCCGCATAAAGTTTATTCACCCAGAAAGTGGTGGGTCATGAAGGACTCGAACCTTCGACCACTCGGTTATGAGCCGAGTGCTCTAACCAGCTGAGCTAATGACCCTACTGGTAAACAAACTTTAAAAATGGCGGACAAGGAGGGATTCGAACCCTCGGTACCGTTGCCAGTACGCATCCTTAGCAGGGATGTGGTTTCAGCCAACTCACCCACTTGTCCTCTTGATTTTGGGATGTAATTTTACTTATTTTGTACTTAAATATATCTTAATTTTTTACATTTTTGAAAGAAATATCAAATAGTAGAAAATTATATACTTTCTACTATTTTTTTCACTATCTCTTTTGGATTTGAAGCTTTATAAATTGGTCTTCCAACTACAATAAAATCCACTAAGTTTTCTTTTGAAAAGTTTATATCTGCAACTCTTTTTTGATCCCCTGCATCTTCACCAAATGGTCTAATACCTGGACATAAAGTTATAAACTCTTTTGAAGTATTGTTTTTAATATCCATACTTTCAAATGCAGAACAAACAACTCCATCAACACCTGATGTATAAGTATCAACTGCTAGTTTTGTTGCTTTTGTTTGGATATCTTCATTATAAATATGCTTAAATTCATCATTGTCAAATGAAGTTAAAGCAGTAACAGCAATAACCAAAGGTTTATTTGGAATATCTTTGATTCTAGTCATAACTTCACTCATAGCTCTTTTCCCTGCACTTGCGTGAAGATTAAACATATCTACAAGACCAAACTGAGCTATCTCTTGTGCAGCATCTGCCATAGTATTTGGGATATCATAAAGTTTCAAGTCAAGAAAAATTTTAAAATTTGGATTTATCTTTTTTAATTCTTCTAAAAAAGGTTTTCCATCTCTAATATAACTTCTAAAACCAACTTTTAACCAAACATCAAAATCTTTTATTTGTTCTACTAAAACTAAATTCTCTTTTGCGCTTGGTAAATCCAAAGATACACAAAGTTTCATTGAACTCATAAATTAACCTTTGTTTATATTGTCTAAAACACCATTTATAAACTTAGGTGCAGAATCAGAAGCTAACCTTTTTGATAACTCAATAGCTTCATTAATCACAATAGCTTTTTCTAACTTTTTAAATTTTAGTTCATAAATAGCAAGTCTTAAAATAGATTTTTCAACACTTCCCGTATCTTTTATACCACCTTGATTTAGATGACTTATTATTTCATTGTCAATATCTTCAAGATTATTAACAACTCCATTAAATAAATCAAGGGCAAACTCTTTTTGTTTGTTTCTGATTTTTTTCTCTTCTAAAATCTCATCAATAAACTTTACAATACCTTCATTACCTAAATCATAGGCGTATAATAAACCAATAACAGACTCTCTAGCTTGTGTTCTTGTTGCCAAATTTTTATCCTAATTCACTGTATAAATCTAACATCTCTATGATTGTAACCATAGCTTCAGCACCTTTATTTCCAACTTTACTACCAGCTCTTTCGATAGCTTGTTCAATAGTATCAGTTGTTAAAACTCCATTTGAAACTGGTTTTCCATATTTTAAAGCAACAGTTGCAATACCTTTTGTTGCTTCTGCTGAAATATAATCAAAGTGAGGAGTTGCACCTCTAATTACTGCACCTACACAACAAACTGCATCATATCTTCCAGTTGCAAGTGCTTTTTCAAGTGCAAAAGGTATCTCAAATGCACCAGGAACTAAAATAAGGTCAAGATTTTTATCATCACCACCATGTCTTACAAATGCATCCTTTGCACCCTCAACTAATCTATCAGTAATGATATGGTTAAATCTTCCATTTATAATAGCAACTTTTTCGTCACCTTTTAATCTTAATTTACCTTCAATAATGTTCATAAATTTTCTCCAAAAAAGTATGTAAGGGATTAAGTATACCCTAAAGCATCTTTGAAATGATTAAAACAATAATATAGCATCATATGAAATAATAAATAAAATTATTGTAAAAAATTTGTCAATAAATAATTCTTTTTCTTGATGTATAATCTAAAAAAAAATTCAAGGAAATAAAGAAATGAAGAATTTTTCAATTAAAATTAAGTTATTCATTGTTTCATTACTATCATCTATGTTTATTATTATTTTGACATTAATTATAAACTACAATGAAACACAAATATCGCAAATGCAAGAGATAAAAGCAGATGCAATAACCTTAACAAATAAAATATTAAATTTAATGAGATTAGAGAAAAACTTCTCTTTAACTCACGATGAAAATATAAAAAAAGAGTTTGATTTATTATATAAAAAAAATAAGCAATACCTAGATTATTTGATAGTTGAACTTAACAATTATGGTTTACCATCAAATGGTGTAAAAATTTATACCACTAAATTATCTAATTATAATTCAGAATTCCAAGAACTATATTCCACAATAAAAGAGATAGGATTTACAAGAGATTTTGGAGAATATGGAGAGTTAAGAAAAGTCATAAAAAAAGCAACTACTTTAATTAAAACAAATAATGAAAATATATTATTTAACCATGTCCAAGAGTTAAGAAAACTTGAAATGGAATTTATTATTACTAAATCAAATAAATATGAAAAACAAGTAATTGAAAAAATACAAGAAATTCTTAATATTATAAATCAAAATAAATTATTGAATTTAGCGAATCAAAAAGATTTATTGACTTATTTTAATTCATATCAATCTATCTTTCAAAATATGGCAAACAATATAAATAGACTTGGCTTCAATAAAAAAGAGGGTTTATATCCAAAACTCAATGCTATTATTTTTGATGCACAAAATACTCTTGATAAGGTTGTAGTAGATATTAATACAATTTTAGAAGCAAAAATCACACAATATCAAATAAATATTTGGATTATATCAATACTTTTTGTCACGTTGATTTTCATAATTTTATATTACATTTCAAGTAAAACAATAGTTATCCCAATAAAAAATTTAGAAAAAGGTCTAATTGACTTTTTTAAATATTTGAATAATGAAATCACTGAATTACCATTATTAAATCTAAAAACAAAAGATGAAATAGGCAAGATGGCAGAAATAGTTAATAATAATATTTTAAAAACTCAAAAAACAATTGAAGAAGACAAATCCCTAATCAATGAGACTATTATTATTTTGGGGAAATTTGAAAAAGGAGATTTATCTCAAAGAATAAAAACAGTTTCAAATAATCCTTCTTTAAATGAATTAAAAAATGTTTTTAATAAAATGGCAATAAATTTAGAAAAAAATGTAAAAAACATATTAATAGTATTGGATAAATACACTAAATATGACTATTTAGATGAAGTAAATAGTCTTCATTTAAACAAAGATTTACTTGAACTTGCAAATGGAGTAAATACTTTAGGTAACTCAATTACAAATATGCTTGTAACAAATAAAAATATAGGAATACAACTCCATGATAGTTCAAACACACTACTTGTGAGTGTAGATAAATTAAATAATAACACAGTAGAAGCTGCACGTTCTATTGAAGAAACATCACTTTCATTGGATGAAATCACTAAGAAAATAATTGAAAACAATGAAAATGTTGAAAAAATGTCTTCATATACAAATGAATTAACAATATCTGTAAAAAATGGAGAAAAACTAGCCCAACAAACTGCAAATGCTATGGACGAGATTACAGAACGTGTTACATCCATAAATGAATCACTAAATTTAATTGACCAAATTGCTTTCCAAACAAATATTTTATCACTAAATGCTGCAGTTGAAGCTGCAACTGCTGGTGAAGCAGGAAAAGGTTTTGCTGTTGTTGCACAAGAGGTTAGAAACTTAGCTAATAAAAGTGCAGAAGCTGCAAAAGAGATAAAAGACATGGTTGAAAATGCAAATATAAAAGCAAATGAAGGTAAACAAATTTCAGATGATATGATTAATGGATATTCAAACTTAAGTTCAAATATTAATCAAACAGTAACTTTAATCAACTCAGTATCAGAATCATCAAAAAGACAGGAAGAAGAGATAAATCAAATCAATTCTCTAGTTTCACAATTGGATAAAAAAACTCAAGAGAATTTAGAAGTTTCTCACAACACTTTTGATATGGCATCTAAAACAAACCAAATATCAGATCAAGTAGTAAAAGAAACCAATACAAAAATTTTTAAAGAAAAAGATATGGCACAAAAGTAGTGCCATAAATTATTAATAAAAAGTTTAGTTGTTATATCCTAAAACATCTTGAATGGCAAAAACATCATCTATAGTTTTATATAAATTGTCAATTTGAAGCATATTTGGTCCATCACTTTTTGCTACACTTGGATCAGTATGTGTTTCAAAAAAGAAACCATCAACACCAACAGCAGCTGCTGCTTTTGCTAAACTTGGAACAATAGCAGAGTTACCACCTGTTGTTCCACCAGTGCTAGGAACTTGTGCTGAGTGAGTTGCATCAAAAATAACTGGTGCATATTCTCTCATAGAGATGAGATTCTTCATATCCACTACTAAAGCCCCATATCCAAATACGTTTCCTCTTTCACATAACCAAACACCTGCTTTTTTTGCTGTTTCGTAGTTTACCTCATCAAAACCTCTTGTTTTGATAACTTTTTCAACTGGATGTTTCATTGAATCAGCAGCTAAAAACTGCCCTTTTTTGATATTTACAATAGCATTTGTTTTAGCAGCAGCAACTAATAAATCAGTTTGTCTACATAAAAATGCAGGGATTTGTAAAATATCTACAACCTCAGCAGCTACACTTGCTTGATAAGATTCATGAATATCAGTTATTACTTTATATCCAAACTCTTTTTTAACCTCTTCAAAAAGTTTTAATCCCTCTTCTAATCCTGGTCCTCTATATGAGCTAAGACTTGTTCTATTTGCTTTATCAAATGAAGCTTTAAAATAAAAGTCTACCCTTTTATCTTCACTCAATGGTTTTAATTTTTCTGCAATTTTCATCACAGTATCTCTATCTTCTAAAACACATGGACCTGTTAATACAATCATTATTTTTCCTTAAATTTTCTCAATTATTTTCTAAAAAATATTGTTTTTTTCTCTTCACCTATATATGCATAATGAAACTCATATAGATTTTCAGAAATATATGCTATTTCATTTTTTCCATTTTCATCACATGCAAAAAGGATCTCATCATTTATATTTACCAACTCATCATAACTAGGCAATAAAATATATTCATCTTCTCTTTTTAGCAGTAATGGTATTACATTGTTATTTTGTTCTCTATTGTATAAAGAGCGACTAAACAATTCTAATTTTATCTCATTTGAGTTTTCAAGTGCATTAAAAATTTGTGGTGCATATTTTTTATCAATTCTAAGTTCCATCAATAAAGGGCTTTCATCTATTTTTGATATCAAATCTTTTACAAGTTTTGCTCCCCATTGTTCATCTTTTTTACTACACATTCTTATAAATTTATCTGATAATGGACTTATGAGTGCATTTGTTGTTTTATTGATTAGAATACGAGACATCATAAAAATATGATCTATTTTTGCACTTCTAAAAATAGAAAAATCATCCATCTCATTTTCTCTAACAATTGTCATAATCTTTGGATTTAATTTTTTTGCAGTTGCTAAAATAGAAAGATTTGTTGTATCGTTATTGGTTGAAGAGATTATAGCTGCGGCATCTAAAACTCCAACTTTTAACAAAACATCTTTATCATCAGCATCCCCTTTAGTAATTGTTAATTTATCATGAACAATAAATGATTCAACTTTATTTTTCTTAACCTCAACAAAATGAGCTTCGATATTGTGCTCTTTAAATTTTTCATATATATGAAATCCCATTCTTCCATAACCACATATAATATATTTGCCCCTTGGGAAAACTGGAACTTTTGCACTTAA
The DNA here is from genome assembly GCA_003252105.1 of Arcobacter sp. Lineage (GTDB taxonomy): Bacteria > Campylobacterota > Campylobacteria > Campylobacterales > Arcobacteraceae > Halarcobacter. The sequence goes on from QKDL01000072.1 coordinate 22,024, forward strand.
GTTATCTATTTGATATATCCATTTTTCAAGCTTCAATAAATTTGGAGCATTTAAAGCCATACTTATTTCACTAGAGATTATAGAAAAAGGATTTGCAATAATCTCTACATCCAAATCTCTTAAGTTTTCGCTATGATTAGTTGTTGTAGATTTTATGGCCAATTTTACTTTTTTATTTAAAAGTTTTGAAGTTAATGCTATTCTCAAATTTAAAGAATCTTGTTCAAAAATTGAAACTAAACCTTTACAGTTTATTTTTTTAAGTCCCGCTTCTTTAAGTGCTTCTGAAGAGTGAACATCTGCAACTAATACAGGAACTGTAGGGGTAAAATTTTCCAAAATCAGTTCATTGGCTTTGTTTTCATCTTTTTCTATAACAACAGCTCTTAAACCTTGTTCTAAGGTTCTATTAATTATCTCATTTGTGATTTGATTGTAGCCTAAGATTATAATAAATTTATCTTTTAAATTTTTTATTTGTCTTTTAAATTTTGCTTTTTCTATCTCTCTTAAAAATAGTTTGTCTTGAAGTAAACTAACTAATGTTCCTATTCCATAAAACCATCCAAGAACAGTTATATATATGGACATAGATGCCCATATTCTTTGAGCATAAGTAAACTCATATGGCAACTCTCCAAATCCAATAGTACTTGCAGTATAAGTTACAAAATAAAAGGCATCAAAAATGGTTAATTGATAAGGGTTTCCTTCATTATCAACCCCTTTTATTACCAAAAAACCAATTATTGCTATGGTATATGTTATTGTTATCACTAAAAAAGGTTTTCTCATCCTTTGAAGTATGATAAACAAAGAACTGTTTTTCATAAATTAGCCTATCTTTTAGATTTTAAAGTATCGCCAACATATAAAATAACAGAGATTAAATTTGCTAAAAATGCACCACCTGATAGCGATATGATTATTGCAACAATCTCTTTATCCACAACAAAAGCATAATAAGCAACAGCCCAAATTGTAGCTGCAACTATCAATTGAATATCTGCAACTAAAGAGGTTGCTAACAATACAGAACCCATCTGCGTTTTATCACCAAGTTTTAGTATTGTTGCAATCAAATTTATAATAATTGCTGCCATAAGTTCATATTTACTATGTGTTTCTAAAGAATCCATATCACCATAAAAAAAACCAAAGTTTATGGTCATAGCCAATATAATAAAAAATCCCGAAATAACTTTATCTAGATTCATGAAATTCATCCCCCATATCTTTTCCTATATCTAATATTCTTTCAAATACTTTATCAATGTTATCATGTACTTTTGAGTCTTTGTCTACAAATATAATTTTATGTTTGTCCAATTGATTTATATTTTTCAAGCCCATTACAGCCAATAATCCTCTAATACTTTTCAATAAATTTTTATGATAATCTCTAACTTTTCTAGCTTGTTTATGTACAAAATATTTTCTTCTTTTTTCTTTGTTTTGTGTTGCTAAACCAACAGGACAATCATGCCCATTTGTACCAGAACAATACCTAGCTCTAATACAACCTGCACTCATCATAAAACCCCGTGCAATTTGAACAAAATCTGCTCCAAGTGCCATAACAACAATAATATCATCAGGTGTTAGAAGTTTCCCACTTGCAGTTAATTTTACTTTATCTCTAACCCCATACTCTTTTAAAACTTTATCCACTAAATATATAGAATCTCTAATATTTAAACCTATTCTTTCCATCATCTCAATAGGAGCTGTGGCACTTCCTCCACTTCCCCCATCTATTGCTATATAGTCTGGATATGCACTATTTCCTTCATCAACTCTTTTTTTAATCTCTTTAGCAAAAGGTACAATATTTTCATAATCTGAAATAACTATTTTAACTCCAACTGGTTTTTCAGATAATTCTTGCATTGTTCCTATAAAATCAAATAACTCTTCAATAGAGTTTGCATAAGGAAATCTATTTGGAGAAAATAGATCTTTATTTGCTTCTACATTTCTATAATAAGCAATTGCTGGACTAACTTTGCTACCTATAAGTTTTCCACCTGTTTGTTTTGCACCTTGAGCTAGTTTGATTTCACTCATTTTACAAAATCTCATTACTTTTTGGTATCTATCTGGGTCAAACTTTCCATCTTTTGTTCGTACAGAATATAACCCAGAACTTATTTGTAAAATAATATCAGGCATATCTTCAGGTACTTCATTTGGAAAATTTTCCAAAGGAGCATCCCAATCTGGTCTATGAAAATCTTGAGTCTTTAAATCAAATACATAAGTTTCTGCTTCTGGATCATTTTTAAAAATCAATTTTCTATATGCATCAGCCGCCATTGCTCCATTAAAAAAGAAATGTACTAGATTTTTAAGCTTTTTTTGAAAAGGTGTGCCATGAAAAACCTTCATATATTTATCTGTATAGTTTTGATGTGTTACAAAAAAGTTTGAAGTAAGACCACCCTCACCTGAGTTTATAGGAAACTCACCCATAAAAGCTCCCCGTACAAATGCTCTTGTCCCTTCAGGTGAGATAGAACCATCACTCATGGCACTTCTAGCAATTATAGATTTGGCTATATAAGGCTTTTTTCTATTTTCTCCAAAAGTAACTTCAAATTTATTTTCTACTTCATTTTCATTTAAAACAATAGTTGCATGTCTTAACATAAATTTTGGTTTTGGTAAGGGTTGAGCTGGTGAGAAAGAAGCATAGTTTGGTAAATCCCTTGCTGCTTTATAAACCCAATCCAGTTTATCTTTTGATTCATAAAACTTTTCATCACCAAAATATTGTCGAAAAGGTTCTCTTGCCTCTTCAAAAACATATCTTAAGCGGCCAATAATAGGATAGTTTACCAAAAGTTGATGATCTCTTTGTACATATTTATCATGTACATACCAAGCTAAAATTATAATAAAGAATATTAAAACAATAATCTCCATATATAATGCAAGAATTTCCATTTTAATCCTTTTTAGCAGATACTAAAAGCCCACTTATAACGATAAGCATTATACCTAAAACTATCCAAATATCTGGAAACTTATCTCCTAAAAACATCCCTATAGCTATACTAAAAATAATATTCGCATAAGATATTGTCCCAATAATACCAGCTTTTGCCACTGAATAAGCTTTTGTCATATAAATTTGTGCAAAAGTTGCTACAATACCTAATAAAACTATAAAAATCCAATCTTGTCCATAGGGCATTACAAATTTTGAAAACATAAAATCTAATTTTGCATTGGTATAAAACTCAGAAATAATCATCAAAATCAAAGGTCCAACAGTACCAATTGTCATAAAAGATAAAACTATTGTTCTTCCATCATAATATTTTCTAAGCTCACGTATAGAGGTATAAGCCAAACCAGCTCCAACTCCACATAATATACCTAACCAATCAGTCTTATCTAAACTACTTCCATCAAACTTTGTAATAAATAGTATTCCAATAAAACCTACAAAAACTCCAGCCCAACCTTTGAATCCAAGTTTCTCTTTTACAAATATATAAGCAAATATTGCACTAAATATTGTAGAAGTTTTAGAAAAAGTCATAGCTTCACCCAATGGAATATTTGCAATATTATAAAAAAAGAATAAAAGAGCAGTAAAACCAGCAAGACCTCTAAAAATAAGTAACCAAAACTTACCACCTACTTGAACAATAGGTTTTCTATATATTGATATTAAAATTAAAACTACACCAAAAACATTTCTAAAAAATACAACTTCTAGTGATGGAATTGAACCACTTAACTCCTTTGCAAATGCTCCCATACAAGCAAATAAAAAAGAAGCAAATAACATATATTTCACACCAAGGGACACATCATTTGTCATTTATCATCCTAATAAAAAAAGGCAATTTTAGTTACTTTTAGATAAAATATCAAAATTTATTAACACTTATGTTACTTTTTAATTAGGAAAATAATGGAATACTTAAAAATCAGTGGTGAAACAAAACTTCAAGGGGAAGTTGAAATCTCTGGTGCTAAAAATGCAGCCCTACCTTTAATAGCTGCAACAATTTTAGCTAAAAATGAAATCTCTATTTGTAATATGCCAAATGTTGTAGATATTAATACTTTTTTAAAACTTATAGATATGCTTGGTGGTTCATTTAAAAAAGAGGAAAAATGTATCAAAATTGATACTTCAAAGATAAATAAAACAACTGCAACATACGATATTGTAAAAACAATGAGAGCTTCTATTCTAGTTTTAGGACCTCTTTTAGCTAGATTTGGTCATTGTGAAGTATCACTTCCTGGTGGTTGTGCAATAGGACAAAGACCAGTTGACTTACACTTAAAAGCCTTAGAACAAATGGGTGCAAAAATCACAATAAATCATGGATATATAGAAGCAACTGCTCCAAATGGATTAAAAGGAGCTAAGATAGTATTTGATAAAGTTACTGTTGGTGGTACTGAAAATACAGTTATGGCAGCAGCTTTAGCAGATGGTGTTACTACTATTATCAATGCTGCAAAAGAACCAGAAGTTCAACAATTATGTCAAGTTATTAAAGATGCAGGAGTTTTAATAGAAGGTATTGGAACATCTACACTAATTGTTCATGGTACAAATAAAAAACTTCTACATATAAAAGATTTTGATGTAATCCCTGATAGAATTGAAGCTGGAACATATATGTGTGCTGCTGCTATTACAAATAGTAAATTAAAAATCAAAAATGTAATACCAATTCATTTAGAAGCTGTAATCTCAAAACTTGAAGAGATGAATTTTGAAATTTTACAAGATGAAACAAGTGTAACAATTATGCCAACAGATGAGATTAAACCAGTTAATATCATAACCACTGAATATCCAGGTTTCCCAACAGATATGCAAGCTCAGTTTATGGCACTTGCAACACAAGCAAAAGGTGTAAGTACAATAGATGAAAGACTTTTTGAAAATAGATTTATGCATGTTAGTGAATTATTAAGACTTGGTGCAGATATTCATCTAAATGGTAATATTGCAACTATCAATGGAACAGTAAATGAATTGTTTGGAACTGATGTTATGGCAACAGACCTAAGAGCTTCATCAGCACTTGTACTTGCTGCACTTGTAGCAAAGGGAGAAACATCAATTCATAGAATTTATCATCTTGACAGAGGTTATGAAGATTTAGAAGGAAAACTTTCAAAAATTGGAGCAACTGTAGTAAGAGATAAAGAATAATTTATATTTTAAGTATAAATTTTATAAAATCAGCTAATAAATAAAAAAGGTTATTTAAGATGAAATTAGAGATATCGCTTTTCAGATTTGACTATAAATCTGATTATTTACCATACTATACAAAAAACTATATAAAAATAAATAATGAAAAAAATCTAGTAGATATACTTGATAAAATCAATATAGAAGAACCATTCGAGTATAGAAGTACCGAAAACTTCAACCTTGTAATAAATGGTGTATATACAAAAGCATCAATTACAATAGATGAGATTGTAAGAAATTTTGGTACTGATTTAATCATAGAACCAATATCAATCAGAAGAGCAAAAAAAGATTTAACAATTGATGATTCTGATTTTAAACAAAGATTAGAATTATTAGAAAAATTTATAGATGATGAAGATAGACAAACTTATCAAAACTATAAATTATATTTTTATGCTTCTAATACTATTAATTATGAATATGAGTATATTGGAGATGCACTACTTCTTTTAGCTTCTAACTTAATTGAAAAAAATAGTTCAAATGAAAAAGAGATTTTAGAAATCTTATCACAATATGAATGTTCGGCTCAATATCATACAAATTTAGAAAATAGAGTTTTCAATTTAGACAAAGAGATTGAAGAAAAAATCCAAGCTATAAGAAAAAAACTTCAACTAACTAAAAATATAGATGAACAAAATTTCATTGTAGATAAAAAATCAACTTCAATTGCCTTTGAAAAACTTGATAATATTGGTGAAATAAAACACTATTTTGATAACTTTAATATTGCATATTATAAAGGATTAAAAGAGGATGAAAAAACATCTTCTTTATTAACTAAATTAAATGCAAAATTAATTAATCCTTCAAGTATGAGAAGTGATTTAGCTCTTGAAACATTTCACTTAAATTCAGAGTTTACTATGAAATTAGCTTCAACAGTTATGTTAGATGCTTTTGATAATAGTGCTGATTTATTAGTTGTAGATGATGAAAAACTTTTTTCACTTTTTGATGCAAATAGAAAAACACTTAAAGATATTTCAGGAAGAGATATTATATTACCTGTAATTCATACAAGTGAATTAGCAAAATTAGCAACTGGATTACATGAAGAGGTAAAACAAACTCTTAACAAACACTCAGTTGATCCTGAATTAGTATAAAGATAGATAATGGTATTAGATTTTAAATTTATTATCTCTGGAACTTTAATAATTTTAGCTCTAATACCTTTATATATTTACAGAAAAACTATTTTTAAGCACTTTTATAAAAAAGGTGATATAAAAACTTTTATCAAAAGTTTAACAATAATTTTAAAACAAGACTATCCAAAAATTCCATTTAATTTTAATATTTTAGAAAAATACAAAGATGAAAAAGATATTAGAATTCAAGAAACTTTAGTAGTAGAAGATTTTGTAAGACAGTTTTGTAATTATGAATATGAACTAAATACTCAACCAAGTGTTTCAAAAGAGCATTTATGGAGTACCTATGAACAAAATTGTAGTTTAAGAAAAGACAACCAATATCCAAAAGATTGGAATCAAAGAAAAGAGGTTGCTTGGATTAGAGATAATAAAAAGTGCAATAGATGTGGAACTGAACTAAAACTATCAGATGCCCAAACACTTCTAGTAAAACAGATGAAAAATGGTGGTGGTTTTAATTTAGAAAATATAGCAATTTTATGCAATGATTGTACAAAAGTTTTAAAGTCAACAAATATAGAAGGAACAGCAAAAGATTTACATATTCTAGATAGGTTGATGATAAAAGTTGAAAACTAATAAGCCTTTATAAGTTTTTCTCTTACATATTTTTTTGTATCATTTTTATTAAAATTTTCTTTCTTTTTCTTTAGTTTTTCTAGAACTAAACTCAATAATCTATCCTCTAAAACTTGTAGTTTTGTTAATTCATTTCTTATAAAACTCAAATCTTTATTTTTAGGTACGATATAAGGTGTTAAGATTATTGTCAAGTTTTTTTTCGAACTATCATTAAATCTATTTTTAAAAAGTTCACCAATCAAAGGTATATCTGATGCAACAGGAATCTTTTCAATCCCTTTTTCATTTTTATACTCTATTAATCCACCTAAAATTACACTTTCACCATTGTTTACTATTGCATTTGTTTTTATAAGTTTTTTTGTAGTGTTTGGATTAGAACTTAAAATATCTATATTTTTTACCCCTTCTAAGGTAGTATCTATATCTATTAATACTTTATTGTTCTCAATAACTCTTGGTTTAACTTTTAAGGTAAGTCCTATATCTTGCCTTTCAAAGCTATTTTTAATAGTACCTCCATCAGTTGTTGTTGAAGCTGTTTGCATAGACAAAGTTTCCCCAACGTAGATTAAACTTTCTTTATTGTTAATACACAATAAAGATGGTTCTGAAACTATATTTAAAGCATATGTTTTATTAAGTAAGTTTATTGTTGCACCAAGAGCTAAAGAGGAAGATAAATTTGGGATTGATAATCCGATTGAGCCAATATCAAAAGGTAAAGCTTCTCCTGAGTTCAAACTAGATGATATTGAGTTTATTCCTCCACTATACACTTTAGAACCTAAAATACCATATTTAATCCCAATCTCATCAACTAGATTATCATTTACCTCAACAATTTTTGCTTTGATATAAATTTGTGATTTTGAAATATCTAGTTTATTTGTAATATCTGTTAAATAATCCACAGATTTTTTATTTCCATCTAATATTACAAAGTTTGATTCTTTGTTAACTGATATTGTAACGTTCAGTTTTCTATCTTTGCTAATCGTATCTAATATCACTTTTACTTCATCTACTTCTAGATATTTTAAATAAACAATCTTATTTATAAATTCTAATTTTTCAGAAAGTTTAATTTTTTTTGTTTTAATTTTTTCAACACTATAAAAATTTTTTTCTTTTTTTAAGATATATCCATTTTTATTTAGACTTGTTTCCAATAGATTAAACAAAGAATCTTTATCCATTGGTTTATTTGATATAAAATCAACTTTACCCTCTAATTTTGTTGCAATTAAAATATTTTTACCAGTTTTATTTGAAACTATATTTACTAATTCTTCAAGTTTTAAATCTTTAAAATTTACATTGATTTTTTTATCATTGGCAGATATTGATATACTTAGTAATAATATTAAAAATAGATACTTCATTATAATCTCCTCAAAAAGATTATAATAAAATATAACTTATGTTGTTATTTATTATAGTATTACAACTTCTCTTGGTAACTCAACTTTTAACACTGAAGCTTGTTCTGCTGTTAGTTCAAGTGTTAATATAACATCTGTTGTAAACTCTTTATTAATTATACTAATATTTAAATTATTTAAAATATATTCAACTTTTGATAAAAGATTATAATTACATTGTAAAATAAGTTTTTCTAACTTTTCATATTTCATAAGTTCACTATTGTTTATTACTAAATTTACAGCATCACTATAAGCTCTTACGAGTCCACCTGTTCCTAGTTTTATACCACCAAAATATCTTATAATAATAACTGCACTATTAATTAACTCATTTCCAGCTAGTACATTTAAAGATGGTTTTCCACTAGTTCCTTTTGGTTCTCCATCGTCACTACAATTTTCAACAACTTGTTCATATTCGTTTAAAAATCTATAAGCATATACAAAATGTCTGGCTTTAGGATGTTCTTGTCTTAATCTTAACATAACTTTTTCAAAATCTTTATAGGGACATAAATGTGCTATAAACTTGGATTTCTTTTCTTCAAGAGTTTGATTTGATTCTTCTTTTACAAAATACATAAATCTATTTTACACTAAATCTACAAATAATCTAATATAGAGCAACTTTTTTATATAATTTGCCATGCGATTAGACCTATATTTAACACAGAACTTTGATATTCAAAGTAGAAACAAAGCCAGTGAGCTTATAAAGAACAAAAAAGTAAGAGTTGATTCTCAAGTTATAACAAAACCCTCTTTTGATGTAGCAGAAGATTCGAATATTGAACTATTAGAAGAGGATTTTTATGTTAGCCGTGCAGCATATAAATTAAAATATTTTCTAGAAGAGATAGATTTAGACCTATCTAACCTAAAGGCATTAGATATTGGAAGTAGCACAGGAGGCTTTACTCAAATTCTTCTTGAAAAAAATGTTGAAAATGTTACTTGTGTAGATGTTGGGTCAAACCAATTACATGAAAGAATAAAAGACAATTCAAAAATCACGTTTTATGAAAATACTGATATAAGAGATTTTAATAAAGATTCAAACTTTGATATAGTAACTTGTGATGTTTCATTTATCTCTATTTTAAATATCCTTGATGATATAAATAGATTATCAAAAGATAAAATTATAATTTTATTTAAACCTCAATTTGAAGTTGGTACAAAAGTAAAAAGGGATAAAAAAGGTGTTGTAAAAGATAAAAAAGCTATATTAAAAGCTAGAGACAAATTTTTAGATTCATGCGTTTTAAAAAACTGGAAATTGATATATAACAGTGCAAGTAAAATTGAAGGAAAAGATGGTAATGAAGAAGAGCTCTTCTATTTTAATAAATAAAAAAACTATTAAAGCTATAGCTATAGGTGGATTTGATGGAATGCATATTGCTCATCAAAAACTTTTTGAACACTTAGGGAAAAATGGTGGAATTGTTTCTATAGAAGCTGGTTTTGCAAACCTTACCCCTAAAACTTATAGGCAAGAATATTCTATTTATCCTATTTATTATTACATACTTGACAACATAAAACATTTAACAGGAGAAGAGTTTATCTCTTTAATACTAGAAGAGTTTCCAAATCTTGAAAAGATCGTTGTAGGTTTTGATTTTTGTTTTGGGAAAAATAGAAAAAACTGTATCCCAGAATTAAAAAAACTTTTTGATAAAGAGGTTATTGTTGTAAAAGAAGTAAAACTTGATGGAATTCCTGTTCATTCTAGAATTATAAGAGAATATATAAAAAGTGGAGAGATTAAAATAGCAAATAAACTTCTTGGAAAAGAATACAAAATTTTTGGTAGACAAATAAAAGGTCAAGGACTAGGTTCTAAAAATTTTGTACCAACTATAAACCTTTTTGTAGAGGATTTTTTACTACCTAATGAAGGAGTTTATATCACTAAAACAATAATCAATGAGATGGAATACAATTCAGTGACTTTTCTAGGTCATAGGGTTACAACTGATGGTAGTTTTGCAGTTGAAACACACATCTTAGATAATGTTATTAAAAATATGCATAGTTCAGTACAAATAAAATTTCTTGATAAAATGAGAGAAAACAAAAAATTTGATTCTTTTGAAGATTTAAAAAAACAAATAGAGATAGATTTATTTTCTGCAAAATCATTTTTCGATAAATAAAAAAATAGTATAAAATAATACTTTATACTATTTTTCTCTATAAGTTTATTTACCTCTTACACACCTAACGTAATTGCTAACATTTTTAAAATCAGCATAACCATCACTATTATCAAAATAAATGCTCCATGCAAGTTCATTATTTATAGAACTTGTGGTATCACTCCAGTACCAATTAGAACCAACATTTTTTAAATATTTTTTCTGAAGTGAGAGATTCTTTAATTCATCTTTTGTAGGCAATCGCCAATCTTTATAATTTCCAAGTGTAAGTTTCTTACAATAAGTTGCAGCAGTATCACCTTTTGTATCAAAATATTTTTTATTGTTATAGTTTTCTTCTGTTATCCAAGGTTTTTTATTTATTAAAACCATATTATCATCTTGCCAAATAAGGTTTTGTTTTTTATCGATATAAAGTTTTTCTTCCCTTTCTTTTCTTATTTTTTCTTTTCTTATTTTTTCTTTTCTTATTTTTTCCTGTTCAATTTTTTTTATAGCTATTCTTTCTTTTTCTGCCTCAATATCAAAATCTAAGGTTAATTCTACTTTAGTATCTTTATCTACTTTAACATCAAAATATTTATCAAAATATTTATCAGCTCTTATAGCAATAGTGTAATTACCTTCAGGCAATCTTTTATTGGGTTCATATTTTTCATTATTTATTATAATTATTGAATCAGAAGGATTAACTATCAAAGTTAGAAAGTAAGTTTTTCGAGTTTCAATCTTATCAGAACTTATCCAAACATCATTATTAAGATTATTACTATCATTTTTTTCCAAGCGTACAAAGTTTCCTTTAATATCTACAATATTATACTCTTCACCTCTTTTTAAAACTTGCAACACCCTCTTTTTTTCTTCTTCATATGTATCATATGCATCCACATCATCTTTAATATATATTTTTTGTGTAATCTTTTGTTGTTCTAATTTAGTCTGTAATACCTCTTGAGAAGGTAAACAACCACTCATAAAAAACACTATAAAAAAACCTAAAAAGAATTGAATTATATTTTTTGTTTTTATTACCATTTGTTCTCGTTTAATATTTTAATTATTTTGAATGGTGAATTATAACAAATATTTGTTAATCATAAATTATATAGCTCTACCTTAATAAGCAGATTTGGAGTGATTTTTTTGTACAATTATATCTTTGAAAATTATCTATATGACTTTTTATAAGGACCCTATTTGAGATATATTGTATTTAGTATTATTATGGTGAGCTTATTTCAAATGTTTTTTTGGATTTCACACAATAATTTAGTTTCATTGATTGAAGCACCTTACAAAAAAGTTGAATCATTTTCATATACCCCATATTATGGCTATGAAAAAAAAGTTTTATCACCTAAACAAATAGAAAATGATTTGAATCTATTAGCTCCAATTACAAAAAAAATAAGAACATACTCTTCAAAAGATGCAAAAATTATTTTAGAAGCTTCTTCTAAACAAGTATTACCAATAGATTTAGGTATTTGGTTAAGTGGTGATTATAAAGAAAACTATTTAGAGATTCAAGAAGCTTTAAAATTATTAAAAACATATCCAAATAGTATTGAAAATATTATTGTAGGAAATGAAGTTCTTTTAAGAGAGGATTTAAATGAGATTGAATTATTTGCATATATAAATTTTTTAAAAGAGTTTACAGATAAGCCTATTACAACGGCTGAAACTTGGGATAGATGGGTAAAATTCCCAGCTTTAGCAAATCATGTTGATTTTGTAACAATTCATATTCTACCTTATTGGGAAAAAATATCAATTAAAAACTTTGATGACTTTATACTAAAAAGCTACGCTACTATAAAAAATCTATTTCCAAATAAAAAGATATATATTGGAGAGATTGGATGGCCTAGTCATGGATACAATAATAACAACGCCATACCAAGTTTAGAAAATCAAGCAAAAGCAATAAGAGGTTTTGTAAACCTTGCTAAAAAAAACAATTGGTCTTATAATATTATTGAAGCTTTTGATCAGCCATGGAAAGGTTATCATGAAGGAAATATTGGTCAATATTGGGGAATTTTTGATGCCAATAGAAAATTAAAATTCAATTTGGAAGGAGCCATTGAGACAAATCAATATTGGTTTTACCAGATGATTGGAGCTATACTTATTGGAGCTTTACTTACATTTTTTGGTTTAAGATATAAAAAATTAAATCTAAATCATACTTTAGCCTATGCAATAGTTGCACAAGGTATGGGGTTTGGTATTGTAATGGCTTTAATATATCCATTTATCAATTATATGAATTTTGGTATGTGGATTATGTGGGGGATGGGAACATTTTTGATGATTCCCCTTGTTATCATAACTCTTGCTAAAGCCAATGAATTATTTAAATCTTCACTTGGAACACCTCCATCAAGATTAGTTCCTCTTGATTTAAAATCTGAGAATATCCCTTTTGTTTCTATTCATGTACCAGCATATAAAGAGGAACCTCATGTTTTAGAAGAAACTTTAAGAGCCTTATCTAATTTAAATTATCCAAATTATGAAGTTCTAGTTATCATCAATAATACACCTGAAGAGTATTATTGGAAACCTATAGAAGATTTATGTAAAGAATTAGGTGACAAATTTGTATTTATGAATATAGTTTGTTCTGGATTTAAAGCGGGTGCATTAAATACGGCCTTAGAACAAACAAATAAAAAAGCAGAAATAATTGCAGTAATTGATGCAGACTATGTGGTTAAATCACCTTGGCTAATAGACTTAGTTCCATTATTTGATGACCCAAAAGTTGCAATAGTACAAGCCCCTCAAGATCATAGAGATGGGGAAGAATCTATTCTAAAAACTGCTATGAATGCAGAATATGCAGGTTTTTTTGATATTGGGATGATTGATAGAAATGAAGAAAATGCCATTGTAGTACATGGAACTATGGTTATGGTAAGACTAAGTGCTATGATTGAAGTTGGTGGCTGGGGAACAGATACAATTGTTGAAGATAGTGAACTTGGTCTTAGATTATTTGAAGCTGGTTATGTGGCACACTATACAAACAAAAGATATGGTTATGGATTGTTACCTGATACCTTTGAAGCTTTTAAAACCCAAAGACATAGATGGGCTTATGGAGCTATTCAAATTTTGAAAAAACATTGGAGAGAATTTAAACCTAGCGCAATTAAACTTACCCCAACACAAAAGAAAAAATTTGTAGCAGGATGGTTTTTTTGGTTAAGTGATGCAATGGGACCTATTATGGTTGTGATGAATCTTATATGGGTTCCTGTTATTGTATTTGTTGGTGTTACAATCCCTACAATTCCACTAACAATTCCAATTATTACAATGTTTTTAGTAAATCTTTTCCATACATTTATTTTATATAAAATAAAAGTAAAAGCAAATTTAAAAGAAACTCTACTAAGTGCAATCGCATCTATGAGTTTACAACTAATTATTTTCAAAGCTGTTTGGGATGGATTTGTAAAAGATGGATTGCCTTTTAAAAGAACTCAAAAAGGTGGAAAAGCTAAAAAAAGTAAAAGTCCTATCATATATGAGATAATTTTGTGTTTACTTTTATTAATCTCTTTTTTCACATTAATTTTTGTAAATAAAACAAACATCACGGAAATTAATGTATTTGCAGCAACTATATTTATACAAAGTATTCCATATATTTCTGCAATTATTATGAGATTTTTAGAGTTATATTCTATAAAACACCAAAGATTATAAAACCATTATAATATACAAATATATTACCTTATAAAATTTACTATTAGAAGTATAAGGGCCAGTCTATTTGTATATTAAAGATTATTCTAAAAAATAAATAACTATTAATCTTCATTTAGCTAAAATATCCCCTATGACAGATAAAGTATTTGATAAATCAATAACAAAACAGTTCGAGTTTGATGAAGAGGTTGCATCAGTATTTGATGATATGTTAAACCGTTCTGTACCATTTTATAAAGAGATGCAAAGATTAACAATAAACTTTGCACTTAACTATTTGGAAGATGAAGATAAAGTATATGATTTAGGTTGTTCTACAGCATCAACTTTAATTGAACTTAGTAAACATTCATCTAAAAAACTTCAATTAATAGGAATAGACAATTCAGAAGCTATGCTTGAAAGAGCAACAAATAAATGCAAAGCTTTTGGTGTTGATATTAAGTTTATAAATGAAGATTTACACAACACAAGTTTTGATGATGCAAAATTGATAATATCAAACTATACCCTGCAATTTATACGACCTCTTCAAAGAGAAAAATTAGTTAAAAAAATCTATAATAGTTTACAAAATAATGGTGTTTTTATTTTTAGTGAAAAGGTTATTTCATCAGATAAAGTTTTATCAAAACAATCTATTGATGAATATTATGAGTTTAAAAAAACTCAAGGTTATAGTGAATATGAAATATCTCAAAAAAGAGAAGCCTTAGAAAATGTTCTTATACCATACACTGAAGAAGAAAATAAAAAAATGATTTTAGATGCAGGTTTTACCCACTGTGAAACTCTTTTCAAATGGGTGAATTTTGCTACATTTATTGCAATAAAAAAATAGATACTTAAAAGGAAATTTAATGTTAGAAATTGGACAGACTGCACCAAGTTTTTGTGCTCAAAACCAAGATAATATAGAGATATGTTCTAGAGATTTATTAGGGAAATGGATTGTATTATATTTTTATCCAAGAGATTTAACTCCAGGATGCACAACTGAAGCTTGCGATTTTACAGCTGCTGAACCACAATTTGATGATTTAGATGCAATTATTTTAGGTGTAAGCCCAGATGATAGTGCAAAACATAGAAAATTTATTGAAAAACACAATTTAAATATCACTTTATTAGCTGATGTTGATAAAAAAATGTGTGAAGACTATG
The DNA here is from genome assembly GCA_003252105.1 of Arcobacter sp. Taxonomy (GTDB): domain Bacteria; phylum Campylobacterota; class Campylobacteria; order Campylobacterales; family Arcobacteraceae; genus Halarcobacter. The sequence goes on from QKDL01000072.1 coordinate 37,493, forward strand.
GTGTATGGCAATTAAAAAAATTTATGGGTAGAGAAAGTATGGGAGTTGTTAGAACAACTTTTATTATTAATCCTGATGGTACAATTGCAGCAGTTTGGCCAAAAGTAAGTGTTAGAAAGAAAAAAACTGTAAAAGGTGAAAAAATTGAAGTTTTACATGTGGATGAAGTAAAAGAAAAACTTCAAGAATTACAAGCTAAATAAGGAAAAAAATGAATCTATTTACAAAAAGTTTAATCACAATATTTTCTACTACAATTTTATTTCAAACATTGTATGCAAAAGATACTACATGCTACAAAAGAAATTGGTTAAAACCTTCAACAATTGAAACTATAACACTTGATGGTGGTGAGTGTAAAGGTGAATTTAACTTTAAACAAATGAAAGAAAATGGTTGGAAACTAAAAGACTTAAAGATTGAAAAAGGTGAAAAAGGTTTAAACTATGTTTATATTTTTACAGATAAAGAATTAATTTCAATCGATACAGTTAACTTTATGAAAAACAAATCTTCTAAGCTTGATTATACAACAACAACTACTACTATAAAAGAGATTTCAGATGACACAATTATTATTCAAAAAGGTGATTTAAGACCTGGACAAAGTGCAGTAATTGAACATAAGTATGAAAATGGCCAAAGTATGATAGTTTCAAGTGCTTATGTAATAGAATCTAATGAAACAAGTTCAAAACTAAAACTTATGCCTTTTTTAGATATTAAACAAAATGCAATTCCAACAGCTAATAGGAGTGCATCAGTTGGGGATAATGTAATCATTAACTACCTTTATAATGCTTCATTGATTATTGCTCCATCAAAAGATGCTTTTACTCAAACTAGAAATAAATATGCTGATATAAACTTTTTACATTCAGATATGTTTGGGGCAAGACTTAAAATAGATGAAGAACCACTACCATCAAAACAAACAATCCAAGATTTTGCAATGTCTCAAAATCTTGGAACGGTATTTTTTATAATTGGTAGTAAATTATATATTGTAGATTCAAGAACATTCACAATTTTAGATGAAGAAACAATATCATATAACTTTATGGAAAATAAAATGATGCCATTTTTTACAAGGGTAGAAAAAATTGAAAAGTCTGTAATTAGTTCCCTACTAAATATTTCAGAATGGTCAACTTTTATAAAAGATTTTTTAGAGGATAAAAGAACAGAAGATGAAGTTCTTTTAGAGGATGAGATTCAAAATGAAAATCTTCAAGTAAAAATTGAAATTTATAATAACTATTATAAAACACTATTAGGATTAAATAAATGATAAATCAAGAACATTTAGACTACTTTATATCGATTGTAGGTAGTGAAAATGTAAAAAGTGATAAAGCTCATCAAATAGCATATTCATATGATGCTACAAGAGAAAGATTTGAGCCAGATGCAGTTGTTTTCCCAAGAGATGAACAAGATGTATCAAATATTTTAAAATATTGCAATGAACATCAAATAGTTATAGTACCAAGAGGTGCTGGAAGTGGATTTACAGGTGGTGCACTTCCAGCAAATGGTGGAATAATCTTAAGCTTAGAAAGACATATGAATAAACTGCTTGAGATTGATATGGAAAATATGGTTGGTGTTGTTCAGCCAGGACTTATCAATATGCAATTTCAAAAAGCAGTTGAAGAGGTTGGACTTTTTTATCCACCAGATCCAGCAAGTGAGGAATACTCAACATTAGGTGGAAATGTTTCTGAAAATGCAGGTGGAATGAGAGCTGCTAAATATGGTATTACAAAAGATTATGTAGTAGCGTTAAGAGCTGTTTTACCAAATGGAGATATTATAACAGCTGGTAAAAAAACTATTAAAGATGTTGCAGGATACAATACAGCAGGTATTTTAATAGCAAGTGAAGGGACATTGGCTGTTATTACTGAAATAACTCTAAAACTAATCCCTAAACCAAAATTTAAACAAACATATATGGGAGTATTCCCAGATGTAAACAAAGCTATGAATGCTGTGTTTAAATCACTTGCAAGTGGTGCAAATCCAGTTGCAATGGAGTTTTTAGATGCACTTGTAATCAAAGCTTTAAAACAAAAATTTCCTCAAGTAGAACTTCCTGAAAATGCAGGAGGAGTTTTAGTTGGAGATGTAGATGGAAGTAGCCAAGCTGAAATTGATTCGCAACTAAATACGCTAAAAGAGTCTTTTGCAAATTATGGTTCAATTGATTTTATAGTAGCAAAAGATGAAAACCATGGAAAATCTCTTTGGTTTGCAAGAAGAAATGCAAGTCCAGCAACTATGATTTACGGTACAAAAAAACTAAATGAAGATATCTCTGTTCCAAGAAGTAAACTTCCTGAAGCATTAGAAGGTATCTATAAAATTGGTGATAAATATGGATTTAATGTTCCATGTTTTGGACATGCAGGAGATGGAAATATCCATGTAAATGTAATGGTTAAAGATAAAACAAATGCAAAAGAGATGGAAGATGGTCACAAAGCAATTGAAGAGATTTTTCAATTTGTAGTTGATATGGGTGGAACACTTTCAGGAGAGCATGGGATAGGACTTTCAAAAGCACCATTTATGAATATTGCATTCAATGATGCTGAGTTGAATCTATTTAAAAATATTAAAAAAGCTTTTGACCCAAATAATATTTTAAACCCATTTAAGATGGGATTATAAAAGAGTAATTTTGGAAGAACCAGAATTTGTAAAAAATCCAATAAAAAGTTTGCTAAAAATATTAGATTCATTTTTTAATGATGATACAACTTATTATGCAGCAAGTCTTAGTTTTTTTACAATATTTTCTCTTCTTCCAATTATAACTTTACTTATTGCAATTATTTCAAGTATAGATGTAGTTCAAGATTATTTAGATGTTTTTATTAAATATACCTTTGATATTTTAAATCCAACTCATTCAGAAACTTTCATAAAATCTTTTGAAAACTATATATCAAATTCTAATAAACTAGGATTTTTAGGTTTTATTTATATGTTTTTTGTTTTTATTATGTTCTTTAAAGATTATGAATATATAGTAAATAAAATACATGATGCAAAAAGAAAACCATTACTTACATCTTTTTTCTTTTATCTATTTTTTCTAGTTACACTGCCTCTATTATTAGCATTATTAAATATAGCTTTATCATTTTATGAAAACAATATTATAAATTGGCTTTTGACTTTTTCTTTTGCATGGCTTATTTTTTATGGCTTATTTAAATTAAGTGTAAATAAATACATATATCCTAGAGCTGCAGCAATATCTTCTTTAATTACATTAATTGTATTATCTATTACAAAAAACTTATTTGTTTACTATGTTATATATAACAAAACATATACTACTATTTATGGTTCATTAGCAATTTTACTATTTTCATTCTTTTGGATATATGTATCTTGGATTATATATTTATATGGAATAAAAATGTGTCATAAATTAAACATCAAAGAGGAAAGAAAAAAATCATATAATGATTAACGCTCATGAAGAGCACTATCTTTTGTTTTAAGTATAGGTTTTAATATAAAATCTAAAATTGTCTTTTTTCCTGTAACTATTTCAATGTTTGCAACCATCCCTGGAATTATTGGATATTGTTGATTATTGTGTTCTAAATAGTTTTTATTTGTTTCTATCATTATCTTATAAAAACTTTTCCCCTCTTTATTTTCATCATCTTTTATTGTATCAGCTGAAATCTCTTTTATTTTACCTTCTAAAGCACCATATATAGAAAAATCATAAGCAGATATTTTTATAATTACTTTTTGTGTGGGGTTTATAAAGGCAATATCTTTTGGATCAATTTTTGCTTCAACAAGTAAGATTTCACTATTTGGAACTATTTCTATCAAATCAACACCTGATCTTACAACTCCACCTATAGTGTTTGTGTATATTAATTTAACTATTCCATCAACAGGAGAAACAATAATTGTTTTATCTAATTTATCTTGTTCAAAAACTAATTTAGATTCATACTTATTAATCTCTGAATTGACCTCTTGTAATTTATGTGTAGCTTCTGATTTAAAATTTTTTATTTTCTCAACTAATTTACTTATACTCTCTTTTATTGAAAGTTTTGATCTAGGAATTGATAATTTTACAGATGTATATTCACCTAAAAGGTCATTATATTTTCTCTTTATTGTTATTAATTCTATATTAGATTTTGCTTTTTTTTCAACCAGTTTTCTAATTGTTTCCATCTCTTCTTTTATTAATTGTAAAGATCTAAAAAGTTGATCTTTTTTACTTTCAAGTTCCAGTAATTCATGTTTTTTTTGTTCAATCTGCAAATTCAATGTATTTGTTACACTTTTCAATTCTTCAAAACGTATTTTAAATAAATCCCTTTGAATATCTATCACTTCTTGATAATCTTCTAATTTCTCAATATCAAACTTTAAAATAGGCATAGGTTTTTCTATATCAATTTTTGATTCCTCTTCTAAACGAATTTTTGATGCTAAAAGATTTTCTAAAAGATTTTTATTTTCTGATAATGAGGCTTCAAATCTAGTAGTATCTATTTTCATCAATGCTTGTCCTTTTTTTACAACACTTCCCTCTTTTACTAATAACTCTGAAATAACTCCCCCATCTAAGGATTGAATTGTTTGTATTTTTGCAGTAGGTATTACTTTTCCATCGCCTCTTGTTAATTCATCAACTTCAGCCCAATAGGCCCAATAAATTGCACTTGAAAAAAACATAGTTATTATAAAAAATAATGCATAAGCATATGTTTCAATTTTTGCATTAGCTTGTGCATATAGGGTATGTACAAAATCTACATCTTCCTCCATTTTTGTACTAAATATCCATTTTATTGGTTTTATAATTAAAAATCTAAACAATAAAATCCCAATATAAGATATAAAAGTTAATAACAATATAGAAAAAGGTCCATACTCAAATATCATAATATCCAATAATTGTGTTGCATTATTTGTAGTTGCCAATAAAATATTCATCAACTTTAAAATAGCAAAAAAAATAAACACACTAAAAAGTATTAATAACTCTTTTATCATTAATCAACCTTCTTAATTTTATTACCATTTAATAAGGCAATTACCTGCTCTTTTTTACCATCGGCAATAATCTTTCCATCCTCAATAACTATTAAACGATCAACTATACTTAATATTGACGGTTTATGAGAAACTACAATTAAAGTTCTATCTTGAATAATTTTTGAAAGCTTATCTTTAAATCTTTTTTCTGTTAAATCATCCATTGAGTTTGTTGGTTCATCTAATAACAAGATATTAGGTTTTGATAATATAGCTCGAGCAAGGGTAACTAACTGTCGTTCTCCTCCTGATAATCCCTCTCCTCTCTCTCCAACAATCAAATCATAACCTGCTTCATGTTTACCTAAAATTTCATGTACTCCTGCAATTTTAGAAGCTTGTAATATCTCTTCATCAGTTGCATAAGGATCACCTATTGTTATGTTATCTTTTATTGTTCCCATAAATAAAAATGGTTCTTGAGGAACATATCCTATTGCTCGTCTTAAATCTACAGTATCTATTTGTCTAACGTCAGTATTATCAACTAAAACAGATCCTTTATTTGGCTCATAAAGATTCAATAAAAGTTTAATCAATGTAGACTTTCCAGAACCAATCTTACCAATAATTCCAACTTTTTCACCTTTTTTAATTGTCAAATTTATATTTTTTAAAATATCAAAATTTCTATCTCTATATGAAAATGTTAAATCTTTAAAAACAATATCACCATCTAAATCTGGTCTACTTAAATAATGTTGTAGATTGTGTCTTTCTACAGGCATATTCATAATTTCATCTATATTATTAATTGAAAGTATTGTTCTATCTATTCTTATAATCATTGCAACAATTTGAGATATAGGAGCTATAACTCTACTATTTAACAGCATAGTAGCAATAATTCCACCCATAGTTAAATCTCCATGACTAGATAAATATACACCACCTGCAACTATAGCAACACTCGATACTTGTGCCATAAAACCTGTAAAATAAGTAACTATTTGAGAAAGATGTATAGACTTATTGCCATAATAAGAAGTTTGACTTATCGATTTTTCCCAATGTGTTCTCATCCTATTTTGAGCTCTTACACCTTTTATTATCTCCAAACCTGTTACTGTCTCAGTTAAAGTAGTTTGTTTAATTTGGTCTTCTTTTACTGAATTTAAAATTGCATTCTTAATTGGTTTTTGCATAATCAAAGAAAAAATCAATGCAATAAAAACAGTAACTACAGAAATATATCCCAATGGACCTGCCACATAAAAAATCACAGCAATAAAAATTATAATAAATGGTATATCTACTAAAACTGCTAAAGTTGCAGAGGTAAAAAACTCCCTAACTGATTCAAATGATTGTAATCTACTAACAAAAAGTCCTGTTGAAGCTGGTTTGGAATCTAATCTAAGGTTTAATAATTGTTCAAAAATTCTGGCTGACATTCTGATATCTGCTCTTTGGGAAGCTTGCTCTAAAAAATAAGAACGAATTAATTTTAAGATGAAATCAAAAATTATAATTAAGGATATACCAATAACTAATACCGTTAGAGTATCAATAGCTTTATTTGGTAATACTCTATCATAAACATTCATGGTAAATAAAGGTATAAATATAACAAAAAGATTTATAAATATAGCAGCTATAATGATTAATATATATATACCAATATTTCTTCTTATAACTTGCCAAAACCAATTTTTAGAATTATCAATTTTCAATTCTTTATCAACATTTTTTTGGAAGTTATAAGCAGCTTTTACTAAAATAAAGTTATTTATCTTATTTGACCTAGATTCAAGTTCACTTAAACTTATCCATGATTCTCCCATATTTATTTTTGGAAAAATCACTAAAGCTTTTTCTGATTTTTTATCTATATCTAAAATTAAACATGATTCATTATCATCCAATAATAGCACCACCGGTAGGATTAATTTATTAATACTTTTTAAATCTCTTTTTACAGCTTTACAAATTAAACCTATACGTTTAGCAGAACTCATAAACATTGAAGGACTCATAAAAAGTCCATGAATTGGAAGATCTGCTATTAATGATTCTTTGGATGTAGTACGTTCATAATATTTTGAAAGGAAAAGTAAACACTCTAATAAAGTATCTACTTCCCTTGTTTCTACAATATTGTCAAAATCTTTATCAAAATTATTATTACTATCTTGTAACACTTCCAAAATAGATCCTTTAAAATATCTATTTAATTATAAATTCTACCCTTTTTGACAATACAATATCTTCATCCCCATTTGCTTTTAAAATCACATTTTCATGTGATTTTCCAAAAGCTTTGAAAAGTTCTAAAATGTTTGTATTTTTTTCAATACTTTTTACATAATCTAAAACTTTTTCTGCTCTTTTTTTAGATAAATCTAAATTCAATTCATATATTTTTGATTTATTTTTTGCAGATAAAAAAGGTGATGATGCATAACCATTTAATGCAATCATTTCGATATCTTTTTCATAGGGTTTTATAGTATTAATTAATCTAGGAATAAAATTATCTAACTGATTTTTATATTCATCTGTCATAACTAACATTCCATCTCTTCCTATCGGCATAGAAGAATATGTTTCTTTAAATCTAAATGTTAAAGTAGAAGTATTAAACTCTAATATTCCATTTTCAATATCAGATTTAAACTCATTTTTTAAGGCTTCCATTAAAGATATATTTAATGAACCTTTTTTAGTATCTTCTAATGCAGATTTTAATGTAGTTAACTCATCTTCTTTTTCCACAACTTTTTTAGTTATGGGTTCGTTACTACAAACTTGTTTAGGTTGGTTTAATATAGTATTTTGAAGTTCTGAATTTAAAGACACCATCACAAAATATAAATTTGCTAAATCTATTTTGGCATCAATCAATTGAACTCTGGCATTATAAAGGTCAGTTTCTATATCTAGTACATCAACAAATGTTCTACTACCACCTTGAAATTGATCTTTATAAATTCTCAAAATATTTTCATTACTTACAACATATCCTTTTAATTCATCTATTTTACTTTTCATATTTGTATAAGAGTGATATGCTGATGTAATCTCATCAACTACTAATTCAGTTTTACTATCAAGAATTTTTTGTGACTCTTGTAAAAATATTCTTTCTCTGTTTTTAGATATAGTATCTTTCCCACCATTATAAAGATTATATTCTAATACTAATCTAGCACTGTAAATATTTCTTTGAGTATCATCTTCTATTAAATCATGATCTCTCATTACATTTAATTGAGCTGTAATTGTAGGTAAAAACTTAGCTTCTTCTTGATTAATAATAGCTCTTTGCTCACTTATTTTTGCAATTTGAGACAAGATTCTATTATTTTGTTTAATTGATTGATTAACTAAAGATTCAATATTTACTGGTAAAGTTGTTCTGTCAATATTTGGCATACATATAGAATCTTTAATATCCATTCCTGTCAATCTTTTAAAACTATTTTTAGCAATTTGACTATTATCTACTTCTTCTATATAGTTTTTCTTTGCTAAATGTAATTTTGCTGTTACCTCATGTGTATCTAAAGCATCACTTGTAACTGCTTCATTATCTTTTGCAGTTATTAAATACCCTTCATGAGTTTTAATATTTTCTTTTGAAAGATTCAGTCTTTCATCATATTTGATTAAATCTAAATAAGACTTTATAGTATTTAATAAGACTGTCTCAACTTTCTCTTTATTATTAAATTGATTAACCAAGTCTGTATATTTAGCTTCTTCCATTCTAGCAGGAGTTAATCCTCCATCATATAACAACTGTTCTAATTGTATTTTTGCATTATATCCATCTTGATTAACTGTTTGTGGTTCTTGGTTTTTTTCTTTTATTCTACCTTGTTTGTTTTCTCCATAAATTTCTAAATCTAATCTTGGATAAAAACCTCTTTCAAACTCATCAACATACGTTCTATATGCACGGTTATTATCAATTATAGATTGTATTTCAGGATTATTTTTTAAGGTGTTATTAACTGCATCTTGTAAAGAAGTAGCATTTACTAAAGATGCTGAAAGTAAAAGTGCGGATAAAAACATAGATATTTTAAACCGTTTCATCTTATCTCCTTTTTATATAAACCAACCTTTACTTAATGATACACGATAATATCTTTACTTATCCTTGTGAAATAAATATTATTTAATGGAAAAAAAGATTTATCAAGTTATAATTACTAAATAGGTTAAAGATATGAAAACTTCACTAAAAAATGTTCTAAAAATATTAACTGTTTTGTACATTGATGAAGAAAATGCAATTCCTCAAAGTATAAAACAAGCTTTAAAGATGTTTACAAAAGAGGTTTTTTTTGTAAATAATTTAACAGAAGCAACTAATATTTATAATACAAAACACCCTCAAATAATTATTAGTGAAGTTACATTTAAAGATGAAAATTGTTTTGATTTTTTAAATACTATAAGAGAATATAATCATCTTATCCCAATAATCATAACATCAAAAAATAAAGATGAAGAGATACTTTTACAGTCAATAAGATTACAATTAATTGATTTTATAGAAAAACCTATAAAAATTGAGAAATTTATTTTTGCTCTTAATAATACAGCTAAACATATTCTACATTTTGGTGATATTAATATAATTTTTGCCAACAACTTAAAATATAACTATATTGCTAAAACCATCAAAGATAATAAAAAGAATATTCATTTAACTAAAAATGAAGCAAGATTACTGGAACTTCTTTTAGCAAATGAAGGACAAATGATTACAAAAGAAGATATTGAACTTTATATTTGGGGAGAAGAATATGTAAGTGAATCTGCATTTAAATCTTTATTTAAAAGACTTAGAGATAAGATTGGGAAAGATACAATAAAAAATATTTCAGGACAAGGGTATCTTTTATCAAATAATTAAACAAAAAAGGTTAATCTATAAAAGACTAACCTTTTTATATACACTTTTCTATATTTAAACAATATCTACATTATCTTGTTCTATTAATAGTGTAACTGCAATATTTGAAGATGAAACACCTGTATATTCAGTATATCCATCCACGACATTCCCTGCAGTCCAAACAGAACCATCTAACTCTATTTTATCACCAGTTGAGCTATCCCCATCTGTAATAATTTTTAACGTATTATCATCATCTGTAATTCTTAATACATCATCAGCATTGATATTGGATAAAATATGTTTACCTGATGTTAAATCAATTACATCTAATGAATTTGGTTCAGCATCAGGTTCTAAATCTTCTACGTTAGTCAATAATTGAACCATATCAATATCATCTCCATCTACGTCATTTTCATCTATTGTAAGAATCTGATCTGTAGTATTAGAAGAATAAACTGTATAATCTGGTACTGAATATGAATTACTTTTACCATAACATACTACAGTAACTTGACCATCAATAGGAACATTTATATCAAGTGAATATTGACCATTTTCAGTTACAGTTACAGATGTAGAACCAATATGAATTTCAGTAATACTAAAATCTCCATAATCGTCAACATTAAAAGAGATAGTTACATCATCACCTTCATTACCACTTAAGTCAATAACAAATGTTTGAGGATGTGTACTACCTGTACCTTTAATAATATCTGTTGGAGTAGTTTCTTCAACTATAATTGTACTACCACCTGTTACTCTCTCATTTAAATCTAATATATCAACAATAACTGCTTCAATCGTTTTTGAATTATCTGTGTACTCTATTTCTACATTTAAATTGTATTCTGGTAATGAAGAACTTGCATTTCCATTATCATAATCTAAAGAACTTCCATGATAAGTTATTACTCCATTGTTATCTATTTGAAACATACCACCATAATCATTAATCAAACTAAATGATGATACTGTTAAACTTCCATCAGAAGGAACAGTACGTACATATGCTCCTACAGCTGAATCTTCAACAATATCTGAATAAAATATATCAATTTTAGAATCAATATTTATCGATTCAAAATGATCTGCACTATTTGTATTATTTGATGTTCCAGATATAGAAACTGAACTTATACTATCATTATATGCAAAAGAAGTTGATGTAACTTCATTTCCTGGGGTATAATCAGTTCCAAAAACAATTATTGCACCTGTATTAAGAGTAACTGTTAATGGTGTATTTGGAGTATAATCAAGAGTTGCTCTTACAGTGGTATTTCCCGATTCATCAATATCATAACCAACTAAATCTACAGTTACTGTATTTATTGTATCATTGATTATTACGCTTGAACTATCACTTGTATCTAAGTTCTCAAAGTTCCCTCCGGCTGTTGAACTTACTGTTACACTATAGCTCTCTTTATCTACATATACATCATCTGCTTG
>QKDL01000019.1 GCA_003252105.1 Arcobacter sp.
TGTGATATTGTAGTTGCTACTTCTGGAAGACTGCTTGATATCATAAGTAAAAAACAGATTGATTTAAGCACTATTGAATATTTTGTTTTAGATGAAGCTGATAAGATGTTAGATTTAGGATTTGTTCAAGAGCTTGATGAGATTTTAAAGATTATTTCAAAGCAAAGACAAAATCTGTTATTTTCTGCAACATATTCACCAAAGGTTATCGATATAGCTTCAAAGATAACTACTAAGGCTATAAAAGTAGAAGTTGAAGATACAAGTAATCATGTTCAAGAGATAACTCAAAGGGCAATATTTGTAAAAAAAGAGGATAGAAGTGAACTTTTAAGATACCTAATAAAACAAAACAATTTTAAATCAGTTTTAGTTTTTATGGCAAATAAAAGAGCGGCAGATAATATAGCAAATAAGTTTATAAAAAAAGGCTACGAAGCAGAATCTTTCCATGGGGATTTGACCCAAGAGGAGAGAAATTTAACTCTTGATGATTTTAAAAATAAAAAAATAGATATTTTATTCTCTACTGATATTGCATCAAGAGGTTTACATATTGATGATATAGATTGTGTTATCAATTTTGATTTGCCAAGAAGTACAGAAGATTATATCCATAGAATAGGAAGAACAGCAAGAGCAGGTAAAACTGGAACAGCAATATCTTTTTTAGACAATGAAAACCTAAACCACTTCAAACTAATAGAAAAAAGATATAAATTAGATATACCAAAAGAGCAAATAGATGGTTTTAATTTTACTTTAATAGAGCAAAAGAAACAAAAAGGCTCACAACCTGTAAAAGGGAAAAGAAAAAGTAAAAAAGATAAGTTAAGAGAGCAAGGACTAAGATAGTTATCTTGAAAAATCTACCAATATATGAAGTCTTAGATGAGATAAAAAATACTCTAAATACAAACTCTACACTTATACTTGAAGCTCCACCAGCAGCTGGGAAAAGTACAGTTGTTCCAATTTCACTTTTAAAAGAAACTTGGCTAGAAGATAGAATGATTATAATGCTTGAACCAAGACGTGTTGCAGCTAGAATGGTGGCTTTTCAAATGGCAAGATTACTTGGGGAAGAAGTAGGGCAAAGTGTCGGTTATCAAGTTAAAATGGAGAGTTGTTTTTCAAAAGAGACTAAACTTCTAGTTGTAACAGAAGCAATACTAGTGCGAAAACTTCAAAGTGACCAAGCTTTAGAAGATGTAGCTATGATAATCTTTGATGAGTTCCATGAGAGAAGTATCCATACTGATTTATCTCTTGCTTTATCTTTGCAAGTTCAAGAGTTACTAAGGGATGATTTAAAACTGCTTATTATGTCTGCAACTTTAAACTCAAGTGCTTTAAAAACACTTTTAGGAGAAGTTCCTGTCATAAGTTCCAAAGGTAGAAGCTATGAGGTGGAAGAGGTTTTTTTAGAAGCAAATATAAAACAGCCAGATTTTAAATCTATAAACACCCTTCTTTTAAATACTGTTTTAAAATCAATAAAAGAGGATGAAGGGGATGTTTTAGTTTTTTTAGCTGGGGCTAAAGAGATAACTACTTTACAAAACTCTTTAAATGATGTTTTAAAAGACGAAGATGTAGAGATTTTCCCTTTATATTCAGCTTTGAGTAAATCTATGCAAGATAAGGCACTAAATAAATCAGATAAAAGAAAGATAATACTATCAACAAATATAGCTCAAACCTCTTTAACAATAGAAGGGGTAAAAGTAGTAATAGATTCAGGATTAGAAAAACAATCTTTATATAACTACTCAAATGCAATGAATCATCTAAATCTTACTTTTATCTCAAAAGATAGTGCAGTCCAAAGAGCAGGGCGAGCAGGAAGAGTTAGTTCTGGAAAGTGTTATAAACTTTGGCACAAGGGTAAAATACTACAAGAAACAACAAAACCAGAGATATTAAGAACTGATTTAAGCTCCTTTTTCCTTGATATTACCCTTTGGGGTGTTGAGGATATAAGTGAGTTGAAGTTTTTAGATTATCCCTCTTTTGAGGTAGAAAATAGCACTAAACTTATACTTCAAGAGCTTAAGATGTTGGATAGTAATTACGAAATTACATCTTTAGGAAAAAAAGCTTTAGGTCTTGGTGTTCATCCTAGATTTGCTTTTATGATACTAAAAGCAAATGAGTTAGGCTTTGCTTATGAAGCTTGCCTTTTAAGTGCACAATTAAGTGAAAAAGATATATTTAAAGGGATGTTTTCAAATAGTGATATCTATACAAGATTTATCCATCTTTATGAGAAAGATTTGGATAGTTCATATATCAAAAAGTTCCAAGCAAATACTATTTTAAAACAAGCCCAGTTTTTTTATACCAAATTAAAAGCTTGTGAAGAGGTAAAAAGATCTAAAAATAAAATAGATGAAGAGAGTTTAGCTATTTTACTTCTGTTTGCATATCCTGATAGATTGGCACGTCAAAGGGGTAAAAATGATAACAGATATAAACTAAGTAACGCAAAAGGGGCTATTTTAAATAGTGAGGATACTCTATTTAATGAAGAGTTTCTTATAACACCTGTTTTAAATGCCCAAAACAAAGACTCATATATAAACAAAGCTTTGAAAATATCATTAAAAACCATAGAAAAAGAGTTTGCTGATTATATACAAGTAAAAGAATCAATCACTTATAACAAAGAGAATAAAAAGTTTGATATACGACAAACAAGCTACTTTTATGAGCTTGAATTATACTCAAAACCTGTAGCCATAGATGATAAACACGATTTTTCTAAACTGTTTTTAGACCTTATAAGAAGTGAAGGTTTGGAGTTTTTATCTTGGAGTAAAAAAGTAAAAGATTTAAAAGATAGGGTAAATTTTATAAATCAAAATATAGATATAGAGTTGCCTGATTTTTCAGATGATGTTTTATTAAATACTTTAGAGGAGTGGTTAAGCCCTTATTTATCAAATATAAAAACTATAAAGGAGCTTGAATCTTTAGATATCTATTCTATACTTTTAGGTACAATACCTTGGGATATGCAACAGCAAATAGATATTTTGGCACCCACACATATAAAAGTGCCTAGTGGTTCAAATATAAAGATTGATTACTCAAATTCTCAAACACCTATATTGGCTGTAAAGATTCAAGAGATGTTTGGACAAAGTGATACTCCAAAGATTTTAAACAATAGTTTTGCTTTGCAAATACATCTTTTAAGTCCAGCATTAAGACCAATACAAATAACATACGATTTAAAAAGCTTTTGGGAAAACTCATATGATGAGGTAAAAAAAGAGCTTTTTTCAAAATACAAAAAACACTATTGGCCAGATAATCCTTTTGAAGCAATAGCTACAAATAAAACTAAAAAAAATATGAGATAAGATATTAGGAGAAACTATGAAAAAAGTTTACATAACAGATAAAATAACAAATCCAGATATAGAAAAAGAGGTTTTAGGGGATGAAATCTCACCTGAACTTCATGAAGGTATTGAAGTATTATTAGTTTGGCATAAAAAAATTACAAATGAATTTATAGACTCTTTGCCAAATCTAAAAGCGATGGTAAGATACGGCGTTGGATATGATGTATTCCAAGATTTAGAATATATCAAACAAAAAGGAATTTATGCTTCAAATACTCCTGATTATGGTACAGAAGAGGTTAGTGATACAGCTATTGCCATGATTATGAACATTGCACGTGGTATTACAAGATATGATTATCAGTGTAGAGAGTATGAAGATGGCTCTTGGCAAACTAATACTTTAAAATATATCAAAAGAAATAGTGATTATAAAGTAGGTGTAATAGGAGCTGGAAGAATAGGGGGAAGTGTAGTTTTAAAAGCAAATGCCCTTAGATTTCAAACTTACTTTTATGACCCATATCTATCAAGTGGTACAGAAAAGATGCTTGGAGCAAAAAGAGTAGATAGTTTAGATGAGCTTCTAAACACTTGCGATATCATCTCTATAAATTGCCCTTTAAACTCTGATACAAATGGCATGGTAAATGAAGAGTTTATCTCAAAGATGAAAAAGGGTGCTTCTATAGTAAACACTGCACGAGGAGCTATAGTAAAGGATTTAGATGTATTTTATGAGCCTTTAAAAAGTGGACAACTAAATTGTGTAAACCTTGATGTACTTCCAAGTGAGCCACCAAAAGATGGTCTTATGATAGATGCTTGGAGAGCAAAAGAGAAATGGCTTGATGGAAGATTTTTGATAAATCCCCACTCAGCATTTTATAGTGATAAAGCATACTTTGAGATGAGACAAAAAGCAGCCTTAAATGTAAAAAGAGTGCTAGATGGCTTAAAACCTATAAATATTGTAAATGGTTTAAAATAAATATATAAAAAATAAATTATATTATTTATTATTTTAAGTTTGAATTATGTAAAATTCTTCTTTAACAATAAAAGGAGAATTTTAAGATGAATATAAAAAATTTTTTGTTTTTATCTAGTAGTTTATTTTTAGTAGCTTGCTCAAATCCAAAAGAGGTAAGTAAATCAAACTTTAAAGATGCAATACAAGAATATCTTACTCAAAATAAACCATGTATCAGCTATTCGAAATTTCCATTTCAAATATCTGAATCAGAATTTTATTATAAAGATAGACTTAGGATTCTTGATGAATTGGTTTCTATTGGTTTTCTTACATCTGAAAAAACTGAAAAAGAGAAAATGTTTAGTAGAAAACATGAAAAAGAACCAGCAATGACTTATTCATTAACTAATGCGGGTAAAGCAGTTTTAACTAAAGATGATGATGGAAGTTCTTTTTGTTATGGTGAATATAATGTTGTAGAAATAAGAAATTTTTCTGAACCAGTAGTCTTTATGGGTAAAAAAATGTCTGAGGTTAGATATAGTTATAAAATGGAAAACATTCCAGATTGGTTTAAAAACAGTAAGTTTATGAAAGAAAAAA
This sequence comes from Arcobacter sp., assembly GCA_003252105.1. Classification (GTDB taxonomy): domain Bacteria; phylum Campylobacterota; class Campylobacteria; order Campylobacterales; family Arcobacteraceae; genus Halarcobacter. The sequence goes on from QKDL01000019.1 coordinate 4,933, forward strand.
ATTGGAATGGGGACTGGAATAAAAGAATATCTGAAAATATTGCTTCAATAGAAAAACCTATAAAAACAAAAACTATTTTAGTGCTTACAAATGACGGATGGATGGAAGAAAGGTTATTTAGAAAATTAAATTAAAATAGTTTGCTTTTAAAACCTTTTGATATAAATATATTCGCTATTAATTCGCATTTAAAATCTTTTTTATAAATTTTAACTAAAATGCCACTATCAAAAAGGTTATAAATGTCGGAAAAATTAAAATCTATCGATAGAGGTGTTTTATTCATGCTCATAAGTGCTTTGTTTGGAGCACTTAATGGGGCAGTTGCAAAGTTTTTATCTCAAAGTATGGATCCTCTTGAAATAGTTTTTTATAGAAATCTTATTGGTGTGGTGATTATACTTTTTAGTTTGAAAAAATTTTCTGTCTCAATAGATACTTCAAAATTACATTTACTTTTTCTAAGAGGTCTATTTGGGGCTTTAGCTATGGTTTTATTTTTTTATACTATCTCAACCATACCTTTGGGAGAAGCTGTTATATTGAATAAAACATCTCCATTTTTTGTAACGATACTAGCTTTTTATCTTATGAAAGAGAGTATTAATCTTAGAACTTTTTTTGCACTTATTATAGGGTTTATTGGAATACTATTTATTATGAAACCCTTTGCAGTTGTGATTTCACTTGAACACTTTTTAGGGGTTTTAGGTGGTTTTTTTGCAGCAGCTGCTTATGCAACAATAAAAAAGATAAAAGATATTTATGATGCTAGAGTTATTATGCTTTCTTTTATGGGTGTTGGTATGTTTATTCCATTAGGTATGTTTTTATTTACTCCTTATGTTCATTTTCAAGTACATACACAAATCTGGATTTGGGCTTTAGTTGTTTTGATGGCCATTGTATCAACTGCTTCACAATGGTTTTTAACAAGAGCATATAGTATAAGTAAAGCGAGTATAATTGGAGTTGTAAGTTATACAAATATTCCATTTGCTATTGGTTTTGGTGTTATGTTGGGAGATTTACTACCAGATATATATACATTTATTGGTATCATTTTAATTGTAATTGGTGGTATTTTAGTTAGTAAAAATAATTCTTCAAAAAAATAGTTTAGATTAAAAATTAAAAATCATTATACTTAAAAATAAGGTTTTATAAATAATTGTTTATATTTAAGTATTATTAATATAAAATAATAAATGAATAAATATTCATTCTTTTGGGAGAATCTTTAACATGAAAGAAGATAAAGCTAGTTCTACCGCATATACTGTGTTACATGGTATATTACATACAGCAAATAATCCAAAATTAACAAATTTAGTTGATAAAGAAATAATTAATGCTTGTACTAAAATACTTTCAGCAACATCTCAGGGGCGTAAACGTCTTGATGAGTTGAAAAGTCCAATTAAAAGAAAACTACTTCCTTTTTTAGAGTGGCTATTGATGCCTGGGATTACTTTAAATTATATATTGAGAAAAAAATTTATTGAAGAAAAGGTTTTAGAAGCGATTGAAAATGGTACAACTCAAATTATAAATATAGGTGCAGGCTTCGATACTTTGGCATGGAGACTCAGTAAAAAATATCCTACACTTAATTTTATTGAAATAGACCATCCAGCAACAAGTAAAGATAAAACGAAAGCTATTTTTAATACAGATTCCATATCATCAAATTTACATTTTATTGCAGCAGATCTAAGTGAAATTTCTTTAGATAGTGTGCTTCAAGATTCCAAGGAATTTGACGCAACACAAAAAACATTATATATATGTGAAGGGGTTTTGATGTATCTTGATGAGATACATGTAAGTGGATTATTTGATTCTCTTAGAAACCTTACGGGAAAAGACACAATTTTTATTTTTAGTTGCCTAGAACCTCCCCAAAGTAGTAAAAATAATATTCGAGTACTATTATACTTTTATCTTAAACTTAAAAATGAAAGATATCTTTGGTACAAAAAAGATACGCAGTTACCCGATTTTATTAAAAAACACAATTATAAACTTTTAGAGATGGCTGATAGTCAAATATATAGAGAAAAATATCTTCCAATAGATTATGATGGCACTCTTCACCAAGGAGAATATGTCGTTGTAGTGAAAGTAGATTAATATGAAATACCATTTTATTCATGTGACAAATAAAGAGATTTTAGATAAAGTTCATCGTTTTCGATATAAAGTAATGCACAACGAACTAGGCTGGATTGAAGCCAATCCAAATGGAAAAGAAACAGATGTATATGATAACTATTGTAATCAATTTGCAATATTAAATATGGATGGAGAAATTTGTTGCACTATGCGATTAATTCATCATTCACCAATTGGATATCCGACCGAAAGATTTTTGGATATTAGACAACATTCTTTTCAACAAAATAGAGATAAATTAGCAGAGATGTCAAGAATATTTATTGATCCTAGATACCGAAATATGCATGAAACCAAGATTTTTATCAGTACTATAGTTAAAAGTCTTGCCTATGAAAAGATAAAAGAGCATGGTATAGAACATTGTTATGGTATGTTGGAACAAAAATTTTTAAAGTTAGTTAATATGTTTAAAATACCATATAAACCTATTAGTAAGATTGAACAAGATTATGATAAATTTAAATATCCCAGTATATTGCATGTTGAAGAGTTAGAAGAACAAAATCCACAGCTTGAAAAATGCTGGAATACAAATAAAAAAGTTTCTCAATTACATCTAGATAAGAACTTTAACCCACAAAGTGTAATTATATAAAAATTATATTAAATGTAAAATATTATTTTTTATTTAAGATAATTCAAGCATAGAACAGTTTATATATGCTAAAATAATTATTAATTTACTTATTATACATGTTAATTGAAGAATTATAGTTATAAATTTATGGAGATGTAGTTTGAATCATAAGTTTTTTTGGAATCTTTTTACTTCTGTCTTAGTTTTTTTTATTAGTTCAACAAGTTTAAATGCTCAAAGCAATTCTATTTTAAACTCCATTACTAACGATATGGATAGATTTAATAGTGTTGCAACAATAACAAAACAAAATGAACAGTATCAACCATATATAATCTCTGTTTTTCAAGGTAAAGAATTAGAAAAATTAGGTATATCAAATCTAAAAGAAGCTCTTACTCTTGTGCCTGGAGTTGATATGACTACTGATAATTTCAATAATCAAACCTCTATTTTTCGTGGTTCTAATTCTCTAGCTTATGGTCAAACAAAACTTTTTATTGATGATGTTTTAGTTAACAACCTTTTCTTTGATGCTTATTCTGAATATCTTGTTATGCCAATTGAGTTGATAAAAAGAATAGAAGTGGTAAGAGGACCTGGAAGTAAGACAAATGGCGTAAATGCTTATGCTGGTTCAATAAATATAATTACATATGCTGAAGATTTTAAAGGTTTTGAGTCAAAAGATAAATTGATTTTTAAATATGGTTCATATGATTATAGAATGGGTGGTTTTATAAAAAAATTTAAAACAGAAAAACTTGATGCAATGGTAGATTTTTATTATCAACAAGATAATAAAAGTCTTTATGCAGGTCCAGATGGTTATTCGCAAGGTTCTATGAGTATTCCAGGGTTATATGATAATACAGGTTTATCTCAAACAGGTGATGCTCCTGTTTGGTTAAAAGATTACTCTTTGGGACTTAACCTAAAATATGAAGATTTTTCTTTAAAAGGTCGAATACTTGAACATTCACAAGGTAGTGCATATGGTATTAATCTTTCTTTACCAAAAGATGATGATAGATTAAAACTACCAAGCTATTATCTAGAACTTGGTTATGAAAAAGATTTTGGTAATTATAATATTGATATAAAAGCTGGAGTAAAATATGACTCATTTGATTCTAAAGCTAAATTAGGTCCAGATGGTGTGAATTTTATGGATTATCCAGTATTTATTAATAGTGGCGCAACTATAATTAATCCTGTAACTTTTCCCGATGGTATTTATGGAGAACACTTAGCAAAACAAAGAACACTATATCAATCAAGTTACCTTACCTATAGTGGATTTGAGCAACATATAATAACTACTGGTTATCGATTGATAAGAGAAGAGACTATAGATATGGTTTCAAAACTATCAAATTGGACAACAGGTGATGTTGCACTTGTTGATTATACAGATACTTTTCCTTTTTTTGATGAAAATGCAAAACGAAATATTCAGATTTTTTCTTTGCAAGATGAATTTCAATATAAAAATAATCTAAGTTTTATTTATGGTTTTAATTATGAACAAACATCTTACAAAGATGCAGGATTTGAACCTAGAATCTCTATGGTTTATCAGCAAGATTCAGAAAATATATATAAAGCAATATATAGTCGTGCACATAGAAACCCTTCATGGCAAGAGATGTTTACAGCAAACAATGCTGCAAGGACTGGTAGTACCGATTTAGAACCAGAAAAGGTTGATGCTTTTGAATTAGCATATATAAAAAAGTTTTCTATGGATAAATATTTACAAACAAATCTTTTTTATTTACAAAATAAAAATCAAATATATAATTCAGCAACAGACCCTATGTATAGGAATGTTTTAGATACTGATATATATGGTTTGGAACTTGAATATACAGGTTATATTACAGCTTCTGATAAATTATATTTAAATTATTCATATGTAACTGGTGATTCTAAAGTTAAAACAACTGGTGTAGAAACAGATTTAACAAATGTAGCTCATCATTTAGTAAAAGGATATTATATTTATAATCTTGATGATGATTTAAGTCTTAGTGGTATTTTAAAATATGTTAGTTCAAAAGATAGAATACTAGAAGACACTAGAAAAAAAGTACCAGGATATACTACATTGGATGCAACGTTAAATTATAAAAACCACAAATACGATTATGATATTACATTTAGTATAAAAAATATTTTTGATACAAATGTAGTTTATCCATCAACTGCTAATACCTACATAGAAGATTATGCCCAAGAGGGTAGAACCTTTTTAGTAAGTATAAGAAAGGAGTTTTAAATGAAAAAAATCATTTTTCTTTATTTAATTCTCATTAATATTGCTTTTGGATATAACTACGATGATGTAGTGCTAAAAGCCCAGGCTTCTATTTTTCCTAAAGTTATCCTTTTAGATAAAAAGATTGAAGAGAAGCTTATTGAGGGTAAAATAGTTTATTCAATAATTTATGATAAAACAGATTATATGACAGCATTATCTATTAAAGATTTTATAGATAAAAATTTTAAAGGACAGTTAGATACTTATGATTATGAGATAAACTTAGTGGATTTTAGAGATTTCTCATTAGAAACAAATACCTCTGCGATATATGTACTTAATTTAAGTGATCATATTGAAGAGATTGCAAATATTGCAAATGAAAAAGGTATAATTTCATTTTCATATGATATTAACAACCTTAAAAAAGGTTTGATGTTTTCATTAGTAATTGAAAAATCAACTGTGTTATATCTAAAAAAAGAGATTTTACTAACTAAAAAAATAGAATTTGTTGATGCTCTATTACAAATGGTTCAATTTGTTGAAAAAGATTATACAGATCAAATTGATAAACAATACTATAATAATATAAATTTAAAAATGTATTATGCAAGTTTATTTAATAATAAAAAATAAGAGAGTAGGTATAGAGTTAAAAAATGGGAAAAGAAACAAAGTCTCTTTCAAGTAAAATAGTTTTTTTAATTACAATTGTAACTTTAGTCTCTATTTTACTTATTTTTAATCTATTTGAAAAAATAAACAAAGAGGCATTTTTCAATGTAGAAACTGAAAAAGCAAAGTTAGTTCTAAATACTGTTGAACCTTTGATTGCATTAAATATCTATTTAAATCTAAATAATAAAATTGATCAATTAACAAAACAATTAGTTTCAAATCCTAACATTTTAGCTATAAAAGTATTATCTGGGGATACTGTAATCAATGAAAGTAAATCAGAAGATTTTGATAGAAATATTGATGATTCTTTTGTTGTAGAAGATATAATTTATCAGCCAAACTCTAAAAAAGAGATAGGGAAGTTAATCCTTACATATTCTAATAAAAACTATAATGAACTAATAGATAGATATACCAGTCTTTTAATTAAAGTACTTTTATTATTTGGGATAGTTTTTTTAGTTTTCAGTTTATATGTAAAAAAACTGCTTTCACCTTTGCGACAAATTGCAAGATTATTAAGAAGTTATTCTCCTGATAAAAATATTAAAATACCATTTGATAACCAAAACAATGAGATTGGATTTATTTCAAGTGCTTTAAATAATATGCAAGATAGAATTACAGAATACTCAAAACAGCAACAAAATATCAATAAATATCTTGAAGAAAAAGTAGATGAAAAAACCCAAGAATTACGTAGACAATTATATACAAATGCTTTAACTGGGTTACCTAATAGACGTAGTCTTTTGCATGATATTAGTCATTATGACAATAGTGCTTTATTGATAATTAATATAGATGACTTTAAGGAGGTTAATGATTTTTTTGGACATGCTGTAGGAGATAATATTTTAATCTCTTTTTCAAAAAAACTTGCTGATATCATTCTTCAAGAAAAAGATATTACATTGATACATCTATCGGGTGATGAGTTTGCATTATTTTTTCAAAGAAAACCTTCTAAAAATGAGTTTATACAGTTTGCACATGAACTTATTGAAAATATTGAAAAAATAATTTTCCATCATGAAACAAATGAGTTATCTTTAAGGGTAACAGTTGGTGCAACCTATCAGGCACAAGAAGCTTTAGAAAAAGCAGATATTGCTTTAAAATCAGCAAAAAAACAAAAAAAAGATTTTCTACTTTACGATGAAACTTTAAATGTAGAACAACAATATAGAAACAATATGGAATGGACAAAAAAACTTAATTGGGCTATTGAAAATAATAAAATAATTAGTTTTTTTCAACCTATATTTGATAATAAAACAAATATAATTGTTAGTGCAGAATGTTTGATTCGTCTAATTGATAAAGATGATAATATAATCACACCTTACCATTTTTTATTGATTGCTAAAAAAAGTAAACTTTATTCTAAACTAACAAAAATTATGATTCAAAAAAGTTGTCAATATTTTCAGTATTTAGATTGTGATTTTTCAATTAATCTATCAGTAGAAGATGTTTTAGATGAGAATATTGTTGAATATATTTCATATAATATAAAAAAATACGATGTGGGTAAAAAAATAGTATTTGAACTTCTAGAAACTGAAGGGATTGAAAACTATGAAGAGGTTTCATCTTTTATAAATGAGATGAAATCTTTAGGTTGTAGAATTGCAATAGATGATTTTGGTTCAGGATATTCAAATTTTGAGTATCTTCTTCAACTTAATATTGATTATATTAAAATTGATGGTTCTTTGATTAAAAACCTTGATAAAGATAAAAATGCTCAAATTGTTGTAGAAACAATTGTAAACTTTGCTAAAAAACTTGATATTATAGTTATTGCAGAATATGTTCATAATGAAGCTATTCATGAAAAAGTAAAAGAGTTGAATATTGACCGTTCACAAGGTTTTTTACTTGCAGAACCTCAAGAGACTATTATTTTATAATTTATTAGATGTATATTAATCCTTTGTATCAAAAAATTGGTGATGAATTTAAACTAGGTAGATTTTTATCTGTAGAAATTATCCAAAATTTGTGGAGTGGATATGGTGAGTTAGTACGTGCAAAGTTTTCTCAAAAAAGTATTATTATAAAACATGTAAAACTTCCAAAACTTCACCAACATCCAAGAGGTTGGAATACAGATTTCTCCCATCAAAGAAAACTCAAGTCTTTTCAAGTTGAAGTAAACTGGTATAAAAATTTTTGTAAAACTATTGATGAAAATTGTCGTATGCCACAAGGTCTTAAATCTTATCAAACTGAAGATGAGTTTTTAATTGTTATGGAGGATTTAGCATCTGCTGGGTTTCCTTTAACTAGTTCTTATGCATATAAACCACATTTAAAATCTTGTCTTAATTGGCTAGCAAATTTTCATGCAAAGTATATGAATGTAAAAACAGATATTATTTGGAAGATTGGAACTTATTGGCATTTAGATACAAGACCAGAGGAGTTTGATTTGTTAGAGGATGAACAATTAAAACAATTTGCAAAACCTATAGATGAGATGTTAAAAAACACTAAATATCAAACAATTGTTCATGGAGATGCAAAGTTAGCAAATTTTTGTTTTAATCAAAATGGAACCTCTTGTGCAGCTGTAGATTTTCAATATGTAGGGCATGGTTGTGGTATGAAAGATATAGTATATTTTATGAGTAGTGCAATAGACCCTGAGGTTTGTGAAAAAAATGAAGAGTGGATATTAGATACTTATTTTGACTTATTAGAAATGGCATTAAAACATTATCAGATTAATATAAATATTGAAGATATAGAAGAGGAATGGAGACCATTATTTTCAGTTGCATGGGCTGATTTTCAACGTTTTTTAAAAGGTTGGAGTCCTAATCATTTTAAAATCAATGATTACTCAGAAGAGCTTACATCAAGAGCATTAAGTTATATAAAATTTATTAAGAATATTTAATTGATTATGCTTTTTTAAATAAGGATATATATTTTGGATACTAAAAGAACTATTGGTCTATTTGGTGCAATTTCAATAGGTATAGGTGGTATGGTTGGCGGTGGTATTTTTGCTGTTTTAGGAGAAGCTGTATCACTCGCTCATGGAGCTACTGTAATAGCTTTTTTATTTGCAGGGATTGTTGCTTTTTTAACATCATATTCATATGCTAAATTATCTGTAAAATTTCAAACGAGAGGTGGAACTGTAAGTTTTATTGATGAAGCTTTTGGACACAATTATTTATCTGGTAGTGTAAACTTTATGTTATGGCTTAGTTATTTAGTAACTATATCCCTATATTCTGTTGCTTTCTCTTCTTATGCACAAGCTTTATTAGGAAGTTCAAGTTTCTTATTAAATCATATTTTTATCTCAGTTGCGATTTTATTACCTTTATTTATCAACCTTTTTAGTGCGTCTTTTGTTAGTAAATCAGAAACTGCTGTTGTAATCATAAAGGTTTTGTTATTGATTTTGATTATAGTTGCAAGTTATTCTTATCTTGATTTTGAGCGTATGTCTCCTGCTAAATGGGATGGTGGTTTATCTATCTTGGTTGCAGGTATGATTATTTTTGTTGCCTATGAGGGATTTGAACTTATAGCAAATTCAGCAGAAGAGATAAAAAATCCTAAATCAAATCTTCCAAAAGCTTTTTATATTTCTGTTTTGTTAGTAATTGTTTTATACCTTTTGATTGCAATTACAACTATAGGTGCTGTTGATGAGGCTAAATTAGTTGATGCAAAAGATTATGCTTTGGCAATTGCTGCGAAACCTGCACTAGGTGATATTGGATTTACTATAGTATCTATTGCTGCACTTCTAGCAACTTTTTCTGCAATAAATGCCACAATATATGGGAATGGTAGATTAGGATACATTTTAGCAATTGAAGGTGAATTACCATCAGTTTTTAATAAAGAAAAAAATGGAATACCATCTTTGAGTATTATTATCACTGCTTTATGTAGTTTACTTATGGCAAATAGTATTGAGTTATCACAAATAGCAATTATCGGAAGTGCAAGTTTTTTACTTATCTTTTTTATTGTAAATTTGGCTGCTTTAAAACTTTATAAACAAATAGATGCAAATAAACTAATATTAGTTTTATCTTCTCTAATAAGTTTTATTGCTTTATTTACACTTCTTTTTCATACATATTTGATGGATAAAATCTCATTATTGATTTTTTTTATATTCATATTACTTTCTGCATTATTTGAACTTTTTTATGGAAGAATGGTTAGAAAACATATTTTTAAC
>QKDL01000018.1 GCA_003252105.1 Arcobacter sp.
ATTCAGAATTGTAAAAAGAGAATTTCTCTTTTTCAATTCTTCAAAATATTAAAACAAATATAATCTATATTTTATTGATTTTAATATTTATAAGAGTTTTTCTTTGCTGATTACAACCCCATCACAATCTGCATATAAATAATCACCTTCATTGAAAGTAACACCACCGAAACTTAGTTGAACACCTGTTTGGCCTTCTGTTTTTTCAAAATTTCTAAGTGGACAAGTTCCAATAGCATAAAGTGCTACATTTATATTTTGTGTATGAGCAGTATCTCTTACATATCCATTTAAGATTATTGCTTTCCAGTTATTGTTTTTTGCAAATGTCATTAGCTTATCCCCAACAACTCCATAAAAATATTTGGCATTGTCAACAACAACAATTTTACCTTCACCATTTTCATCTCTTAATAGTTCAAGTAATCTCCAGTTACTTTTATCTAGCTTAACTGTCACTATTTGACCATAACATTTTTTTAATCCGCCATAATTTTTAAAATCAGGGGAAAGTATTTGTAATTTTTTGTCTTGATTTTCATCACATAAATCTGCAGTTTCAAATTCCATTTTTACTCCTTTTTATTTTAAAGAAGTATATAAAAATGAAGTGTATAAAAGGTGTAAGTGATAAAATTTTTGCCATAAATTATAAAATTTGTTTATATTTATTATTAAACTAATTTATTTCTTAAAAATTTAAATTATTATTCAATATTAAGTGCTGCTATTCTTAAGTAACAAAACAACCATTAAAAGCCCATTTATTCAACACTTTTTTAACTATTTTAAGATAAAATCTATCAAAATATAAATAATGGATTTTTAATGATTGTAAATATAACCTTACCTGATAATACTACTTATGATATCACAATTGATAAATTAAAAGATATATATTTTGATACAAAAGTTGTAGTTGTAACAAACCCAACAGTTAGTGGATATCATATAGAATATTTAAAAGAAAAAATTAGTGCCAAAGAGTTTAGTATTGTAATAATTCCTGATGGGGAACAATATAAAACTATGGAAACAATTGAATCAATTTTAGAGCACTGTTTTGAGAAAAGACTTGATAGAAAATCTATACTTATAGCTTTTGGTGGTGGAGTTATTGGTGATATGACTGGATTTGCTGCTTCAATTTACCAAAGAGGAATCGATTTTGTTCAAATCCCTACAACATTGCTTTCACAAGTTGATGCAAGTGTTGGTGGAAAAACAGGTATAAACAACAAATTTGGTAAAAACCTAATAGGAGCATTTCATCAGCCAATAGCAGTACACATTGACCCTTACTTTTTAACAACTTTACCCAAAAGAGAGTTTGGTGCAGGGGTTGCTGAGATTGTTAAAATGGCAGTAACTTTCAACAAAGAGTTTTTTGAATGGTTAGAGCAAAACGATTTAACAAATGAAGAAAATATAAAAACAGCTATTGCAAAATCTGTTGAAACAAAAGCATGGGTTGTATCTCAAGATGAAAAAGAAAAAGGGCTTAGAGCGGCATTAAATTATGGGCATACTTTTGGTCATGTTATAGAAAATGAAACAAACTATAATACATATTTGCATGGAGAAGCTGTAGGAATTGGTATGGTTATGGCAAATGCTCTTGCAGTAAAACTTGGAAATATGACACAAGATGAAGCTTCTAGAGTTAAGGCTTTATTAGAAAAGTATAATATACCAACTGAGTATAAAATTAAAGATGTTGAAGAGTTCTATGAACATTTTTTCTTGGATAAAAAATCATTGGATAATAAAATAAAATTTATTCTTCCAAAAGGTATTGGTGATTGTGAAATTACTGATAAGATAGAAAAAAAAGATGTAATAGACGTATTAAAAGGTTTTTAAATTGAAAAATTTTTTTAAAATTGTTTTTACAATAATATTTATTTTTAGTATTGCAATAGCTCAAGAAAAAACTCCTGCAAATGTTGTTTCAAATAAACTTGAAGATTTACAAAAAATTGAAAAACAAAGGGAACAAGAGCTAGAACTAGAAAAAATTGAAGAGCAAAAAAGAATTGTAAAAGAGACTCAAATAAATGATTTGAAAAAGAGAATTGAAGATTTAGATGCAAGATTAAAAGATAATATTCTTTTAAAAAGATATAGTAATTATGATGCGTATAGAAAACTTTCTACTGAATTAACAGATTTGAAAAAAAATCTTAAAAAAGGTACAAATCGAACAGAAGAGCAGATTTACCATCTAAATAATAAAATTAGAATTAAAGAAAATGAGCTTGAACTAATCTCTGAGTATAAAGGTTCTCCAATTGGAAGTTTGATAAATCCTCCAGAGATTGAACAATATGAAGCTATTACAAACCCTTTTGGGATAATAAATGCACTTTCTTATATAAAAAAACTTGAAACAAATAAAAAACAATTTATCTCTGTTGAAAAAAGTATTCATGAGTTGGTAAATCTTTTAGATGAAAAACTTTATGCTTATTCAGAGTTATATAATTTAGAACCAAAACCAGAAATCAAAGATGAAATCTCTTATTTAGATAGACAGAAAAAAGATTTCAATATGGTTTTAGAGATTGTTTCTACAACAGAAGAGGTTTATACAAGAAAAATTGAGCAGGTTATTTTAGAAACAAAATCTCAAATTTCAAATCAAGTTGAAAAAATATTTAATATTTTATTTATAATTTTAGTGCTTTTTGTTATAACTTTTTTAATAAAAATGGCACTTAAAAAGTATTTTTCTCAAAATGAAAACTACTATATGACAAACAAAGTTATAAACTTTATTGTTGTGTTTTTGATTGTGATTGTGATACTTTTTTCTTATATTGACAATGTATCTTATGTCGTAACAATCTTAGGGTTTGCATCTGCTGGTATCGCTATTGCTTTAAAAGATTGGTTTATGTCTATTTTTGGTTGGATGGTTATAGTTACATCTGGTTCTATTCATGTGGGAGATAGGATAAAAGTTACAAGAGATGGTCAGCAAGTAGTTGGGGATGTCCTTGATATTTCGTTGTTTAAAATCACTATTAGAGAAGATATTACTCTTACATCATACACAGTAAATAGAAGAACAGGAAGAATATTTTTTATACCAAATAACTATGTATTTTCTGAAATGATTGCAAACTATACTCATTCAGGACTTAGAACAGTTTGGGATGGGATTGATATTACAATCACTTTTGATTCAAATTATAAAAAAGCACAACATATAGCAAAAGAGATTTTAAAACACTACTCAAAAGGATATACTGATATTACAAGAAAACAGTTATCAAAAATGAGAAGTAAATATCAACTTAGAGCTACAGGGGTTGAGCCTAGAGTTTATACTTTTGTTGAACCACATGGGATAGTAATCTCTGCTTGGTATTTAACAAATTCATACTCAGCATTAGTTCTTAGAAGTACAATGTCTCCTGAGATATTAGAAGCATTTATGAAAGAGGATGATATCACAGTTGCTTATCCTACTCAACAAATCAATATTAACCAAACTGATAACCATTATGGTGCTTCAAGAAAAAGAGTTCCAAAAGATTTGGAAGATGAAATAATAAAAAGATAAAAAAAGGATTTATACTTAGTGCAATTTTCAACAAAAAAACAAAAGGTTTTTTTTAAAACTTTTGGGTGTAGAACAAATGTTTTTGATACTCAGGTTATGATGAGTAGATTAAAAGATTTTGAGGTTACACAAGATGAAAAAGAAGCAGACATTGTAGTGATAAACTCTTGTACTGTTACAAATAGTGCAGATAGTACGGCAAGGGGTTATATAAACTCATTGAATAGATTTGAAACGCCACCAAGAGTTATTTTTACTGGATGTGGTGTTTGGACAAAAGGTGAAGGTTTATTTAAAGAAAATAAAGTAGATTCACTTTTTGGACACTCTGAAAAAGAGAAAATCAACGAACTTTTACAAAATCATGATAGATTTTTTAACGCAGGGGATTTAGAACATATTGATGATACTATAGTTGAAGAGTTTATTGGTAAAAGTAGGGCTTTTATCAAAATTCAAGAGGGGTGTGATTTTAGATGTTCATATTGCATTATCCCTTATGTAAGAGGGGATGCTAGAAGTTATAAAGAGGATAAAATCCTAGAACAAATCACAACTTTAGCTTCAAATGGATTTGGAGAGTTTATTTTAACTGGTACAAATGTAGGAAGTTATGGTAAAAAACAACATACCTCTTTAGCAAAACTTCTTAAAAAAATCTCAATGATAAAAGGTGTTAGAAGGGTAAGACTAGGAAGTGTTGAACCAATACAAATTGATGATGAGTTCAAAGAGATTATCAATGAACCATTTATGGCAAAACATCTTCATATTGCTCTTCAACACACTTCTAAAAAAATGCTTGAGATTATGAATAGAAGAAACAAAGTATTATCTGATTTAGAACTTTTTGAGTTTTTGAGTCAAAATGGATATGCTTTGGGAACTGACTTTATAGTTGGACACCCAGGAGAAACAGATGAACTATGGAAAGAAGCTATGGATAACTTACACAAGTTTCCTTTAACTCATGTACATGCTTTTACCTATTCAAAAAGGGATGGAACTCCTAGTGCTACTATGAAAGATGAAGTTCGTGGAGATATTGCAAAATTAAGATATAATGAACTTACAAAAATCATAGATGAAAAAAATTATAACTTTAGAAAGAACAATACAAAACCACTTGAAGTTTTAATAGAATCACATAAAAATGGCAAATATATAGGTTTAGATCAGTTTTTCAATCAAATAGAGGTTGAAAGTGAGGCTGATTTAGTTGGAGATTGGATTTTTATAGAAGATTACGAAGTAGGGTTGGATAAAAATGTTGCAAAATTCAGATAAAAACAAATTAGATAAAAATATTAAACTTATGGCTATGTCAGCAATAATATTGCTGGTACTTTTTTTATATACACTTTATAAAAGTGGACAACATATCCAATCAAACTCATATTATTTTGGAATAGTATTCTTATTGTTTTTATTGGCATTTGCTGTATTTGCAAAGTTAAAACAAAAAAAAATCAGAGAGATTTTAAATAAAAACACGCCAACTACATTTTCATCTACTTTACAAACGGTTCAAGAAAAATCTGATGAAACTCCATCAAATATCACAGCTATAACTTCAAATATCACTTTTAATGATATTGCAGGAATTAGTGAAGTAAAGGGTGAATTAGAAGAGATTGTAGAGTTTTTAAATGAACCAAGTAAATTTTTAAAATATGGAGTAAAACTTCCTAAAGGTGTACTTTTAGTAGGTCCTCCAGGTGTTGGTAAAACACTTATAGCAAGAGCTGTTGCCGGGGAAGCAGATGTACCATTTTTTTATCAAAGTGGGGCAAGTTTTGTACAAATCTATGTTGGTATGGGTGCAAAAAAAGTAAGAGAACTTTTTATGAAAGCAAAACAAAATGCTCCAGCAATTGTATTTATAGATGAAATAGATGCTATTGGTAAAAAAAGAGGTGGTAAAACAAATGATGAAAGGGAATCAACTCTAAACGAACTTTTAACTCAAATGGATGGTTTTGAAGGTGATTCAGGAGTAATTGTAATTGCTGCTACAAATAAGATTGATGTACTTGATGAGGCACTTTTAAGAGCAGGAAGATTTGATAGAAGAGTTTTTGTAAATCTTCCAAATATAGAAGATAGAAAGAAAATCTTAGAGTTATATCTAAAGTCAAAACATTATGAGTTTGATTTAGATAAATTAGCCCATGAAACTTCTGGTTTTAGTTCGGCTGCCCTTGCTACACTTATAAATGAAGCTTTATTAAATATGATAAAAAGAGAAGATAAAGTTGTAAAAATAGAAGATATAGAGTTAGCTAAAAATAAATTAGAGTTTGGGAAAAAAGAGACTCTTATTTTAGATGAGATACAAAAAGAGATTTTAGCAGTCTATCAAGCAAGTAAAGCTTATATTACAAAGAAAAAAGTAAGACTATTTGATGAGGGAGTTAATACTATAAATAGTGTTTATCCTTCTTATGAAGAGTTATTAGAAAATATTAAAAGATATTTGTCTGGTTCTATTGGTGTAGAGGTTATAAAAAAACAAAAATATGCAATAAATTCACAAGATATAAATAAAGCTTACGAGTTAGCTTTAAAAATAGTTGATGAGTATAAGATGGCAAAAGATGTGGATGAACTTATAGAAAATATCTCAAATCAACTAAGAACAGATTTATCAAATAAAGCAGATGAGATAAATAGATTGAAAGAGATTATGATAAAAAATGAGGAAATTACTTTAGATGACTTCTAAATATTTTTCAGGTTTTTGTTTAACAAATGAGAAAGAGTTATTCAAAAACTATATGATAAACTCTGATTTTACAGTTTGTGGGTTTTCATATGGAGCTATAAAAGCTTTTGAATATGTAATGAATACTCAAAATAGAGTTGATACTTTACAACTATTTTCTCCAGCTTTTTTTCAAACCCAATCTTCAAAGTTTATAAGAACACAGCTTATGTATTTTAAAAAAGATGCAAATAGTTATTGTGACAACTTTTTAAAAAATGTATCTTATCCCACAAGTTTAAATATGAATGATTATTTAAAAATGGGTTCTATAGAACAATTAGAAGAGTTGTTAAACTATAAATGGGATGAAGAAAAACTTCAAAGTTTAATAAATAGAGGGCTTAAAATTGAAGTTTACTTAGGTGAACTTGATAAAATAATTGATTCAAATAGTGCAAAAGATTTTTTCAAAAACTACTCTACAGTTTATTATTTAAAAGAGAAAGGACATATATTATGAGTGAACAAAAAGCAAAGATTGGAATAGTAACTGCTTCAGATAGAGCTAGTCAGGGTGTTTATGATGATTTATCTGGAAAAGCTATAATAGATACAATGAATGATTATCTAACATCACCTTGGGAACCAGTATATAGATGTATTGAAGATGATCAAAAAACTATAGAAGATACATTAAAAGATTTAGTTGATAATCAAGGTTGTTGTTTAGTTGTAACAACTGGTGGTACTGGACCTGCAAAAAGAGATGTGACTCCAGAAGCAACTGAGGCTGTATGTGATAGAATGATGCCAGGATTTGGTGAGTTGATGAGAGCAGAATCTTTAAAATTTGTTCCAACAGCTATTCTTTCAAGACAAACAGCAGGATTAAGAGGAAGTTCTTTGATAGTAAATCTTCCAGGAAAACCAAAATCTATTAGAGAGTGTTTAGATGCGGTTTTCCCTGCAATTCCATATTGTATTGATTTGATGGAAGGACCATTTATGGTTACAAATGAAGAAGTTATAAAAGCTTTTAGACCAAAGAAAAAATAAGTTAGTAATTTATGAAAAAGATAGCTATTTCTATAATATTAGGTTTAATAGGTTTTTTTATTTCAACTTTAGCATTTTCAGTTGCACACTCAATATTGATAGGTTTGATTGTTTTTTTAGTGGCATTATGGACAAATGAAGGCTTACCTTTAGGTGTTGTTTCGTTGTTGCCAATTATACTTTTTCCAAGTTTTGATATTATTACAACTAAACAGGCAGTAGCAAACTATTCAAACTCAATTATATTTCTTTTTTTAGGTGGATTTATGATTGCTGTTGCAACAGAAAAAACAAATCTACATAAATATATTTCAGGTAAATTATTAACAGTTTTTCCTAAAACAGTTAGAGGTGTTATTTTTTCTTTAGCCATAACATCAGCTTTTTTAAGTTCATTGATATCAAATACAACTACAGCTTTACTTCTTCTTCCTGTAGCAATGTTTTTAACAAATGATAATAAACTAAAAGTTAGACTTGCTTTAGCTATTGCTTATGGTGCAAGTATTGGTGGTATTATAACTCCTATTGGTACACCACCAAATCTAATACTTCTTGGGTTTATGGAGCAACATGGAATTGAAGCAATTCCATTTGTAAAGTGGATATTTTTAACAGCACCATTGGCTGCTATTATGTTATTTGTAGTTCCATTTATTTTATCAATTGGGGCACAAGATTTAAAATTTGATGAACATTTGGAAAGTAGAGAACATCTAAATGGTGATAGAAAAAGATTACTTTATATTTTAGTTGCTTTAATAGTTTTACTTTTTGCAAATTCTAAAATAGAACCTTTTTATTCTGGACTGGGATTAAATGAAAAAGGTATATTGTTAGGTTTTGGTCTTCTGATGTTTGTTCCTAAAATAGGTTTTTTAACTTGGGAAGATACAAAAAAGATACCATATGAGATAATCTTTCTTTTTGGTGCAGGTTTTACTATAGCAAATGCCTTTTCTTCAACTGGTTTAGCATCTGAAGTTGCAAGTTATTTATTGTCCTTATCACAATTACCTACACTGCTTTTAATCTTATTAGTAGCTTCACTTATAACTTTTACCACAGAAGTTACTTCAAACACGGCATTAATCTCAATAGCACTGCCAATAATTTATTCTTTGGCAGAAACAGTTCAAATAGATATCACACTTATTTTACTTGTATCTACTATTTGTGCTTCATACGCTTTTATGCTTCCAATAGCAACTCCACCAAATGCAATTGCAATGGGAAGTGGGGCAGTAAAAGTAAAAGATATGGCTAAATATGGTTTTATATTTAATATTTTAGGTATTAGTTTTATTACTTTAATAGCTTTAGTATATTGGCAGTATTTTATTTAAGTTTTGAGTATAGTTAGATTCTAACTATACTCTTCTGTTAATTTATTATAAAAGTTAACATATTTTGTGTCACCTTCATCTCTTGCTTTCATAGCAGGTCTTGGGTGTTCATTTAAATGTCCAGTTATCATATATGGAACTGAATATCCCCAATCTAATTCTTTTTCAAGAGGAACAATATATTCTTCAATAAATTTTAAAACAGGTAATAAATGGTATTTTGGATTTTTTAGAAAACTTACTAATAATTCCATAGGACAATTTCCAGCTCCTCTTCCTAATCCTGACACAGTTACATCTAAATAACTTGTACCATAAATCATAGCTTCTAGAGTATTGGCATATGCTAATTGTAGGTTGTTGTGTGCATGGATACCAACTTTTTTACCACATGCTTTTGCAACTGTTAGGTATTTGTCTGTTAGTTTATTGATTTGTTCTGGGTAGAAAGAACCAAAACTATCAGCGATATAAATGATATCTACATTTGTTTTACTTAATTGATCTAACACTTCATTTAATTCATTATCAAATGATTTTGAAATAGCCATAATATTACAAGTTGTTTCATAACCTTTTGCATGGAAGTCTTCAATAAGTTCAATTGCTTCTGGAAGTTGATGTATATATGTTGCAACTCTAATCATATCTACAACACTTTCCTCTTTTGGAATAATCTCTTCTTTTAAAGTTCTTCCAACATCAGCCATAACAGCAATTTTTAAATCAGTATTATTTTCACCAACAATTCTTCTAATATCTTCCTCTTTACAGAAATTCCAACAACCATATTCATCTTCACTCATAACTGTAGGAGATACATTTTTCCCAATCTCCATATAATCAATACCAGCTGCAACACACATCTCATAGTGAGCTTTTACAAATTCATCAGAAAAATGGTAGTTATTTACTAATCCTCCATCTCTAATAGTACAGTCAAAAACTTTTAAATCTTTTCTAACTGATAAAATTGTTCCCTCTTTTTCAATCATAAATATTCCTATTTTTATCTTTTTAGAGCTAATAGTAGCAAAAAGCTTTTCAAAGCAATATTAATTAAAAAAAATATAAGTAAAAAACTATTAGATTATAGAAAATTTATACCTCTTTTTGATACAATTGCCAAATGCAAGAGATATTTAAAAAATTAGATTTACAAGATTATATAGATTCTTTCTCTAAACTATTAGCTAGAGAAAAATCGGTTATTTTAGAAGGTGATATAAATCTTCATTTTAGACTTATAAATGAATTAGAAAAATTTAATATTAAACAACCTCCAAACTTGGAAGATTTAGATACAGCTTTACTACATATTCAAAAACAAGGTGTTTTAAGAGTTTATGAAATCTATGAGTTTGTGAAGATTATAAACTATTTTTTATACCTAAAAAAGTTTAATTTTGAAGGAAAACTTCAAGAATGGATAGATAAGATAATAATCCCTTCAGATATAGTAAAAATTTGTGATTATTTTGATGATAAAGCAAATATAAAATTTGGTGTCAATGAGGATTTTGACCGAATAAAAGAGGCTATTGATTCAAATAAACAAGAGATAAAACAAAATCTTTATAAGATAATCAACTCACAAAAAGTTAGGGTTTATTTGGTTGATTCACAAGTTCATTATATAAATCAAGAGGAGTGTATCTTAGTTAGAGGTGGTTTTAATCATGTATTAAAAGCATCTGTTATAGATAGGTCAAATGCAGGATTCTTTTATGTAATACCACACTCTGTTAGTCAGTTAAAACAAAAATTAAGTGATTTACAAAATAAACAAGAAGAGATTTTACTTAAAATATGTAAAGAAATTTCATCACTGTTTGAAAAAAATCTTATGTTTTTAAGGTTTATAAATAAAGAGTTTGATAGGTTTGATCACTATCAAGCTAGATTGTTTTTTGCTAAGATGGGAGATAAAAACTTTATTTTGCCATCTAAGAAAAAAGAGAATAAATTAGTAAACTTTAGACACCCAGCATTGCATGATGCAAAACCAGTTACAATAGATTTTTCTAAATCAGTTGTTATGATTACTGGGGTAAATGCTGGTGGTAAAACTATGATGTTAAAGTCTATTTTAAGTGCAGTTTTAATGTCAAAATATCTTATACCTTATTTTGCTCATCAAGATACATGTGTTGGTTCATTTAAAGAGATAAATGCTGTACTAGATGACCCTCAAAGTGTAAAAAATGATATCTCAACTTTTGCAGGTCGTATGGTAGAGTTTTCTAAACTATTTTCTTCAAAAAATGCAATAGTTGGAGTAGATGAGATTGAACTTGGAACTGACTCTGATGAAGCAGCAAGTTTATTTAAAGTTATAATTGAAGAGTTGATACAAAAAGATATAAAAATAATCATAACAACTCACCATAAAAGACTTGCTGCACTTATGGCTGCAAATGAAGAGGTTGAACTTATAGCTGCACTTTATGATGAAGAAAATAGAAAACCTACATATGAGTTTTTACAAGGTACTATTGGAAAATCATATGCTTTTGAAACAGCATATCGATATGGAATTCCTCACAATGTAGTTAAAAAAGCAAAAGAGGTTTATGGAGAGGATAAAGATAGATTAAATGAACTAATTGAAAGAAGTAGTGCTTTAGAAATTGAATACAAAACAAAAATTGCTAAACTTCAAGAAGAGATTAGTGAATATGAAAGATTAAACAGAAATCTAAAAGAGACAAAAGAGTCTCTAGATAATCATATCTATTCAGAAAAATCAAAACTTCATAAAGAGTATAAAGATGCAAGAGATGAAGCAAAAAAAGCAATAAAAGCAAAAATCTCTAAAGAGGGGCATCAACATCTAAATGTTGCCCATGAAAAAGTAAAATCTATAAAAACTGAAAAAGTTCAAGATGTAGTTGAGGATTTAAAAGTAGGGGATAGGGTAAAATATAGAAATACAAAAGGTACACTTATCTCTATCAAAGGTAAAAAAGCATTTATTGAAAATGATATGGGGATGAAGGTTCAAGTTTTATTAGCAGATTTACAAAGAAGTGGAAATCCACCTAAAATAAAAACTCAACCAAAAGCTACAGTAAATGTACAAAAACCAGATTCTGGACATGTAAGTTTAGATTTACATGGACAAAGAGCAGATGAAGCTATCGAAAATCTTGATAAATTTTTATCAGATGCATTAGTTGCAGGGTTTGATGAAGTTTTAGTTTATCATGGAATTGGTACAGGAAAACTTTCATATGCAGTTAAAAAGTTTTTAGATTCTCATCCAAAAGTAAAAGGTTATAGTGATGCTCATCCAAGTCAAGGTGGCTTTGGAGCAAAGATTATAAAACTTTAAAGTAAGGTTTAAAATACCTTACTTTTTTAAAGATTTGATTATATTTTCCATTGCAATATTTGCTTGTTCATTTGGTGCTTCTAAAAAGTTTACTACAAAACTATTTTCAAGTTCAACTACACCTATACTTCTTGGACGTACTGCTAATACTTCTGGTGTTGGAATCTCACGTCCGAAACAAAATACTATATTTTTTGCATCTTTGATTTTTGGATTTATTTCACCTTTGATATTTAAAGTATGATTATATTGATCAAATGTTGCTATATATGCTATTATCTCATTTTCATCGATTTTATTTTTTAATGCTGAAATAATCTCATTTGTATTTTTATATACCAATTCATTTTTTTCATATTCTATTTCAAAAATATGATACTTCTCTTTAAATACTTTTTGTTTCACTCTTATTACTCCTTTTTTAGTGATATAAATGATTTGATTACACAATTGATTCTTTCAGGTATATCTGTTGTATCATCTTTCATATAATCTGTTTGTATTTTATAAATTAATTCATTGTCTAATTTAAACTCAAAGACCAAATATCCAGCATAAAGTTTGCACTTTGTTCCTTTTTTGCCTTTATCTTCTTTGTCATTTTCCAAAATATAATAATCAATTAATAGTTTTTTATCTAAGTTTGTTGTTTTAGTTTTATATTTTGCAAGTATAGTTTCTAAGATGTTATCTGCTTTTTGAGGGCTAATATAGTTTAATATTTTAGATTTCATATATTTAGATTGTTCTATTCTTGATGAAATTGTGTAATTCCCTGTTTGCAAATAGTTTATTGCTTCATTTGTTTTCTTGTGATTAGTAATCTTTTCAAATGTTACAGTATATTTTTGACAAGGGATTCTTTTCTCCTCTTTTATAGGATTTGTATCTTTTTTTGTCAAAACTCCATAGGCAAAAAATATTACAATTGCACTCAATAAAATATAATATAGTTTATTCATGATTATTTTCCATTACTTATTGTTATTAGTATTATAACTTTATGGAATAATATCAGTAGTTTTATTATAAGAAAATTAAATAGTAAAATTATAATTAAATATTATAATTATACTATTTTGTAGTTACGTTTATTTTAAAATCTAGCCATTTTTTATTTTTATTATCTATCTCTTTTTCTTTTTCAATTTTTAATGAATCAGTGCTTAATTTTTTCTCTTTTATTAGGTATGTTTTAATATTTTCAATTCTTTCTTTGATTAGTTTATTTACTTCTTCATCTTTTATTTCAATTTTAGAAGCCAGAGAATTTTGTAAAAACTCAAGATATGTTTCTTCATTGAAAACTGTTTTTCCCTCATCATTTTTTTGTGAAAATTTTTCTTTTTCATTTGATAAAGATGGATTTATCTGTTGGATATATAAGTTTTCTAATTTTGATAGATACTCTTTTGTATCTGCTTGTGGTTTTATTTTTTCATCAAGTACAGATTTTTGTAAAGCTAATTTATCCTTTTTAAAATCATAAACTGGTTCAATTTTTATAGCTAATTTTTGTTTCTCTTTTAAAACTTTTGCTAAGATATCTAAAGATTCTTTTTCTGAAGGAAGAATTGTACTTTTACCATATTCAAACTGAATAGCTTTTAATTTTTCTTTATCAAAATTAAATATAGAACCAAGAATAGAAAAAGGTGAAGCTACAGCTTTTAATATCAAGTTTATAAATCCTTTCCATATAATTGGAGCTAAAGAAAACTTTGGATCATCTATATTTCCTGTTACAGGTAGATTAATATTTATATCACCTTTTGAGTCTTCAAGTAGGGCAATAGCTAATTCTAATGGAAGTATTGTAGCATCAGGACTCTCAATATTTTTTCCAAGTTTTATTTTACTTATCATAATAGAGTTTTTGGCATTTAGATTTGATTTTTTTATATTGTATTTTAAATCTAAATTCAATTTACCATTATCAAGCTCTCTTCCTACAAATTTTCCAGAATATGGTGTGAAGTTTTTAATAGCAATATTTTTAAATAGTATATTTGTATCTGTTAAAAGTTTAATATCATTTATATCTACAATACCAGTTATCTTACTATAACCATATTCATCAACTCTTCCTTCAAGATTTAGTTTTGTAGGTTTATCATTTGTTGAATTAATATTTGAAAACTCTCCTTTTAGTTCTGAAACTTCAGTTTTAAAAGGTACTGCCAAGTTTTTATCTTCAAATTTCATTTTTCCATCAATTATTTTTATAGGACCTATTTCAAATGAAAAATCACCTTTATTTGTGGAAGTTGTTTTAGTAGAAGTTGCAACTTCTTCTTTTTTTATCTCTTTTGTAGATTTATTCAAATAAACATCAATCAAAGGTTTATTTATATTTGAGCTTACTATTTTAAGTTTATTGTTATCATATGAGATATTATTGATATTAAAATCTATATTTTTTGATTCTACTCTTGTATTTGCATTTTTATTCAAAAAAGATATATTAGGAGTTTGAAGTTTTATTTTATCAATTAGAAGTGATTGTTCTATAGTTGATAGTTTATTTATATCTATTACTAAATTATCTAAATTTAAATCTAAACCATTTT
>QKDL01000063.1 GCA_003252105.1 Arcobacter sp.
GCATTATTGTTCTAAAAAACATATCAATCAAATAAAAACTTCAACTACCTATATATATAAAGGGGTAAATATATCATTAGATTTAAACCTATGTGAAGAGTGTTTAGAAAAGATAAACTACTCTATCCAAAAACTACAAGAATGCCCCCACGAAATAAAACCAAGATGTAGAAAATGCCCCAACCCCTGCTATGAAAAAAAACAATGGAAAGAGTTAGCAAAGATTATGCGCTTTAGTGGTTTGAGTTTAGGATTTTTTTCTTTAAAAAATAAAATTAAATTTTAATGGGGCATATTAATAAGTGCAACAACAATACAAAAAATTGAAATTGTCATAGTGATAAAATATTCATTATTTCTTTTTTGAATGGTTTTCAATATTTACCTCCTTGATTAGAAGGAGTAAGAAAAACTCCTTCTATTTAATCTCTATTGTTTTTTTGTTTTTTGCTTCATCTAGTTTTGGGATAATTACTTCTAAAACTCCATTGTCACTTCTTGCTTCTATATTTTCTGTATCTATATTATCTGGTAAGGTAAAGCTTCTTGAAAACTTACCAAATGAAGTTTCAACTTTATAGTAATCTTCCTCTTTGACTTCCTCTTTTAGATTTCTTTCCCCAGAGATTGTTAAAACGTTTTTATTTATATCAACTTTTATATCCTCTTTTTTAACACCTGGTAAATCCACATCAATATGAAATGCTGATTCTCCCTCTCTAGTATTTACAACAGGGACAAAAGCATTTACACCTTCATTCGAAGTTGGATAATTATAAAAACTTTTTTCTAACTCTCTCATTTGTTTAAATGGATCAAATCTTGTTAATAACATTTTTAACTCCTTTTAATATATTTCTTGAGGTTTTCCCTATCAAGTTAACGAAATTATAACAATATTTTTAGCACTTGTCAATATTTAGTGCTAATTATTTGTAATTTCTTTATATCTAATATCTTAGATATCTCTATTTATCGTAAGTTTATTATTAATTATTTTATTAGCATATAAACTACTATATTGCTAAAAAGAGATAATTTTTATAAAAAAAATTGATTTTAAAAAGTATTTATTACTGATTTTTAAATTTTAAAATATTTATATAACTATCTTATAATTTTTATAAATATTTTCTCTATTAAGTTCTTGATAAAATTAAGAAAAAACAAAAAAGTTTCAACTAAATAAGCTTTATATTTTTGTATAATCACAACTATAATTAAATAAGTAGGATTAAAAAATGGCTCTTAAAGTTGTAATCTCTCATAAAACGGAATATAAATACGATAAAAAAGTTTCAATGTCTCCACATATTATAAGACTTAGACCAGCACCTCATAGTAGAACACCTATTGAAAGCTATTCACTAAAAATAAAGCCTGAAAGTCACTTTATAAACTGGCAACAAGACCCTTTTGGTAACTACCTAGCAAGACTTGTTTTTCCTGAAAAAACAGATCACTTTAGTGTGGATGTAGAGATTATTGCCGATATGATTACAATAAATCCATTTGATTTTTTCGTAGAAGATGGGGCAAAAGAATTCCCGTTTGATTACAAAAAAGATTTAAAAAAAGAGTTAACTCCTTATTTAGAAATTGAAGAAGATAGTAAAGAGCTTCAAGATTTTGTAGATAGTATTGATAAAAGTAAAAAATCTATTATCGACTTTTTAGTTGAAGTAAACCAAAAAATCCACAATACTTTAAACTATACAGTAAGACTAGAACC
This sequence comes from Arcobacter sp., assembly GCA_003252105.1. Lineage (GTDB taxonomy): Bacteria > Campylobacterota > Campylobacteria > Campylobacterales > Arcobacteraceae > Halarcobacter. The sequence continues at coordinate 1,733 of QKDL01000063.1, forward strand.
AGGTGTTCAAACGCCAAAAGAGACTTTAGATAAAAAACTTGGAAGCTGTAGAGATTTTGCTTGGCTTTTTGTTCAAGTGTTAAGACACTTAGGACTAGCTGCTAGATTTGTATCTGGATATTTAGTACAACTAACAGCAGATGTAAAATCTTTAGATGGACCTAGTGGTCCAGAAGAAGATTTTACAGATTTACATGCTTGGACAGAGGTTTATGTACCAGGTGCAGGTTGGATAGGACTTGATAGTACAAGTGGATTATTTGCAGGAGAAGGACATATCCCTCTTGCATGTACACCAAACTATAGCAGTGCACACGCTATTGAAGGTTTGATGGATCCATGTGAAACTAAATTTCACTATGAAAACAAAGTTACAAGAATCTTTGAATCTCCAAGGGTTACAAAACCATATAAAGAGGAGCAATGGAAAGAGATATATGAACTTGGCTTTAAAGTAGATGAAGATTTAGTTGCAAATGATGTGAGACTTACTATGGGTGGTGAACCAACTTTTGTATCTATTGATGATATGGAATCAGACCAATGGAATACAAAAGCTGATGGAGCACATAAAAGAGAGTTAGCAAATAATCTATCAAGAAGAATTTTAAAATCAACTACAAATGGTGGACTTCTTCATCACGCTCAGGGTAAATGGTATCCAGGTGAGCCACTTCCAAGATGGCAAACAACTATTTATTGGAGAAAAGATGGACAAGCAGTTTGGAAAGATACAAATCTTTTAGCAAATAAAAATGAAACTTATCCATATACAACAGAAGATGCCAAAAAGTTTTTATCTACTTTAGCTTTAGTATTGGGTGTAAGTGATGAAAATATAGTTCCAGCTTTCGAAGACCCTGTTTATTATATTATGAAAGAGTTTGAACTTCCATTGGATATTGATCCTATGAAGTGTGATTTAAAAGACCCATTAGAAAGACGTACAATAGCTCAAAAACTTCAACAAGGACTAAATAGTGAAGTGGGTTATATTTTACCTATAAACTTTGGTAGAACTAAATGGATTACATCAAAATGGGAATTTAGAAGAGGTTACCTTTTCTTAGGTGCTGGTAACTCTCCATTAGGGCTTAGACTCCCTTTAGAATCATTGATTGTAAAACCACATATTGAGATTGAAAAGAGTTTTGAACCTGATTTATTTGCTTCTTATCCTGCTTTAGGAGATTATATCTCTCCTGTAGAAAAAAGAGCTCAAGAGATAAGTTCAAATACGACACAACAAAATAGTTACAATGTATTTGTAAGAACAGCTATTAGTACAGAAATAAGAGATGGAAAACTTTGCATATTCTTACCACCACTTGAGAATACTGAGGCATTTTTAGACCTAATTGCATCAATCGAACAAACAGCTAAAATGTTAAATTTAGCTGTTATTATAGAAGGTTATGAACCACCAGAAGATAATAGAACAGATAGAATAAAAGTAACTCCAGATCCAGGTGTAATTGAAGTAAATATCCAACCAGCTTCATCATGGCAAGAGTTAAGTGACAACTTACTAAAACTTTATGAAGATGCTAGAGTTTGTAGACTTGGAACTGAAAAATTTATGGTAGATGGAAGACACACAGGAACAGGTGGTGGTAACCATGTTACAATAGGTGCTTCAACTCCTAGTGATTCTCCACTTCTTAGAAACCCAAATCTATTAAGAAGTCTTATCACTTTTTGGCAACATCACCCAGGACTTTCATATCTATTTAGTGGAGCCTTTATAGGTCCCACTTCACAAGCTCCTAGAGTAGATGAAGGGAGAATGGAAAATCTGTATGAATTGGAGATTGCTTTTTCTCAAATTCCGGAAGATGGAGATGTTCCTTTTTGGCTAACAGATAGACTGTTTAGACATATGCTAACAGATATCACAGGAAACACGCACAGAAGTGAATTTTGTATAGACAAACTATATTCTCCTGATAGTAGTTCTGGAAGACTTGGTATTTTAGAGTTACGTGCTTTTGATATGCCACCACATTCGCATATGGCACTTTTACAAATGCTTCTAGTTAGAGCTTTAGTATCATGTTTTTGGAGAAACCCATATAAACATAAACTTGTACGTTGGGGATCAAGACTTCATGATAAATTTTTACTTGAATATTATGTAAAACAAGATATTAAAGAGGTAGTTGACTTTTTAAATGACAATGGTTATGAGTTTAAACTTGATTGGTTTGACCCATTTTTTGAGTTTAGATTTCCATTATATGGTATGACAACAATCGAAAATATGAATGTAGAGATACGAGCTGCGATTGAACCATGGAATGTATTAGGTGAAGAATCAAGTTCACAAGGAACTGCAAGATATGTTGATTCTTCTGTTGAAAGACTTCAAATAAAAATTGAAAACTTCAATGAAGAGAGATATACTTTAGCTTGTAATGGAGTACAAATTCCTCTTTCTAAAACAAATATTGAAGGGGAGTATGTAAGTGGTGTTAGATATAAAGCATGGCAACCTTGGTCAGCACTTCACCCAACAATAGGAGTTGATACACCATTAACATTTGATATAATTGATAAATGGAACAACCGTTCAATTGGAGGGTTTAACTATTTTGTTTCCCATCCAGGGGGAAGAAGCTATGATAGTTTCCCTGTAAATTCATATGAAGCAGAATCAAGAAGAATAAACAGATATTGGGATTTTAACCACTCTCAAGGTGAGGTTGTGGATTTTGACCCTATTGTAAGTTCATCAAAAAATACTATTTTTGCAAATGGAGCAAAAAGAGCTATTGTTGAAAAAAGAGGATTGGAAAAACTATATTTCCATAAAATGCCAAAAAATAAAGAATACCCTCATACCTTAGATTTAAGACAAAGATGGATGAAGCACTAGATGGATATTTTTGATACTTGTAAACTAGATTCATCTTTTGATGAGATGTTTGATAAGCAGTGTAATGTTAAAGAGCATTGGAAAGAGATAAAACAATCTTTAGAAAATGCAGGATTAGAAAAACTTGAACAAAAACAAACAGAGATTGATTGGAGATTAGAGGACAACGGAGTAACATACAATGTTTACAACGATCCAGAAGGAAGTAATAGAAGATGGAATCTTGACCCTATCCCTTTTGTATTAAGTTCGCAAGAGTGGGAAGAGGTTACAAAAGGGCTTAATCAAAGAGCAAAACTTTTAAATCTTATTTTCAAAGATTTATACACAGAACAACGTCTAATCAAAGAGGGGATTATCCCAGCTGAAATTATATTTGCACATAAAAGTTTTTTACCTGAAGTATTTAACTTTAAAAATAAAGATTACTATACTATGAGATTTTATGCTACAGATATAAGTAGAGGGCCTGATGGTAAGTTTTGGGTTATAAATGATAGAACACAATCTCCATCGGGTCTTGGATATGCCATAGAGAATCGTCTTACTATGAATTCTATTTTAACGGACCTTTATCCAAAAGTTGAACTTAGAAAAATTGCAGGTTTTATAGAAGGGTATAAACAAATGCTTGTAAAACTTGCAAGTAAAAAAAGTGAAGACCCTCTTATAGTTTTATTAACACCCGGACCTCACAATGAAACCTATTTTGAACATTCATATTTAAGCTCATTTTTAAATCTTACTTTAGTTCAAGGGGAAGATTTACTTACTAAAAATAATCAATTGTGGCTTAAAACACTAAGTGGTTTAAAAAAAGTTGATACTATGATAAGGCGTGTTGATTCTCAATTTTGTGATCCTTTAGAGTTACAGAATACTTCATATCTAGGTGTAGCAGGTCTTGTAAACACGCTTAGAAATGATAACTTATCAATGATAAATCCAATAGGTATAGGTATATTAGAAAATGTAGGATTAAACCCCTTTATGAAAAATATCGCCAAATTCTTTTTGGATGAAGATTTAATTTTGCCACAAATAGCTACTTGGTGGTGTGGACAAAAAAAAGAGTTAGATTTTGTAATTGAAAATATTGATAAATTGATTATTAAAAAGATTGATAGAACAGAAAAAATAGAGGTTTATTTTGGTAACCAATTAAGTCAAGAAGATAAAAATAAATTGATAAAAAAAATATTTCTATCTCCATCTTTTTATGTTGGTCAAGAGATTATTGATTTTTCTACTGTTCCTTCATATTCGTCAAATAAAATAGAACCTAGAAATGCTGTAATTAGAGCTTTTTCTTATTTAAAAGATGAAAACTATGAAGTGATGCCAAGTGGTTTAGTTCGAGTATCAAATAAAAAAGACTCTTTAGTTGTTTCTAATCAAAAAGGGGGAACAAGTAAAGATTTATGGATATTAGGAAAAAATGAAGAAGAGGTTTTTAGCAGTATTACAAGACAAAAAGAGTTTTTAGATACAAGATTGGAAAACATCTCTACAAAACGAGCTGAAAACCTTTTTTGGCTTGGAAGATATTTAAATAGAGCAATTATCACAACAAGAATGTTAAGATTCAATCTTAAAAGTTTATTGAATCTAAATAGATATGAAGATAGAAACCTATCAAAATCAAGTACCCAAATCTTAAATATCTGTTTAACTCATCTAACTATGACTTATCCAGGATTTTTAGAAGAGGAAGAAGAGATAAAACCAATTGTCGAAATCACTTCTATAATCCAAGATTCTACAAGAGTTGGTTCTTTATCTTTTACACTTTCAATGCTTAGTAATATAAATGCAAATATAAAAAACCTCCTTACAATGGATGCTTGGAGAGTATATGAAAAGATGCAAAAAACATGGTTTTTATATGTAAAAAGAAAAGTTATTTCAAATAGAGAACATGTAAATGAGTTAGATAAACTACTAATCTATCTTATTGCATATAAAGAGTTAATTGATGAGAGTATCTCAAATGACCAAGGTTTAATCCTTTATGATATAGGATGTAAATTAGAAGTATCATTGTTATTAATTTCTAAAATGAGGTCATTACTAACTACCAAACTTGATAAACTATTAGAGTATGATATTTTAGATTCTATGTTAAACTCTTATGAAAGTTATAATGCCTATAGAGCACACTATAAATCAACTTTAGGTTTAGAAAATGTAGTAGAATTCTTACTTTTTAATACAAAATACCCTAAATCATTGATTCATATTATAGATCAATTATTAAGAAATTTAAAAGAGCTTCCAAATAGCTCTTCAACAATCTATCTAGACAGTTTTGAAGAACCTATTTTTAAAGTTTTTTCAATGTTGAAATTAACAAATGCAAAAAAATTATTAGAAACCCAAGAGGAAGATTTTGTTTATCTAGAACTTGATAAGTTCTTGGCACAAATATCTGGCTTATTAGCTCAAACATCAGAAGAGCTTACTAAAACCTATTTTTCACATTATAATGAGTAAAAATGATATACGAAATATTTCACGAAACAAAATTTAAATATCCTACAATGGTAACCTTTAGTCATAATATTGCAAGACTTACTCCAAAAAATTCTCCAAGACAGAAGGTACTAAAACACACTATTGAAATAAGCCCTAAACCTTATGAAACAAATGAATTTATAGATTATTTTGAAAATAACAATACCTATATGTTAATTAGAGAAGCTCATAAAACTTTAACTATTGTTTCCCATTCAAAGGTTGAACTTTTAGAAGATGAAATAATAAACTATATTCAAAATGCAAAACAAACAACAATCACTTTTGCTCAACTAAAACAAAGATTATCAGAACATAAAAGTGAAGATGCTTTAGCTTTTCAATATCTTTTTGAAACAGATACAATACCTACTCCATCTCAAGAGATAAAAGATTATGTCTTACAATCTTTTATTGATGACAGGTCTGTTTTTGAAGCTACAAATGAGTTTATGCAAAGAATATTTACTGACTTTAAATTTGTATCAGGATTTACAGATATCACGACTCCTATAGAAGAGGTTTTTAAAGAGAAAAAAGGGGTTTGCCAAGATTTTGCACAATTTGCAATCTCTGCTCTTAGAAGTATTGGAATACCTACAAAATATATGAGTGGATATATTCAAACCTATCCTAAAAAAGGTGAAGAAAAACTTTTTGGTTCTGATGCATCTCATGCTTGGTTCTCTATCTATATCCCTGACTTTGGTTGGCTTGATTTTGACCCAACAAACAATAAAATCCCAAACCATGAATATATAGTTTTAGGATATGGAAGAGATTATTTAGATATCTCTCCACTTAAAGGTGTTGTAAAAAGTAGTGGAGAGAGTAAACTTAGTGTTAGAGTTAATGTGCAACAAATAGAAGAGGTGATTTCTCAAGAACAAGTACAATCACAAGTTCAAACTAACCAATCTTAGCTACTCTAAATGCTACAGCATTTTCATAAATTAATGAATCATTATAAAAACATGTAATCATACCATCACAAGGGGATAAAAATTGATGGGAAACATTCCCCTCCAAAGAATCAATTATCTCCCCGATAACTTGGTTTTTATTTACATAGTTTCCCGGTATCTCTTTAGGAATAAATATCCCACTTTTAGGACTTTTAATCACATCAATTTCAGCTGTTTTTATTACAGTTGATTCATAACCATTAAAAATAGAAAAATCAATCACTTTTGATTTATTCATAAACCTTAATATGGCTTGATTTATTTGACTTGAGATTTTTTTATCCACATGTTTTATGGTAGGACACATAATAGAATATGCTTTTGTACCCCACAATTGCCAATTATATTGTAAAGTAACACTATCTATTGATTTCATTTTTCTATGGTGTATAAATTTAAAACCAAATCTTTTTGCACCTTTTAAATCTTCAAACTCACTTTGGAAAAGTTTGATATAAGGGATACAGTTTACAGGGTCATGTCTTTTTTCTAAGATTATTCCATACTCATAACCTTGCAAAGCATCAAAAACCTTTTTTGCAATTCTTTGAGTTGTTTCACCCAAATCATAACCAGGAAACATCATATTGATATTTGTATTATCTAGTGGCCAAAATCTTTTTGCTGTATTAAAAGCATAATGGTTTATAGAAGGGATAATTAAAATATCTCCTCTTATCTTCTTTTTATCGATTTTATTTTTAAAAAAATCTACAAGTTTTGAGGCACAATACAAAGGAAGAATACCTTCCCCTTCCATGGCACCAACTATAGCAACTTTTGGAGCTTTTTTACTTTTACCTTTAAATAAAAAACCCTCTACAACAAGTGGTTCTCTACTTAATGATTCAATTCTTAAAATCTCAATTTTCTTCACATTTTTCTCCAAAAATTCTTGCTAGTAATGAACCTTCATAAACAACTGGATACTCTCTTAATGTAAATAAAATACCCCCATTTGGAGCAAAAAGTTCACTTAAAACCTCACCGGTAAGAGGGTTAACAATCTCTCCAATTTTTTGGTTTTTTTCTATTATTTCACAATGGTCTAAAGATGGTACAAAAAGTCCACTTTTGGGTGCATTGATATAAAAAACCTCTCCTTTTTCAGAACTGAAAGGCTTCCTAATCTCAAATTTTTCAGTACAGTCAATCATCTTTTGTTTTTTCATTAGGTTTAAAATTCCTATTAGAAGCTGATCTCCATACTCTTTTGTAAGACGCATTCCTACACCCATCTCAACAACTAAAGTTTTAGTACCTAATAGATTTAATGTATGGGAAAATGTGGCTTCTAGTACAGTAACAGCATCATGGATCCATATAAAATCACAATTAAGCTGTTTGGCTAAAGGTAAAGTCTCCTTAGAGAACTGTTTATTAATTCTAATTTGGGGAATCTCTCTTAGAAAAATATTACTAGAGTGTATATCTATAGCAATATCACTTCCTTTTATATCTTGTGCTAAAGCATGAACTACTTGTCCAGGTAAAAACTCATTTTCACTTCCTGGAAAAGCTCTATTTAAATCAATATCATACCCAGGAAAACTTCGTGTAATTGTGTCTATTCCCAAAGGGTTAATTGCTGGATAAATATCTACTATTGCATTTAGTTTTTCAATATTTTCATTAAGCCATTTTGCTAGCAGATAAATAACTAATTGACCTTCTAATTCATCCCCATGGATTCCACTAACTATAGATATTCTTTTAAGATTTTTACCCTTTTTATTTAAAGGTTCAAACCTAGTTCTTTTTATAGACAATTTCTCCCCAACAGGAAGTTGTGAAGTGAAAATCTCTGTTGTTTTCATTCGTCCTCAACTATAATTTTGTTTATTTTTCCATTGATTGAGTTTAATATAGTATCGTAAGATTCTCTTTCCCCATGTGGCACAAATTGAGCATTTGGGTTAAGTCTTAAAACGATAGTATCTATCTCATCCATAATAACAAGTGAGAATGTTTTGTTTCTTTTTAATCTTAAGTGAAAATCAACTTTTTCAACAAGTTTTCCAAGTCTAATAAAATAATCACTTGTATTTCTCTCTTGTTTTCTTGTCAGTTCACCCCAAACCTCACTAATTCTTGAAGATAATTTTTCAATAAATGCACAATCGATATTAATTTGGTCATTATTAGCTTGTTTTAAAAGCTCTGAAACTTCTATTATTGAACCAAAAGCATTTGTATCTATATATGCTCTTGAAATAATGGCATTTTCTCTAACATAACTTATCAATGTGTAGATATTTGATTCATGCTCACCAAAAGTTGCTTCATATAAAAATTCATTTGCATTTTTATATTTGATATCTATTTCCAATCTTTTAAAAAGTTTTTTACCAGCTGATTTATCAACATCTATAATCTCATCAAAAGTATTAACTATCTCCATTAGAGTTGATTCTATTCTTTCTAAATATCTTCCAAGCCAATAAATATTATTTGCTACATTTGCTGTTAATAATTGTTCCATCTTAAGCCTCCACAACCCATGTATCTTTAAATCCTCCACCTTGAGAAGAATTTACTAAATAATTACCAGCTTCAATTGCATACCTTGTAAGTCCACAACTCCATACTTTTGGTTCTTCTGCCATAATTACATATGCTCTAAAGTCTGCTTTTCTTTCTACTATTTCATCATTTATCAAACAATCTTCATCATAAAATTCTATTAACTCTTGAGCGATAAATCTTCTTGGATTTGCTTCTATGATTGTTTTTAAATCTTGTAATTGAAGTTTTGACATGGCATGTCCAAACATTACTCCATAACCACCAGCTTCTGCAACATCTTTGATAACTAACTTGTCAATATTATCAAAAATATATTTTTTGTCTTTTTCAAAATAAGGCAAATATGTAGGAGCATTTTTTAATATTGGTTCTTCATTTAGATAATATTTAATCATCTGAGGAACAAAATAGTAAATACCTTTATCATCAGCTACACCATTTCCTGGAGCATTCATAATAGCTACATTACCAGCTAAATATGCTTCCATGATACCTGGAACACCTATTAGACTCTCTTCATTGAAAAATTTTGGATCTAAAAACTCATCATCAAGTCTTCTATAAACTGAACCAACTTTTACTTTTTTACCATTGTAGTTTTTAAAATATAATATCTTATTTTCAACTACAAGTTCACTATTTCTTACAAGTATAGAACCTGTAATATCAGCTAAATATGCGTGTTCATAATATGCAGAGTTAAACCTTCCAGGAGTTAAAACTACATTTATACCTTCACAATTTACATAATTCATTGATTCTTTTAATATAGTTGCATAATCTTTAATTGGTTTAATATCCATTTTTTCAAAAAAATCTGGATAAATTTTTCTAAAAGTATTTCTAATTGATAGTGGATAACTTGCTCCACTAGGTACCCTTAAGTTATCTTCTAAGATAATCCAATCATCTGAAACACTATCTTTTACCAAATCTATACCATTTATATGTGTTCTTAATTTTTTAGATGGGGAAAAACCTTGCAGTTCTTTTAAATAACCCTTTGCTTGGTATATAAACTCTTCAGGTACAATTTTTTGTTTTACTATTTTTTTATCAGTATATAAATCTTCTAAAAAAAGGTTTAAAGCCTTTATCCTTTGACTTAAACCCTTTTCCAATTTTTCATACTCTTTAGAGGTCATAATTCTTGGAATCACATCAAAAGGTAAAGATCTTTCAATAAAATTCCCATCTTTATATAGATTAAAGTTTACTGCAAACTTATCCATATATTTTTTAAATTCTTTTACTTTTTGTCTATCTTGATTAGAAAAAATATCCCAAAAAGTCTCCATAACAACCTTTCTATCATCTGCCAATATACACCTCCAAGATAATCTTACTCATTTTATTACTATTTATATAAAAACGTCATAAATAATATTAAGATTAGTGTTTATTTAATATACAGTTTTAGTATATTATATACAATAAACAAAGGACTTTAATTTGTTACAATTAAAAAGCTTGTAACAATTGTTATGAAATGTATTAAAATTACTATTAAATAATCATTTATATTTGTATTGATATTGTTCATTTTTTTCTCCTTATAAATAGGAGAAAAAATATTCTCTCCTATTTTTTAATTTTGTGTTTTAAATTTTTTTTGTTTATCCTCTTACTAACATCGTCGGACATCAATTTTTTTCCTTAAGTTTAATTTCCCAAAATCTGGACATAAAAAAAGGGAAAAGAGCCAAAAGCTCTTTCCCCTTATATAAAATTTATTTTACTAAATTTTAATCGGCGAATTTAGCCTTTTTTGCTGCTCTTTTTCTAGCTGTTGGATCTAGGTCTCTTTTTCTAATTCTGACAGTAAGTGGAGTAACCTCTACAAGCTCATCTTCTTCAATCCACTCTAATGCATTTTCTAATGACATCACTCTTGGTGGAATAAGCTTAATAGCATCATCACTACCACTTGCTCTTACGTTTGTAAGTGCCTTACCTTTAATTGGGTTTACATCTAAATCGTTAGATTTTGCATGTTCACCAATAACCATCCCTACATACACTTTATCTTGAGGTTTAATATACATAATCCCTCTTTCTTGTAAATTGAAGATGGAATACCCTAAAGCTTCCCCAGCTTCCATAGATACAAGTGCCCCATTTTTTCTAGTCTCAACTGTTCCAGAATATGGTCTAAACTCTAAAAAGGAGTGGTTCATAATACCCTCACCTTTTGTATCTGTTAAGAACTCTGTTCTTATACCAATTAAACCTCTTGCTGGAATTTCAAACTCTAATCTTGTAAATCCAGCACCCATAGGAACCATATTTGTCATATTTGCTTTTTTCTTTCCAAGCTTTTCAATGATTGTCCCTGAATATTCATCTGGTGTATCAATTACAAGGTGCTCAAATGGTTCATAAGTTACACCATTTTCCTCTTTTGTAATTACCTCTGGCCTTCCAATAGAGAACTCAAAACCTTCTCTTCTCATATTTTCAGCTAAGATTGTAATTTGAAGCTCACCTCTTCCGTTTACTTTAAATTTACCTTCACCAATTTGTGCATAATTCATAGCAATATTAGTGTTCATCTCAGCTTCAAGTCTCTCTTGAATCTTATTTGAAGTTACAAATTTACCTTCTGTTCCTGCAAGTGGTGAATCATTTACTGCAAATGTAACAGATAAAGTTGGCTCTTCAATATGCATAGGGTCAAGTGGCATTGGATTTGCTGGGTCACATAAAGAATCTCCAACATCAATTGTCTCAAAACCTGCAACAGCACAAATATCACCAGCACCTGCTGTTTTGATTTCGATTCTTTCTAAACCTTTAAAACCAATAAGCTTACTAACTCTACCTTTTACTTTTTCTCCGTCTGCTTTACATAATAAAACAGTTTCACCTTGAGAAATTGTTCCATTAAAAATTCTTGCAATACCGATTTTTCCAATGAAATTATCGTAATCAAGTGTAAATACTTGAAGCTGTAAACCATTTTCATCAGCACCATCTGGAGCCGGAACGTGTTCTAAAATTGTTGAAAATAATGGTTTTAAATCCATATTTCCATCATTTGGTTCAAATCTAGCATAACCATCTCTTGCAGCTGCATAAATAACAGGGAATTCTAATTGTTCCTCTGTTGCATCCATTTGTGCAAATAGATCAAATACTTCATCAACTACTCTATCTGGTTCAGCAGCTGGTTTATCAATTTTATTTACAACAACAATTGGTCTATGCCCTAAAGATAAAGCTTTTTTTACAACAAATTTTGTTTGAGGCATTACACCCTCTTGAGCATCAACAAGAAGTAGAACACAGTCTACCATCTTAAGTACCCTTTCAACTTCTCCACCAAAATCGGCGTGTCCTGGGGTGTCAATGATGTTAATTCTTACTCCCTCGTAATCAATAGCAGTATTTTTAGAAAGAATTGTAATACCTCTTTCTTTTTCAATAGCATTGCTATCCATAACCCTTTCATCAACTTGTGTATGAGCTGCAAAAGTTCCTGATTGCTTTAGTAACTCATCTACAAGTGTTGTTTTACCGTGGTCAACGTGTGCGATAACGGCAATATTTCTAATATCTCTCATATGGTCTCTTTTTTAATTTCATTAAATTTCGCGGATTATATCTTAAAAATACTTAAAAACTTAATCTTTTCTAAAACTAGTTTCAGTCAAAATACACTTTTAAGCCTCTTTTATTGATTAAAATTGAAAGAAAATTGGAGTTATTATGGATTATCAAACTATTTTAGAAGAGATACAATATGAGGTACAACCGCTGTTTAAGAAAGGAAAACTTCCAAATTATATACCTGCTCTTGAAAAAGCAAATGGTAATGATTTTGCAATGAGTTTAATAAC
>QKDL01000066.1 GCA_003252105.1 Arcobacter sp.
GCTATGATTTGTCTATATAAAGCTATATATAAAATCATTTTAGGTTTTTTTATTGCTTGAAGTGTTGAAACACAAATAAATAAAATCACATAAGCATAAAATATCCAAACCTCTATAACCAAATAATCAAAGCCATACTTTATAACCTCTAAGTCTGCATCAAATTGAGAGATGATAAGTTTTCCAAAGATATATAAAAAGATAATTCCAAAGGTTGAGATATAAAAACCATATTTTAATGCAGTAGTTAAAGTCTCTTGAACCCTATCATATTTTTTAGCACCAAAATTGTTTGAAACTATTGATAATACAGCAGAACTAAGCCCAAGAGCAGGTAAAAGCATTAGTTGTTCTACTCTAAATCCAACGCCATATCCTGCAACAGCTTTTACTCCATATAAAGAGACAAAATACATCAATATAATTGAACCAATGGACATAATAAGCATATTCATACTTGATGGGATTCCTTGGTTTATAAGTTGTTTGTATATTCTAAGATTAGGCATAAAATACTCTATTTTCTCAAAATGTACTAGCTTTGTTTCAAGAACTTTTTTTAGCATATATATAGTGTTTAAAAATTGAATTATAACTGTAGCTAGTGCTATCCCTTTTATTCCCATAGCAGGGATAAATAAAAGTCCATATATAAATATTGGATTTAAAACCATATTTGCAAAGAAACCAAAAATAAGGGTATTTCTATAAGATTTTGTATCCCCTTTTGATATAAGTATAGAGTTAAGAGCAAAGTTTGTCATAAAAAATATTGTACCTAGTAAAATAGTGTACATATACTCTAATGATATATCTAGATATGTACTTTTTGCACCAAGAAGGATAAAAAGATAGGGTGAAATGATAAAGCCAATTATAGTCATGATTATTGCTAATAATTGCATAAAAAAGATACCCTTGTGGGAATAAATAGAAGCTAAAAATTGTTTTCCTCTACCATTTGCATTTCCTATCAAAGCTGTAATGGCAGATGAAAACCCATATCCTAAGCCAATAATAGTAAAGTATATCATAAAAGATAAAGATAGTGCGGATATAGCTTGTGTTGAGATAAGTCCAGCATAAAAGGTATCAACTACATTATATAAAGTATTAAAAATCATTCCTGTACTTGCTGGAATTGCTATTTGTTTAAGTAAAGTTGGGATATCTTCATTTAATAGGTGTTTGTCATTTTTCACAATATATCCAAGGTTTAAATATGTGAAATATTATCTAAAATAGATTTTAAAAAGATTAGAATAAAGGATTAATCCTCGATTCTAATCATTACAGGTTTAGCTGTAACTACTCCTACATCTTCAATTTGTTGTAAAGCATCAACAATATCTTTTTCAACTGACATATGAGTTGCTAAAAGTAAGTTTGCGCAAGTTGTGTTTAGTGGTTTTTGAATCATCTTTTCTATAGAGATATTTTTATCCCCTAAGATTTTTGCAATTTTTGCTAAAACACCAGCTTTATCTTCAACTCTAAGTCTTAGATAGTATTTTGTTTCAATCTCTTCTTTTGGCATAATTTGAAGGTTTTCTGTATGGTCAAACTCAAATCCAAGCATTGGAGAACCTTTCCCTCGTCTTGCAATATCAATGATATTTGCAATAACAGCACTAGCAGTTGCATCACCACCAGCTCCAGGTCCATAATACATAGTTTCACCAACTCTATCACCAATTACTGAAACACCATTCATAACACCATCAACTTTTGCAATCATCTCAGTTTTTGGAATAAATACAGGATGAACTCTAAGTTCGATTTGTTTACCTTTTTTCTTTGCTATTGTAAGAAGTTTAATAGAATAATTAAATTCATTTGCAAAATCAATATCAGGTGAATCAATATTTTGGATACCTTCTATTAATATATCTTCTGGTTTTGCATCCACATCATATGCAATTGAAGCAAGAATAAGAAGTTTATGTGCAGCATCAAAACCACCAACATCAAAAGTAGGATCTGCTTCTGCATATCCTAATTCTTGTGATTCTTTTAAGATAGTGTCGTAATCTACACCTTCATTTATCATTTTTGTAAGCATATAGTTACAAGTACCATTCATAATACCTCTAATAGATAAAATATGGTTTGCACTCAATCCCTCCCTTAGGGCATTAATTATTGGAATACCACCAGCAACTGCTGCTTCATACTCAAATGGGATATCTCCAGCAAGCTCTTCAAGTTCATATCTATGATAAGCAAGAAGTGCTTTATTTGCAGTAACCACCGCTTTCCCTTTTGCTAAAGCTTTTTTTACTACTTCATAAGGTTTTTCAATTCCACCCATAAGTTCAACTACAACATCTATTGAGTCATCATCTAATACTTTATTTACATCATCAGTTAACTCAATAGATACATCTCTATCTTTGTTTAAGTTGTTTACAACACCAATAACAGGGGTTATCTCAAATCCTACACGTGCTTTTATAATATCTTTGTTATCTCGCAATATATTTGCAACACTAGCACCTACAGTTCCAACTCCTATTATTCCTACTTTCATTTACAGTTCCTATTTTAATGTATTTAAATATTTCTTTATATTTTTTGCAGCTTGTCTAATTCTTTTTTCATTTTCTATTAATGCAATTCTTACATACTGGTCACCATAGTTACCAAATCCAATACCAGGACTTACTGCAACTTTTGCTTCAGTTAATAATTGTTTTGAAAATTCCATACTTCCTAGATGACTAGCACACTCTGGAATTTTAGCCCAAATAAACATTGAAGCATTAGGAACATCCATATCCCAACCAGCCTCTTTGAATACTTCAACCATGATATCTCTTCTTTTTCTATATTTTTCAATATGCTCTTCTACACACTCTTGTGGTCCATCAAGTGCTACAGTTGCAGCTACTTGAATAGGTGTAAACATACCATAGTCTAGCCAAGATTTGATTCTTTTTAAAGCTCCGATTAGTTTTTCATTTCCAACCATAAAACCAACTCTCCATCCAGCCATATTGTATGATTTTGATAGAGTAAATGATTCTACTGCAACATCAAGTGCACCCTCAGCTTGGAAAATTGATGGAGTCGTATATCCATCAAATGTAATATCTGCATACGCAATATCAGAGATGATATAAAATCTCTCTTTTTTTGCTAAGTCAACCAATCTTTGGTAAAACTCAGGTGTTACTGTTGCACAACTTGGATTGTGTGGAAAGTTAACTAAAACATATTTTACTTTTGGAATTGATTCTTTTAATGTTTTATTTAATCTTTCAAAAAATAGATCTTCATCAACTCTAAAATCTCTTCCAAATGGTAACTCAAAATTATGGATACCTGCACCTGCAAGCATAAATGCATATGAGTGAATTGGATATGTTGGATCTGGTACTACAGCTACATCTCCAACATTTACTATAGCTTGTACAAGGTGAACATAACCCTCTTTTGAACCCATAGTTGCAACAGCATGTTTATTTGGGTCTAAATAATCAACACCATATTTTCTTTTATACCAGTTGCAAATAGCAAGTCTAAGTTTATAAATACCAGCACTTGCACTATACCCATGATTTTTTGGTTTATCTGCTGTTTCTTTTAATTTGTCTACAATATGTTGAGGTGCAGGACCATCAGGGTTCCCCATAGAAAAATCTATAATATCCTCTCCAGCTCGTCTTGCTTCCATTTTGATGTTATTAACTTCTGCAAACACATAGTTTGGAAGTCTTTTCATTCTTTCAAATTCGATTTCTGGAAACATAATTATTACTCCTTAATTATTACACTTAACCCACGATTTATATTTGTTAGTGAGTAAATATCTTCAATTTTAATATATTTTGTATATTCAGGAATATTTATTCTAATACCCCTTTTTTGTTCATTCTCTTTTACAATTTTTAAAATATTTAAATGCTCATCATAAAAGACAACATATGGAAACCATTGATTACCAGGTTTAGAAATAATATCGATTCTTTTTAAATTTTCAATCTCTAATAAATATGGTTTTAGTGGCTTCTTAAAACTTATCTTTTCATCTGCAATAACTTTTGTTGCAGTAGAAAGTATTGAATTTGATGTATCAATTGTATACATCCACTTTGTCATTCCCTCTTTTTTGATATCAAAAATAAAACATCTATTTTCGTATAGTTCCTTTGATAGCATAAGAGGGTCGATGGCGGCCTCAGTTTTTAAATTTATAGTCCAAATTATATTTTTTTCTTCATCGTATGTTAGCTCTTTTGTAAAATAGTGATAATATCCTAAAGATTTTAATGAATTTGTCACTATCTTAAGAGATTTTATAGGATCATGATTTATATGAAATGTTATTGTCATATCCATAGGAGTATTAAAAGAGATTTTTAAAAGACCATTATCTTTTAGTTTTTCCATAATCTTGATATAGTTTACAACCCCTCTTTGATAGAAGTCCGCTTCATTTGAAAAAAGATAGTCTATAAGACCTTTATTGATTCTATATTCTTCATAACCAATAATATTTACAATTCTTTGTGATAGACTTGTTGCATTTAAACTTAGACAAAATATTAATATAAAAAATAGTTTTTTTAACATCTTTATAACTCTTATTTTTTCAAATTGTAAATCAAAATACCAGCAGCAACTGAAACATTTAACGAATCAAAGCTATTAGCCATCTCTATGGAAACCTTATAATCTAGTTTTTTTATAATTTTATTAGATAAACCTTCCCCTTCACTTCCTAAAAAAAGTGCAGTTTTTTCAGTTTCTAATTCAAATTTTTTTAAACTTACTCCATCCATAGATGCCCCTATAAGTTTAAACTCACACTGTTTTAACTCATTTGCTACATCAAGGATATTTGGCATATGGCAAAAAGGTAAGTCAAGAAGTGCACCACTACTTGTTCTTGCTATTGCTTCATAGTTAAGTTGCTTTACACCACAAGCAATAATCGCATCTACTCCCAAAGAGTAAGCACTCCTACAAATAGCACCAATATTCCCTACATCTGTTAAGCCATCTAAAACTACAATAAAACTTGACTCTTTTAAATCTTTAAAAGATACAGTAGCATACTCTTTTAGTTTTAGGAAAAAACCTTGATGATTTCCACCTTTTGATAAAGCTTGTGCTTTTTTATTATCAAGTTTAATTATCTTTTTATTTAAATTTGTAAATCTCTTAAATAGTTTAGGTTCTATATCTTTTGAGAACATAATCTCTTCAATAAGACTTGGATGTTTTTCTAGTACATGTAGTACTACTTGTTTGCCATATATAATCATGGATGGATTTTATCTAAATAATGTTAATAAATCTCTTTTATAAGTTACTAATTTTTTGGCTATAGTCAAGCTATAAAATTGAAGTACAATAAAATAAAAAGAGGTAATAATTGTGGATAACAACAACAAATATCTAAAAGTTATAAATACAAACAGTAAAAACTTGGATGAATCTCTTATCAAAGAGTTGTATTTTGAGGAAAAATCCCCTAAATTGGTTTTAGGATTTATCTCTCCTCATTTAGATTTTTATAATATTGCAAACTATATAAAATCTTCTTTTCCTTCTAGTACAAAAGTGGTTTTAACTACAAGTGCAGGGGAACTTTGTACGTTTAATTTAGATAAAAAAAGAGAAAACTTATACCATGAGGCTCCCACATCTTGGGATAATATAGTATTACAAAGTTTTAGTGATGATATAATTGAAGAGGTTGGGATTTTAACAATACCTCTTTTTAGTGAAAATATTGCTTCTCAAACTATTTCACATCAAGAAAGAATTGGGAAGATTGCTTCTGAAATAAATAGAATACAAATACCTTTTAGAATTAACTATGAAACAACTTTTGCATTGACTTTTATAGATGGTTTATCAAATAGTGAAAGTTTTTTTACTGAAGCTGTTTACAAAAGTGGAAAATTACCATGTTTGTTGATTGGGGGTTCTGCAGGGGGAAAACTAGATTTTAAAGATACCTTTATATTCAATGATAAAACTCCTATAAGACATAGTGCTGTAGTAAGCTTGATAAAACTAAAACCTAAGATAAAATACGGAGTGTTCAAGTCTCAAAGTTGTGATTTGATGGATATCTCTTTTTTAGTTGCACAATCAAATTTAAATAAACGTTCAGTTCAAACTGTTATGAGTACAAAAGAGAATAGACTTATCAATTTTGTTGATGCTTTATGTTTGTATCTAAATTGTACCCTTGAAGATTTACCTAAAAGATTAACTGAATATAATTTTGCTATAAAAGTAGATGATGAGATATATATTAGGTCAGTTTCAAATGTGGATATTGAAAACAAAGAGATATCATTTTTTTGTGATATTGCTTTTGGAGATATTTTGTATCTTATAAAGAATAAAGAGTTTGTATCTCAAACAGACTCTGATTATAGAAAATACTCTTCTTCAAAAACACAAACGCCAATAGGAGCTATATTTAATGATTGTATTTTAAGAAGACTTTTTAATACAAATCAACTAAACTCTTTAAAAACTTTTAATAATATACCACTAATAGGAAGTTCAACTTTTGGAGAGCTTTTAGGTTTAAATATAAATCAAACTTTAACGGCATTGTTTTTCTACGAAGTTTCAGAGAATAGTACATATCATGATGAATATTTGGATGGTTTTGTTGATAAATATGCAACCTTTTGTACATATTTTAAAGAAAGAGAAATACATCAGTATCAACTACTATCAAGAGTGAGAACTACACTTTTGGCAAATTTAAAAGATGCCTTTCCTTTGATTCAAGATATGGTGAATATCTTAAATGTGATATATGAAAATAGTATCGAAAGCAATGAAATAATAGGTGATGTAATCAAAAAATATGAAGTGTTTTCAAATGAAATCATGCATAATGTAGATACAAATAATAGCTTGGTAACCAACATGCAAGTTCTAACAAAAAATGCAACAGGGATTAAAAGTGTGTTATCTACTATTTCTGATATTGCAATACAAACAAATCTTTTAGCTTTGAATGCAGCTATTGAAGCATCAAGAGCAGGGGAGTTTGGAAATGGATTTAAAGTTGTAGCAGATGAAGTTAAAAAATTAGCTAAAAAAACTCAAGTGGGACTAAAAGATAGTAACTCTTCTGTTGATGTTACAATAAAAAGTATAAAAGAGATTTCAGATTCAATATTAAATGCAAGTGAGAAGTTAAATGGGGTATCTGAAAGTATGGGTGATATAAATGAATCAATTGGAAAAATTAGTTCTAGTTCTCACGAAAGTAATAGTTTTATTAAAGACAAAAAAGTAAATTTTGATAAATTGATTGAAAGAATCCATGCTATTGAAGCTATTCAAGTTCAATTGGAAGTTTTAGAAAAAAACTTTTAAGAGTTTAGTAGATTATTATATATCTCTTTTACAGGAGTACCTGTAAGTTTAGATAAAAGTTTTGCTTTTATTTTTGGAGCTAAGTCTAATTCTTCTATATCAGATACAGTTAGATTTTCTCCTTGATAATTTGTAGGTTCAATTAAAAGTACCCATTCCCCTTTTATTGAGCTGTTTTTTAGTTCTTTGTAAATATTTATAGCACTATTTTTATAATACTTTTGATGAAGTTTTGTAAGTTCTTTTACTAAAAAAACAGTTCTATTTTCATCTATATCTTTTATCTCTTCTAAGGTTTTTAGAAGTCTATGGGGAGATTCATAAAGAATAGATAAAATTGGGCTTTGCATCACGGAAGTTAGTTTGATTTGTCTTTCTTTTCCTTTATGTGGTAAAAATCCAAAAAACGTAAACTCTGTATTTTCAAAACCACTCATAGCAAAGGCAGTTAAAACAGCATTTGCTCCAGGGATTACATCATATTCTAAACTATTTTCTATGCAATATTGAACAAGTTTCGCACCAGGGTCTGATACACAAGGCATTCCTGCATCACTTACATAAACAATATTTTGATTAAAATCTTCAATTGATAGAGAGTTTAAAACTTGATTTTCATTGTGTGAATGAAAAGATTTAAAGTTTGTACATTTGAAATTTAGATTTTCTCTTTGAGAAAGGAGTTGTAAAAGTTTTTTTGTGACTCTTGTATCTTCACAAAAGATTAGTTCCGCCTCCAATAAAGCATTTATGCTTCGCTTGGAAATATCTTCCAAGTTTCCTATTGGAGTGGGAACTAATGTTAGCACTGTAATTAAAGCTAAATTATTTTTTTGCGTATTTAGCTTTGAATTTCTCTACTCTACCTGCCGCATCAACGATTTTTTGCTCACCAGTAAAGAACGGGTGACAAGAAGAACAAATGTCAATTCTCATAGATTCTACATTTGATTTAGTTTCAAATGTGTTTCCACAAGCACAAGTAACAGTACAATCTTTGTAATCTGGGTGAATATCTTTTTTCACTTGATTTTCCTTAAAATAAGTAATGTTCAATAAAAGGTCGAGTCATTTGTCGCCCTTTATTAAACTCTTTGCAAAAATGAACCGTGATTATATCTAAAATAACTTAAGTATATCTGAATTTAAGCTTGATATTATGTTTGAGTGTTTGTTTTGAAACTGCCCTTTGTTGAAAGTATTTTGTCTTTTTGCTAGTTTTGCAGTATTTAGAGCTATTTTTTCCTCTAGTTCTTTTTTTGTTTTTATTTTTCCATCTAAATACTCTAAAGTCTCTATGATACCAATAGCACTCATACAGTTTGGAGTTCGTCTGTATTTTTGTTCTAAATATATAACTTCATCAATGATTCCATCATCTATCATCATTTGGGTTCTAAGGTTTATACGTTTTCTAAGCTCTTCTCTATCCCAAACAATCTCAAAAATCTCTACATCAGTAGCTATTGGTTTTTTTGGATTTAATTCAAAATATTTTGATGGAGCCATTCCACTTTGTTTATATATTGAGTAAGCTTTTTCTATTCTGTATCTATCATTTGAGGCGATTTTTTCCATGTAAGATGTATCAATATTTGATAAAAGAGTATATGCCTCATCTAATGGAATATCTAATTCTACATCCTCATCAAAACCTTTTGATAGTCCTTCTATTAGAGCTTTTAGATAAAAACCTGTACCACCAACGATTATAAGGTTTTTATTATTTTGTTCTGCATACTCTTTTGCTCTTTTATAACACTCAAAAAACTCTATTACATCAAATTTTTCATTTGGAAAAACTTCATCTATTCCAAAATGGATGATATCTCCTCTTTCCTCTTTTGTCGGTTTTGCAGAGGCTATATCTATCTCTTTATAAACAGAAAGAGAATCTAACGATAGTATTATAGAGTTGGTTTTTTGTGCTATATCTATTGAAAGAGCAGTTTTACCTGATGCGGTTGAACCTATTATTGCTATTTGTTTCATTTAATTTGATTCATCCCTATAAAAGGAAATAATAAAGCACTTGGAGGAAATACAAACATCGCAACTAACCATACAATTTTTAGTTTTGGTTTATGAAATTGATTTTTTACAATTATTATGAACATGATTAACCATAGTACAAAACCAACACTACAAGTTATCATCATAGAAACAGTTAAGTTTTCCATAAACACTCCAAGTTTTTTAAAAATTGTATACAAAGATAAATAAGAGGTGCATAAATCAATATATTTATAAAATTTTTGTTACAATTGCGCCCATGGAAAAGTTAAAAAAATTATTAAATGATTTCAATGAACTAGTTATGTTCAAACACTCGATATTTTCGTTGCCTTTTATATTTATAGCTATGATTATTGCATCTGTTGAGATAAATGGTAGTGCATGGTTTGGTTTTAAACTTTTGGCTTTGGGTATTTTAGCAGCACTTACTGCAAGAAACTTTGCAATGGGCTTCAATAGATATATGGATAGAGATATAGATGCCCTAAATCCTAGAACTATAAATAGACCAAACGTAGATGGAAGAATATCAGCCAATCAAATGTTGTTGTTTGTTATAGCAAATGCTTTAGGATTTATAGTAGTAGCTTATTTTGTAAATGATTTGGCTTTGTATTTGTCAATACCTATTTTGATAATTATTGGTTCATATTCATATTTTAAAAGATTTTCATATCTAGCTCATGTGATTTTAGGGATATCTTTGGCACTAGCTCCAATAGCAGGAGTCGTAGCAGTTAGTGAAACTATAACTTTATGGTCAGTACTTTTAAGTGCTGGGGTTATGTTTTGGGTTGCTGGATTTGATTTATTATATTCATTACAAGATATTGATGTGGATAAAAAACTTGGTTTACACTCAATCCCAAGTAAATTTGGTGCAAAAAAAACTATGCTTATATCAAAAGTTTTTCATCTACTTACAGTAGTATTTTGGTTACTTTTTGCAATAAGTTCAAATAGTGGGTTATTTACTTATATCGCAGTTATTGCAAGTGCTATAATGCTTACATATGAACATATAATAGTAAATAAAGATTTTACAAAAATCGATAAAGCTTTTTTTACAGTAAATGGTTATTTGGGAATTTTATTTTTTATTTTAGTATTGGTAGATTCTTTTTAAAGAACTTAAAAGTATAAATTAAATAATCGTTAAATACTATTTTGACGAAAATTTTTATATAATTTAATAAATATGAAGTTATGAGGAATTAAATTGCCTAATTTACTAAAAGAAGTAACCTATCTAACTATGAAATCATTAAAAAAGTATGACATAGTTCTTCCTAGCACTTATTCTAAAACATTTGAAAAAATTGCAATAGAACTTGAAGTAGATTTTGATAATGTTGAGGTCTTATTAAAAGAGATTAATCAAGATAATGAGCAAGTAGATATTGTAGTTAAAAAGACAAATGATAACTTAGATATGTTACATCAATCTACAACAAATGCTCAAAAAGCTATTGAAATAAATGATCAAGAATCTCTTAAAGAGATAACTAGTGAATTAATCAAAATGAAAAAGCAGATTAACTTCCTTCAAAAAGAGCTTTTTTCTGATCCTCTAACTGGAGCATACAATAGAAGATGGTTTAGTGATTATTATTTGCAAGATGAAAGATTTCAAAATGATGGTTTTATAGCTTTTATTGACTTAGATAAATTCAAAAGAATAAATGATAAATATGGACATATAATAGGTGATCAAGTATTAAAATATCTGGTAAAATTTTTAGAAAAAGAGTTAGTTTATTCTGGAATTGATATAGTAAGATATGCAGGAGATGAATTCCTATTACTATTTAACAAAAATAAATCAACAATTTTAAATGCAGAAAAGATTGTTACAGATATACAAGAAAAAATATCACATCAAAAATTAAAATCATCAAAAATAAAAGAGTTACAGTTTTCTTTCTCTTTTGGTTTTAGCCATTTTTCAAAAGGAGATTATGCCGAAGATATCTTAAATCAAGTAGATGATTTGATGTATCAAAACAAACAAAGAAATGCCTAAAAATATTATAAGCTATTCTATGGTAATATTCCCAACTTTTTTATAAACGCGTCTGTGGCTCAACTGGATAGAGCGCCGGGTTTCGGCCCCGGTGGTTGTGGGTTCGAATCCTACCAGGCGTGCCATTTGGCTAGACACCCCTAAAATACGAGTTTCCAGAGTTTTTAAATTTTAATTGTTCCAATTTTGCGCCAATTTTGTACCAATTAGGCTATGAAACAATCACCAAAATTCTCATTTTTTGATGGAATATATTCCGAATATCTTTCTAGTGTAACCTTGACATTTTCATGTCCTGCAATTTTACTTACATAGTTAATATCTTCACCATTTGAGATTAAGGTTGAGATAAAAGTTCCTCTTGTTTGATGCAAATTTCTATATGGAACTTTTGCTTCTTTTAATGCTTTTACCCAAATTTGTTCTCTAATTTTCCCTGCACTATGATAATGTTTTTTACTTCTTGAAGTTAAAAACACATATTCACTATCACCAGTTATTTCAAATTGCTTTTTTAAATATGGAAGTAAAGTTTGAATTATTGGAACTATTCTTTGACTTCTTGCAGTTTTTAGAATCTCTTTTTGAACACCGTTCACCATTTGTTCTCTTACTGCAATAGTTCTTTTATTAAAATCTACATATTCCCATTTTAAGCCAATAACTTCTCCTGCTCTCATACCTGTATAAAAAAATGTTGCGATTAGATTTTTATCTGAATCTTCTAAAACATTTAGAATTGATTGAATTTCCATTAAGTTAAAAGGTTTTAGTTTTACTCTTTTAACTAAGGGATTTTCTGTTTCTCTTAGTTTTTTTGCTTTTTTTATAGGGTTGAGTTGGATAATGTCATTTTCAATTGCATCTTCAAACATTACATTTAGGCATGCTCTAACTCTAAGAATAGAACCTTTTTTTAGTCTCTTCTTTTCCCTTAGTTCATTTTGCCATCTTGTAATATCTGAACTAGTGATTTTATCTAGCTTCATATCTCCAAAAATTGGTTTTACATGACGATTGTAATTTTTATCATATAAGTAGCTAGTTGAATATGACCTACTACCTTTGTGTAAGTCAAAAGATACTTTCATATATTCATCAACTGTTGGCATTTTTTGTTTTTCGATGTTAAAGAACTCTCCAGTATGAATCCTAAGAATCATTTGTGGAATAATTTGTGTGTTTGCTAACTTTTTATTAGCTTTTGTATTCTCTAAATTTAGTGACCGTTTTATAACTTCATTATCTAAAGAGAATCTAACCCAAAGAGTATTACCTCTTGAGTATAATCTTGGTTGAGTCATTTTATGCATATAGGGTTCCTTCCCCATAAATACCATAATAAGACACTTCTTTTCTTTACATTATAATTGTAAGAAAATATGGCTAAGAAGTTCATTATAAAACTTCTTTTAATACATGGTTAACAATCTCTTTTACATCTTCTTTTGTCTCATAAGTGGTTACCCACTTATCAAGTTCTAATTTATCGAATAATATTCTTCCTGCTTTTTTATAATAATGAACTCCTTCAAAGAAATATTCATTTTTTAGTTTATGTATGTGGTCTTTTGAGTAACCTAAATATTTTGCAGTTTCACCAACATTTAACCACCTTTTTTCAACTGATATTTTTTGCTCTAATGAATTTAGTTTATCAATTATAGTGTTTATTTTTTCAAGATTTTCAAAAGGTATATTCATTTTAAATCCTTTATCTGTTTAAAGGAGGGATTAAACCCTCATTACTGTATATTCTTTTTAAAAAAGAATCAAAAGCTTTAGTTAAACAAATCATGGGTTACCCTTTGAACTTGCTTCACCACTCTTAATATCTGGAATCAATCCCCTTTTAAGAGCTTCTTTTAATGCAACTTCATAAATATGTTTATCTTTAATTGATTTATGTTGATTCTCTAAAGTTTTTTCTAAATATAAATGTAAATCATAATCTTGTAATAAAGCAACAGTTTCAATATTTAAAGGCTTAATTAAATTTCCATCTTCTAATAATCTTAGATTCTCTTTTGCTCCATTTGGATGAATAATTTCTACTTCTGTATATCTTTTCTTTAACTCACTAACTGTTGGTGATTTTTTCAAACTCTCTTTTGCAAGTTTTACATATGAAGTTAATAACTCACCATCTAAGGGTAAACTATTTATAAATGCTTTTCTAATTAAAGCTATAAACTCTAATTTGAATTTAACATCATCATATATTGATACTTTTCTTTTAACTCTTTGAACAGGTAATTGAATCTCTAAAAACTCTTTTATCTTATATTGGTTTTTTATATGCTCCCATATTGGATGAGTATTAGCTCTAGATTTTGTATTGTTTTCAATATCTCTTTGTGTAATGTTTGATATATCTATAAGTCTAATATCATCCATACATTGTTTAAATAGATATTCAACCCTTTGAAATAAATCATCTATTGTCATAATACTAAAAGTTCTAAGATGTGCTCTATGTATCTCAAACTCAATATTAAAAATTGGTTCATTTATATCAAAGTCATTATTTAAAAAGTACTCATACATCAAATCTTTTTTAGGTGATTTTTTTAACTCCTCTTTTTTATTATATAACCTTAATAAAAATGGATTCTTACCTATATAAATTGTTTGTAGCTCTTTATGACTGCCAATCTCACTAATTGTTGCATACTTTCTTTTTCTAGTGCTAAACATCTCTTTATTTATAAAACTAAAATCATGTTGTACAAAACTATTTATATCAACTCTTGATACAGGATAAAATCCTGTTGTGTAATGCCTTAGTAATATATTGTTTATAAACTCAACTAAAGATTTAATTCCAATGGTATATATTCCAACACCTTGTAATTGAACCCAAATATTGTTTACATTTCTTCTTTTTAGTTCTTCTTTAAAACCAATTCTAAAAAACTCATTTATATCTCTAAACCAATAAAAGGCATCTTTTTTACCTAAGTAAGTTAAAGGTATATCGTTTATTTGAATATGTATATCACTATTTTCAAAGTCGATTTCCTTTCTTTCAAATTTATTTTTTATATCTTCTATTTGGTCTAATATTTCTAAATATAAATCATCATAGTTTTCACTTGATTCAGCAAAGTAATAAAGTGAATCAATACCATTTAATATTTTTAAATTGTTCATGGAATTCTCCTGTATTTCCGTTAAGAGACCCCTGTTAGTATAACTGGGTCTAATCCTTTGCTTTGTTTCAGAAGAAAAATAAAACTGTTCGTTCCCTCACACTTTTGATTTTTCTTCCGAAGCCAAAGCATTTAGTTAGATGCCATAAAATTTAACATCACCAATTGTTGAAACTTCAACTTCTACAACTTTTCCAATCTTATCTTTTGTATAAAGATGTTTTTTATTATCTGGAATAGATACATCTAGTACAACCATTTTTAAAGAACCATCTTTCATAGTTTGTTTCTCTAATAATTGAATTTTTGTTCTACCTGTTGTAGTCTCACCTGTTTGCTTATTTACAAAATCATTTGATTTGTAAATTCCCATTAGTTCTGATTTTAATATCAGCATTGTTAACTCCTTAGGTTAAATTTTTAAATTTGGAGATAACGCGTTATCAATATGTCAAACAGCCGTCACTGTATTGGATGACATACTTTAAGTTTAGTGATTGATTTGGTACGTGTCTAGATTTTTAGTGTGTTGATTTGGTGTTTAAATATAAGAATATGGTACGAAGTAGCCTAAATGGTGAATATAAATAGTATTTTAATGTTTTCTTTTCATTTTTTAAAAAATGCTCCATAAGTTTATTTGGATTTCTTACATAAGCTTCACATAGACCTAAAAGCACTTCTTCAAATTTGTCTTTTTCCGATAAGTATTTGTCAAATTCTTCTATTGATATTTGATTTTTGAGAAATATTTTATGTATGATTTTTTTAAATATTCCCGCTTCATTATTAAGTTGATTTGTAGCTTTTAGATAATCTTCTAAGTCTTTATCTGTGTAACATTTTTTATCTCTTGGAGTATACCAATGAAATATGGGAGTTGAATTATAAATTCCATCACAAAATATTTGTAATTTTAAATTTGATTTTAATAGTTTATGGACGGCATCATCTAGAAATAAAAGTTTTCTAATTTCTTCTGTAAATTTTAATGCAATTCTTTCATCTACTTTTGCAACTTTTGTTAAATAAGTATATATACAGATTAAACATGAATGAGCAATTTTCCCTCTAGATATATAAGTGAATTCAAAAAAATTAAGTGCATCTTTTTGGGCTTCAAATATTGTTTCTAGTGTTTTAGTATTAAGGAAAAGATGTTTTTGTATGTAAAAACTAATTTCTTTATGAATAAATAGAAAAGCAAGAATGACATTTGCAAATTTTCTTTTTCTTTTTAGAATTAAATCTAAAATTAGATTTTCATATGTTGCTGTTAATTTATCTTTTGGTGATTTAGATTTATTATTTATAATTTTTTCATTTTCATTAAATCTTTTTTGTCGATTGTCATTTCTTTTACCGTATGATTCTAGTGTATTAGTTCTGTATGCTTTTTCTTCATCTTTTGATTTTGTGTAGGCTAAGTGATAATCATTTATTAGGTGAAAAAGATATAGTTCATGTTTATTGGATTTATTATTAAATGTTGTTTTATCTTTACATAGATTTAATCCTTGTATTTGTTTTAACAACTTTATATTAACATTTTTATTTAGTGATGTTTCAAAATAATTTGAGTATTTACTTATCATCACGCTCCTTTTATTTTTATAATGAATGATATTATAACAATAGTTTTTAAAAGAAAAGTTATTATTTTTTTAGATATAATAATTGATTAAATAAGAATAGGATTTGAGTGAATGAATGAATTAATATTACAGGGTAAAAAAGAAGAACTAATAGAAATAGATGATGAGACTAATTCTATAAGATATATTAATTATCCAAAAGCAAGAAATTTTAATAATCCAGAAGAAAAGATTCAAGCAATTACTTTTTTAAAGCTTGTTTTAGAATATGGTTATTCTGAACAAAATATTAGACAATTTGTTCCTGTACAAATGGGGGTGTCAAAAAAAGAAGCAGATATAATTGTTTATAATGATAAACAGTGTTTATCTCCTTATATTGTAATTGAGTGTAAAAAAGAAGATATTTCTGAGTTAGAATTTAAAACAGCTGTAAACCAAGGGTTTAGTTATGCTGTAGCAGAAGGTGCAAAATATGTATGGATAACTTCAGGTATTAAAAATGAATATTACCAAGTCCCTAGAAAAAAGCCGAAAGAAAGAATAACAGTTGTTGATATTCCAGCACAAGGTGAAAAATTTGCTCCAAAATATAAATATGTAAAAGCTGACCCCAAATATCATGAGTTAGAAATAGTAACAGAAGAAAGTCTAACGAAAAGGTTCAAACAAGCTCATAATGCACTTTGGGCTGGAGGAGAATTAAATCCTAGCGAAGCATTCGATGAACTTGATAAACTTATTTTTTGTAAAATTTGGGATGAGAGAAACTGTAAAAGAAAAGAGCCATATAAATTTCAAGTAATCCCATATATTGAGTTAGATCAAGATGGAGAAGAGCAAGAAAATAAAAAACTTACAAATAAAAACTTACTAGATAGAATAAATGAACTTTATGCACAAGGTGCGGCTAAAGACCCTGAAGTTTTCAAAGATGGTATAAGACTAAGTGCCGACAAAATTCGTACAGTTGTTGGCTATTTAGAAGGTATTAATCTAAATAAAACTGATTTAGATAGTAAAGGTAGAGCTTTTGAAACTTTTATGGGGTCATTTTTTAGAGGTGATTTTGGTCAATATTTTACACCAAGACCTATAGTGAAATTTATTGTAGATGTATTACCTATAACAAAAGATAGCTATGTACTTGACACATCATGCGGTAGCGGTGGTTTTTTACTTCATGCACTTGATAAAGTTCGGCAACAAGCTGATAAAGAGTTTCCTGATTATAAAGATGATGCAGATGAGAGAGAAGATTGGAAATCTTATTGGCATAAGTTTGCAGAAAATTATCTTTATGGAATAGAGTTAAATGAACAGATAGCAAGAACTGCAAAGATGAATATGATTATTCATGATGATGGACACACAAATGTAATATCATGTGATGGTTTACTTCAAATTACTCCAGAAGATGAACCTGAAGATAAAAAAGAGGAACCAGAAGAAAGAGAAGCACGAATAATTAGAAATGAAAATACTATTCAAATAAAAGGTAAAAATGATAAGTTTAAAGAAAATCATTTTCATTTTATACTTACAAATCCACCTTTTGGTTCATCAGTAAAACAAACAGAAAAAGCATATCTTCATCAGTATGGTTTTGGTAAAAAAGATACTGAATGGTTAGATGTAAAAAATTTCGGTGTAAAAAACAGAGATACCCAAAGTACCGAAGTACTTTTTATAGAACAAGCATATAACTTTTTAAAAGTTGGAGGTATCTTAGCTATTGTTATCCCTGATGGGATACTTACAAACTCATCTTTACAGTATGTAAGAGATAGTATAGAGGAGATGTATAGAATCATAGCGATTGTTTCTATGCCCCAATCTGCCTTTAGTGCAACAGGTGCAGGGGTAAAAAGTAGTGTATTATTTTTACAAAAGTATTCAGAAAAACAATCTAAAAATATTTCAAGTTTAAAATTAAAACTTCAAAGTGATTTGATAGTCCGACATGAATATAGAAAAAAAGTTAAAATTCTTGAAGATGAAAAAAAGCAAAAAACTAAAGATTTTACTAATAAGTATGGAAAAGGAAGTGAAGAATTAAAAGAGGCTAAAGCTAATTTAGTAAAAAAATATTCAGATAAATTATCTAATCTAAAAGATGAGATGAGAGAGTTTTATAAAGAGTCAAAAAAAGAAGCTCTTGAAAAATATGATTACGATATTTTTATGGCAATAGCTGAAGATATTGGCTATGATGCTACAGGAAAAGAGACAGGGAATAATGAACTCTTTTATATTGGGCAAGAACTTAAAAAATTTATAAAGAGTCTATAGATGGGTTCAAATATTTTTTATACAAAGTTTAGTGAACTTTCAGGCAATAGGATTGATCCTTTTTATTATATTCCTGAATTAGTAGAGTTAGAAAAACAGGTCAAAAGGGTATCAAAAAAGAGGCTAAGAGATTTTGTATTATCTGTGAGTAGTGGAGCAACACCTAAGAAATCTGTTACAAATGAATACTATACAGAAGATGAAAAAGATGGTATACCATTTTTAAGAGTTCAAAATTTAACACAATATGGAAAACTTAATTTTAATGGATTAAAATTTATAACTCAAGCCACACATGAAGGTATGCTGAAAAGAAGCCAAGTAGAAGAGGATGATCTACTTATAAAGATTACTGGTGTCGGTAGGATGGCAATAGCTTCAGTTCCTGAAAAAGGATTTGTAGGGAATACAAATCAGCATATGGTCGTTATAAAAACAAAAGACAGAAAAACAAGTGAAACATTAGCTACATATTTAAATCTAGATATAGCGGAAAAATTAGCATCAAGAAGAGCAACTGGTGGGACAAGACCTGCTCTTGATTATCCTGCACTATTATCTATACCTATAATTTATGATGAAAATATTGTGATAAAACTACAAGAAGCATATAAACAAAAAGAGCAAAAGGAAAAAGAGGCTCTAAATAAGTTAAATAGTGTCAATACTTATCTTTTAAATGAGTTGGGTATAGAACCATTTATTAATGAAAAAGAGAGTTTAGATAATAGAGTATTTTTTAGAAAATTTAATGATCTAAGTGGAGATAGATTTGACCCTATTTGGCAATTAAATATGAAATATAATATAAGTGGTGGGAGATATGAAAATAAAATACTTCATCAAATAGCAAATGTTTCGAAAGGACAAAGTATTACTTCCTCACAAATCACTATAGGTGACTACCCTGTCATTGCAGGGGGGCAAACCAGTCCTTATTCTCATCATAATTATAATCAAAAAGAAAATGTAATAACTGTTAGTGCCTCAGGAGCTTATTCTGGGTATGTATGGCATCATAATTATAAAATATTTGCATCTGACTGTTCTGTTATTCGTTCAAAAAATGAAGAAAATATAATGACAGAATATTTAGCGGAAAT
The DNA here is from genome assembly GCA_003252105.1 of Arcobacter sp. Taxonomy (GTDB): domain Bacteria; phylum Campylobacterota; class Campylobacteria; order Campylobacterales; family Arcobacteraceae; genus Halarcobacter. Next base: position 19,541 of record QKDL01000066.1, read on the forward strand.
TTTAAAATTGAAGCAATCAGAAATTTACAAATTACAACAAGGTGCTGGACAACCTCATGTTTATTCAAGGGATTTAGAAAAGTTACTAATACCAGTACCTGATGATAGAAATAAGCAATTAGAAATTGTCTCAAAAATTCAAGCTATACGAAATGAAGTAGAAACTTTAAAAGAAGAAGCAATAAATATTTATGAAAGTGTAAAAAGAGAAATTGAAAATATGATTTTAGGAAAAATAGATGATTAAACTACAAGGATTATTAGGACAAACATTTGGTGGTTATATTACAGTTAGAGGTACTGCAAAGTTTTCTGATTTAGTAAATCATTCTGAAGCAAAAGAATATCAAAGAGAGACAATACCGAAGCACCTTGAAGAAATCAGTAATTATTATGACGATAGAGAAAATTTATTTTTCCCTGAAGTAATATTATCTTTGGAATTAAAATATAATTTTGATAGTCTTGATGCACAAAGTGGAGTGGATCCAATACACGATATAGTTAGTGGGAATAGGTTTAAATCTAATGTAAATGAAGTAAATATTCAACCTTTAGCAAAAAGACATGAAAATGATCAATTAAAAGTTGTCAATATTTTTTTAAATTCTGATGAAAAGGTTTTTGGTAGAATAGATGGAAATCATAGATTAACTGCAACTAATACAGTAAATATATACAATGAAGAAATCCCTTTTTGTATTGTTTTATTTACTGAAGAGAGTATAAAAAGACAAGAAAAAATGCTCTTTTTTAATATCAACTCAAAAGCAATTCCCCTTACTACCGAAGAATCACTAAAGTCAATTTTTGAAGATGAAGAAAATTTCCCAAATGAACTTTTAAAAAACAATAATTCTTTTGGGTGGGAGTATTTTTTTGCAAAGCTAGTTAAACGAGATCAGTTAAACAGCTATTTCCCAAATCTTCGTACACTATTTAATAATGATTTTTTAACGATATTTTTAAAACTATTTAAACTTTTAATCAACTATGAAGTGATAGAAAAAGTTGATAGTGAAATAGAAAAAATCCATGTTGCATTAACTGAAATCAATACAAACATTTATAATAATGAACAATTAAAAAGTAGTCAAAACAAAGCTATTTTTATAGCGTTTATGTTTTATCAATTAAAAAGTCCAGAGTTAATTAACTTTCTAAAAAGTTGGATTACAAAAAATGAAATATTTAACATTGAAGAACTTGAACCCGAGAGTATAATTAATATTATGAATAATATTGCAAATCATAAAACAAAAAAAATATTTGTTGCTATGCCATATTTTAGTCATGCTAGGGTTACAGAATATAATAAATTATTTAAAGAAGCAATAAAAGAAGTAGAAGAAGCTATTGATTTGCCTTTTGAACTTATTCCTATAATGAGAAATCGAGGTGAGTCAGAAAGAATTGATCAAAGACTTTTAAATCAAATTAGAGATTGTGATATTTTTATAGCTGATTTAACTGGAAAAAATGAAAATGTACTTTATGAAACTGCATTTGCAGAAGGTGTAGGAGTACCTTCTCTTCTTATAAAAAAAGATAATGAGGTTGATGCTGATGGTAATGAAGTCGTAATGCCTTTTGATATGGATAAAAGGCAGTATGTACCTTATCAAGAAGATAGTTATTATTCCAGCATTAAATCTATTGTGAAACATAATTTACCAAAGATTTTAGAAAAAGGAACTTGGTATGAAAATTCATGAAAAATATTTAGAAGCATTAAAAACTTTTGATGATTATGTGTTAGTCTCTGAATGGGCTGAAAAAGTAGGGGTTTTATATCCAGATGTTTTAGAAAAGGCAAATAAAGAAGCTGAAAAACAAAAAAATGATACTACGGGAATAAGAGAATTAGCAGCAAGAATTGGCTCAAGACTTTCAACTGGTGGTTTTGATGGTTTAGTTAAAATTGATGATAGTGAACGTCCACGTAAAGTCAAATATGTATCAAGGGAAGAATTAGAATTAGAAACTAATAAAGAAATAAATGAAGATATTGAACCTTTAAAGAGATTAGATATTATTAACAATGCTAAAAATAAAATGAAAGTTTTAGAGCTTTATAGAATTACAGAATTTGAAAATATTCAAAAAGCATTTAAACAATTTTTTGGTGTTGATTTTGAAATTGATCATGCAAAAGCATTATTAAATGAAAATGACAATGGTGAACATCATCCTGATAACTTACAATTACTTTTGAAATATCATAATACGAAAAAAAATAAAAATAGTTGGAATAGATTTACTTATGACGAACAAGTAGAATATATTAAGAAAACAATTTCTTTACAATCTGTTGTCGCTGACAAATTTGAAATTGACTTAGATAATAAAATTTTAGAGTCTCTATTAAATAGATTAAAAGAGGTATTTTAATTGTTCCAATTTTGCGCCAAAAATAGCTATAAATAACTATAAATCATATTTATCTAAAGAAAGGAAGTGCCTTTTTATGGGTATTTATGGTTTTTAAAACTGCTTTAGGAATTTCCTACCAGGCGTGCCAGTCTTTGATTAAATATCTCAAAGAATACCTGTTTTATAGTGCTTTTAGCATTGTTTTAAGCTTCCTAAAAAAGCTACAAGTGCACTCTATATGTACCCATTTTTAGATTTTAAGCTATTTTTAAAAAAATTAGTTGATTTTTTATGATGTAATTATTAAGTATTTTTCTTAAATGAAAAAAACATTATACATGAATACAAATTATAATTTGATGAGTTTCAAAGTGTACCTAATTTGTTTCTAGCGCCACTTATTTAAAACCTGACATTTTAGTTTTAGAATAAAAAAAGGGATAGATTAAGAATCTATCCCTTTTTTTAATATATATAATGGAGGAATTAGTCCTCTTCACCCCATCTTAATGTTTTTGTTTTCATTTTAACCCCTTTAAAATTACTTCATTAAGAAATACTTAACTCATAAAATTATCTCTTAATGCAACAATCGAAATACCTTCTCCAGGTAACAGTAACCCATCGGAAACATGTAAGCTTATAACTTTTCCTTTTAAAACAGGGTGAATTTTATCATTAGGTTTCTTATTTAACCCTGAAAATAGCTTTAAAGTTAAATAGTCTTTTGTTTCTACTGATACATTTTCATCATGATATTGTATCGAATAATTTAACGTCGGTCTTTTAAAAATATGAGAAAATCCAATATCTTTGTATAAAGTTCTTATTTTAATCTTTTTTTCAACAATTAAACTATTTTTGAATGTAGCTTTAAAAGCTTTAAAATCATTATCCTCAGAATATTGTATTTGTCGTTTAATATCTTCTTGTATTCTAATATTATCTAAATCATCTTTATCTAATGTTAATTCTTTAAACTTACTATTTAATATGTCTTTTGCATAATCTATTCCTTTTCCATCACTTTTTATATTTAAAGAAACAAGTTCTTGTGTAATAAATGTATCTTTTGTGCTTAACGCTAATGGAAAAAACCTTTTTGAAAATATCTCAATAGTTACTTCTTCTTTATCTTGTGAATTATTTAATATTTCATATTTTATTTCATAGTCAATATTTACAAAATCATTTTCCTCTTCTTTTTTATTTACATATAGTATTGAGTTATAATATTGGAAAAAGGTATTGAAGTCTTTGTTATGATGGGCTCCTTTTGCCATTTCAAAAAAACTATCATTTATCATACTAATAATTTTATTAGTATAATGATTTTTATTTTCTTTAAGTAATTTTTTTTGAATACTTTTATTCATTTCATTTAATTCTTCAGGTTTAAAGTTTTCTAATGAAGATTGTTCAAGAAAAATTGTTTTAACAAAATTATTACTAACTTCTTTTATAAACTGATTTTTAAATGCTATTTCAAATATACCACCTACTATTAAAATTGAACCTACTGCATTAGTTAAATTTTTAACTATATTTAAAAAAGGAGAGCACTCTTCTTCAATTAAAAGATAAATTATTAAAAATATTAGACCTAATATTATAAAAATTGAACCAGCATATTTTGAGAAAAAACTTTTTTCATTCATTGATAACCTTTTATAAATAAAATTATTATTCATTATATTTTATCTAATATTTCATTAAGTTTATAGAATAAGAAGAAAATTAGTGAATTTGTGTTAACGTTTTACAACTCTTTTATAACCAAAAAATACTAAAATAAAGGAGAGGAAATGTATTGTAATAGCCATAAAATAGAGCTTATGATTAATTACTTTGAAATGCTTTCCCTACCAAGTGTACCTTTTTCAAGGCTCTATATATAGGCTTTTTAAGAGTTTTTATATAGAGCTTTTTATTTCTAAAATATTATTCTTTTAACGACTTATTCTCATTTTATAGTTATATCTTTTTAATCAAAAAAATTTATTAAAAAAACTTCGCTGGCGAAAACTGATAAAAATAAATCAATTGAAAAAAACAGGGATATAAGAGAATAATAAATTTCTCTTTAAAATTATTGCAATAATATTTAGAATATACTACTTCTTACGAAGGTAGAAAGTATTATCTGCCTTTTGCTTTTTCTCCTCGTAATGTCATAACTGTACTTGTAATATAGGCAATCTTTTTATTTTTATTATCATAAATAGTACAGTCATAGTGAGTAAGTGTTTTGCCACTTCTTATTGGTTTTGCATGGGCTTTTAAAATACTTTTCCATACAGGTCTATAAAAATTGATTTTTAATTCAACGCTAGTAAAACTTTCATTTTCTTGCATCAATGTAGAATGAGCAGTACCGATTGCTGCATCGGCAAGTTCGCAAAGTAAACCACCATGAATTGTACCTTGTTGATTTCCATGTATCTTAGAATCTGCATCAATTTTAACTATAGCTTCTCCTAATTCTATGGTATCAATATCAATTTTTAAGGTTTGTGATATTGTTGTTGGATAGTTTATAGGTGTACTAATGTTTTCGATTAGTTCATTTTTCAAATATTTTTTAAGATATTCTAAGACAGGGTATTTATTATTCATTTTGATTCCTTTATATTGAATTATAAAAATTCTATCATAGATAGATATATTTAATATATTAATATGTTATAATTTAAAGTTCATTTTTTTAAATACTAAGGATTTTTATGGATTTAAAACAAATTAAAACGCTTAAGACTGTAATCGATTCAGATAGCTTTTTAAATGCATCATATAAACTAGGATGTACTCAATCTACTGTAACATCACATATTCAACAATTAGAAAATGCTTTAAACTTAAAACTTTTTGAAAGAGTTGGAAGAAAGATGGTATTAACACAGGAAGCAAAAGAGATAATACCTTACTTGGATGTAATAACTAATTCAATAGATGAGCTTATGGATCATCATAAAAAAAATGACGAGATATTAGGTAAATTAAGGATTGCAACAGCAGAGACTTTTCTTATTTATAAAATGAATAATATATTAAAAGAATTTAAAGAAAGAGCACCTAATGTAGAGTTATCTATAGAAGGAACAAATTGTTATGAGGTAAGAAAAAAATTATTAAATGGAGATATTGATTTAGGGATACACTATGATATTAGTGGATATTCAGATTCAATTGTGACTAATAAAATAAAGAATTTTAAACTTGTTCTTGTTTCTTCATCTTTACTAGACAAGAAGTATTTAAATTTTATAAATAATAATCAAACAAAGCCTTTTTCAGTAGTTGGACACAATATGAAGTCTCCATATAGAGGTCAACTAATAAAGTATTTAGAAAATAAAAATATTAGGATGTATAAAATATTAGAATTAGGAAGTATTGAAGCTGCTAAACAAGGAATTATTGCAAATTTAGGAATAGCTTATCTTCCTAGATTTACTGTCGAAAAGGAATTAAACGAAGGTCTTCTACTTGAATTAGAACATGAAATAGAACAGAAAGAAATAAGAGCAATATATGCATATCATAAAAATAAATATATAAATAGAGCGATGAATTTATTTATTGAATTATTGAATAAAGACTTATAAGCTTTATTTCAATTTTGTCTCAATTTTGTCTCAATTGATACTTTTTTAATACCTTCTATAAATATAATTAGTATATAGAATCTATTAAAGGATTTATTATGAAACTAGATACAAATAGAAAAATAAAAGTTTTATATGTTGAGGATGAGCATATATTAAGGGAGAGGGTGGCTTCTTGCTTAAAATATTTTTTTGATGTGACTACTGCTGAAAATGGTCGAGATGGTTTTGATAAGTTTTGTCAAGATAGATATGATTTAGTGATTACTGATATACTTATGTTAGAAAAGACAGGATTGGAGCTAATAAATGATATTAGAGGTATAAATAGTCAAATACCTATAATAGTTGCTTCTGCTTTTACTGATGAGTATGAAGAGAAGTTACAACCAATAAAATATCTTAAAACTGTAAAAAAACCATATGAGATGAGAGATTTAGTAGAAAATATAAAAGTATTGGTTGCATAAAATATTTATTATTTTTCTTACTTTTTCTTCCTGCTTTTTATAATCTATAGATTATATATTTTTATTAAAAACAAATAGTCAATTAGTTCTTTCATACTCTATATTAAAACAAATATGAATCTTCCAAGTATTTTTCCATAACTTTTCTTTTTTGAAATCATACCTATAAAGCTTGTTTTTTTGTACTCTTTCTATCTTTATTTGTACTAATTATGTAAAATCTTTAAAATAACATTGATATGTATTTATCCCTAGAAATGGGCTTTATATAAAAATTTTTCTTACGCTAGCCGTTACATTTTTTTATTAGCATTTGTTCACTTTATAAAAAAGGAGAGCAGATGTCTAGAAATGAATTTGAGAGTTTTCTTAGTCGTATAGTTGAATTTAACAAAAGGTTAAATTTTGAGTTAGATGAAAGTGATGTTTCCCTTGCAACAAACAAAGATGATCTTCTTAAAATCTTTCAATTAAGAAGTGAAGTTTATAAACAAGTTGGTTATAGTAGAGAGTTTCCTGATCCCATAGATGGAATGAGTTTTGATGACTATGATTTAAATAGTGCAATTTTATATGTCAAAAAAAATGGTGAAGTTACAGGAACTTGTAGATTAGTTTTTGACTCTGAAAAAAAATTGCCTTCTGATAAAAGAGTCTCATATGACCCTTATCGAAGAAGATTTGGAAAGATAGGGGAGATTTCAAAAAATATTGTAAAACATGATGGTACAGCTTTGAATTTGGAATACAAATATCTTATGAGAGGTTTATATTATGTATTTAACAAAAACGAAATGGATATGACTGTTTCTTTGATTAGAAGAGATCATTTAAGAATATTTAAAAATATTGGAGCAGTTGAGGTGTTACAAGATGTTGAGAACTATGGAGGTTTATCAGAAGATTTTATTTTGATGTCTTGCGACCCTTCAAAACCAACAAGACTATTTTTAAAAGCATTTTTAAAAAATTAGTTTGTAACTACTAATCTACATCCAAAAGATGGAATAGTTTCGATAAGTTTATGTTCTAGTTTGGTTCTTAACCTGTATAATAAAACTCGTACAATATTTTCTGAAACTATTTCATCATTCCAAATAACTGTTTCTATAGTTCTAAATGGTACAACATTACCATTGGCACATACGAGCAGTTCTAAAAGCATTCTTTCTTTTTTCCCAAGTCTTACAGGAATATTTTTATAGTATAGATTACTATTTTCTACGTCATAGATATAACCTAAACCTAGGTTTTTAAAGTTTGGATTATCTTTAATCAAATTTTCTACATATAAAGTTATATTTGTTGTATCCATTTTGCAAACAGCAAGTTTCAATGCAACTTCAATATCCTCTTCACGAAAAGGTTTTAAAATATAACTTGTAGGATTTGTCATCGCTGCTTCTTTTATAGTTTTTTCGTCTGAATAAGCTGTAAGATATATAATAGGTACTTTTTTGATTCTACAAATTTCTGATGAAGACTCAATACCATTTCTACTTTTTTTTAAATTGATATCAGCAACAATAATATCAGGAAAATTTTTTCTTGCTAATTCAAGACTTTTTGAGTAATCTTTTGCAATTCCTATTACCTCAAATCCAAAACTTTCAATTATATTTTTTATCTCAATGGCAATAATTAATTCATCTTCTATAACTAAGACTTTATGCTTACTCATTTTTAAGGTCTTTATTCCATACTAGGGTGATATTTGTACCATTTGTACTATCTATGTTTAAATCACCTTCTAGCTGAACTTGAGCAAGGGTAGTAACTATTAACATACCTAAACTTTCACTCTTTTCTATAGGTTCGTATCCTATTCCATTATCTGAATATTTTAATACAAAGTTTTCTTTTTGTTCTTCAAAAAAGATAGTTATCTCACCTTCTATGTTATCAAAAGCATGTTTTAGTGAATTTGTAATAAGTTCATTGATAATTAAACCACAATATATGGCATGACTTGCAAATAACGAACCTTTTAGATTAAAATTGAAAGTAATATTTTGACTAGTTGTATCATAACTTCGTACTAAATCATCTATTAACAATTCAAAATAATCTTCAGCTTTGATTGATAAAACATTATCTTGTCTATAAAGTAACTCATGCAAATGTCCTAAAGCAGAAATTCTTCCTTCTATCGTAAGAAGTGCAGTTGTCAATTCTTTAGTATTACTCTCTTTTGATTGTAGTCTAATTAAAGATAAAATCATTTGCATATTGTTTTTTACTCTATGGTTAAGCTCTTTTAATAAAAGTTGTTTCTCTTTAAGTGATTTAGATAATTTTTTTGTTTTTTCTTCAACTTCTGTTTTTAATTCTTGTTCCCTTTTGTTTTTTAAAGTAATAACTTGATTTTGCAAACTTCTTATTCTATTAGAAAGAGCAATTGAAAATAAGATTGCTTCTGTAAATAAAAGAAACTCAACAATATGAGGATAATGGATAAATATATCATATGCCCCAGAACTAGATAACATCATAAATATCCCAGATAGGAAAAATAAAAACCATCCTGCAATTACATAATAACTTTGTTGTACCTTTTTATATGCTAAATATATTGCTATTGATAATAAGTAGAATAAAAAGATAAAAGATAAAAGATTTCTAAATTTTGAATACTCTGGAAAGACAATAAAAAATACCCAAGATAATGGTATTGTTATTAGAAAAATATTGATTGTTGTGTTGATTTTAGAAAAGTTTTTTGTTTCAAGATAATATTTACTAAAGACTCCTAAAAAATACATTGGTAAACTTACAATTATTGCAGAGTATTTAAATGTAAGCGTAGTATATTCTATATTTGCAAATAAAAATAAGATACCAGTATAAGCACTATGATGAAAAGTAGTTGCTAATATACATAGAGTATAAAATAGATATGCCTTATCTTTTGTAGCAAAATAAACAAATAAATTGTATATACAAAGAGCTAACATTCCCCCAAAAAATAGGGCTATATATAAGATGTTTTTAAAATACCAGTTTTCATAATATTTTTTATCCATCATATCTAAATTTATAATCAAGGTTGTAAGTGGAGACTCAAAGCTAATATAATAAATCTTTTCTTCATATGGATTTAATGAAATAGGAAATGATGAGTAGATACTTTTGTTTTCTAATTTCTGTAAAAAACCTTGTGTTTCTAACTTTTGGGCAGTATTATCATAATATACCACTTTTGATACTAAAGGATTTTTTGATACAAAAACTCTATGTAAAGTGGTATCTGAATTGTTTTTTAAAATCAATTTTACAAATATATTGTGTTTTGCATCATATCCAAAAGATAAAGGTTTTTTTAGTTGAAATTCTTTGAATAATTCAGGCTTATTGATAACATTATCTATATTTAAAAACTTATTATTTTCATAGCTATATAAAACTTTCGTTGAAACAATATCGGCATTTAAAAAACTTATAAAAAAAAGTAATACAATTAAAAATTTTTTTCTCATATCTCATTTTATCAAAAATATTGAATTATGTTAATTATTATCTGTTGTTAATCTATATTTATATTGAAAAATTTCAACTAATTATATAGATTCTATTTTTTCTCCAATAACTAAATATCTTTTTGTTCCACCTGCAATAATTGCATCAAATGGCCAACAAGTAACTAATATCAACTCCTCTTTTCCCATTTTTATTGGGATTGTATCATGATTTACATCTATTATTTTTTTGTTAATGATTCTATAAAAATATTTAGTATTATTTTTATCATATAAAACAATTTTATCTTCCAAATTTAAATATTGTAAAGGTTCAAAATGGGTATCTCTATGTGCACTTATTAAAATAGTACCATTCTCTCCAGGTAGTTTACTCATTTGAGAGTGACCTGGAGCAAATGCCAAAGAGGAACCAGAATCCCCTTCAAGTACATATAAATCCTTTTGTAGTTTAGGAATTTCCATTTTTAAAACAATAGTTGTATCAGCCCAAGACCAAGGTTTTTGGTATTGTTTTGTTTCTAATGTTTCTTTCCATGAGGATTCAATTAGATATTGAGCTAAAATAGCTTTAGCTTGGATATATATTCCTTTACCAAAAAAGATAAAACCTATTGTTAACATCAAAGCTATAAAATATTTAGATGATTTTTTCATTTTTTAATCCTATAATTTTTAGATATATCAAAGAGATTAGTATTAAAATCAAACCTATTATTAGATATAACATTGAATTTGTTGCTGTTTGTGGAACTTGTGCATCATATAACTTCCAACCATCAGGAATTTTCGTTTCAACATTTTTTGTTTTTAAAATCAGCTCTTTTTCTCTTACTGGTGTTTTATCTACTGCAACAAGTGAGGTAAAGTTTGTCACTATATGATGAGTTAAACCTATATTTGTTATAAGCTCTTTTAACTGTTCTTTTTTATTTGGGTCATATGTTGTGTAGTATAGATTTGTTAACTCTTCTATTGAATTTCTAGCCCATAATATATCTAATCCACTGTTTTTCTCTTGGATATCACTTTTTATTGTTTTTTCATATTTTCCATTTGCTGTTTGGGCACTTATTTTTATAGTTTCTGGTATAGATTTTGCTTCAAAACTATAAAATACACTTTCTCCAAAATATAAATCACTAACCTTTAAATCCACACCATCAATTTTGATATTTGTTAGAGATGGATTCTCTATTTTTTTAAATAGAATATCCATTTTTTCAGATACTTCACTCTCTTTACCAATATGGGTAAATGTACCTTTCCCAAAAGTAGCTACTTTTTTCATAAAAAATGTATTTGGAGCAGAACCTATTGAGACTGTAAAAAGTTTCGAATCTCCATTGTCATTTTTAACCTCTTTAAATATAGCTTCTTCATTTGAGATTAGTCCATCAGTGATAAAGATAATTTGTCGTAGATACTCTTTTGAGTTTTCATTCTTTGAATTTAGTGCAAACTTTATTGGCTCTAAAGCTTGTGTTCCACCATCGGCTTTGATATTTGATATAAATCGTCCAGCTTCTTGCAGTGTAGATTTTGTAACATTTTTTGCTGTAGGAAAAAGGTATTGGAAGTTATTGTCATAATCAATGATATTAAATCTATCATTATCGCCTAATCTACTTATAGCTAAACCTAAAGCTTTTTTTGCTTGGATTATTGATGTACCACTCATTGAACCTGAACTATCAATTACAAATATTAACTCTCTTTTAGGTTTGTAATCCTCTTTATATTTGTAAATATCACTTTCTGGTGTAAGCATTAGTAGACCAAACTCTCTATTTGCTGCTTTTTGTGTATAAAGTTTCATTTGTACTTCTTGAGTTTTTTTAGCTTTCCAAGATAGATTAAACTCTTTATTTGCTTGAGTAGTTTCTAGAAGTTTTATAAAATAGTTATCATCTTTTTTATCTATATCTATTTCATGATAAGCACTATCTATTTTATCAACCTCAAAACCTGCATTTAGATTGATACTAAAATCAATTGGTCTATCAACAGGATTGTTTTTATCTTCAACTGTTTGAATCAAATTTATATCAGATTTATTTTGTAGCTTATTGTTTTCATCAAGGGGAAGGTATCTTTGTGCTGCAACCATCGGAAAAGTTATAGAGAAGTTGTTACTGTCAAGTTGTACTTTTTGTTGATATTCTATTATTACAGTGATTTCCCCTTTTGGTGGGATATTTGCCACGTTTGCTGTAAATAGGTTTGGTCTTTGTTGCTCTATCAAAGTTGTTTTTTTACCTTCAGCTTTTGCAGTTTCATATACTTTTTTAGCTTCTTCTTTCTTTTTTATTTCACCTGTAATAATTGTATCACCAATTTTCATATCCATATGATCAACAGCTGCATCATCAGGTAATGGAAAAAGGTAAATCCCCTCTGTCCAATAGTCGTCAGGGTTTTTAAATGTTTGTTCAACTCTTACACGATTTACTATACTAGTTATTTGCATAGAGACTTTTGTATTTAAACCAATAGCTTTTTTTGCTACACCATCTCTAGTTTTATAAAAAACCTCTCCACTTTTTATGGCTGCATATTGTTCATCTGATAATATTGTTGCATATGCTTTTATATTAAATATATTGAAAATCAATACAATAGCAACTAATAGTAAAGAGAGTTTAAAAACAGAGCTTTTTTTTAACTGAATATCTTTTTTAGAGATTCTAATATTGTCTAAATTTGTTTTCATAAATTATCCTTTTTATAAAACTTTTCAGACAATAAGATATCCTCAACTATTGACGTTGATTTAAAATTTTTATTGAAAGAAAAAGTTTGAAGATTAAAAATTAGTTTCTACTAATTTTTAGCCAGCGAGGGAGTGAAAACCACTTTTATTTATAAGTGATTTTTAAATCTACTCTCCTATTTTCTGAGTCTTTTGTTGATATTGGTGATGTTTCACCAAAAGAAACAACTTCTAGTTTAGATTTTGTTATATTATGTTCAACTAACAAATCTCTTACTGAGTTTGCTCTTTTTAATCCTAATGCAAAGTTATATTCATTTGTTCCTTTTGTATCAGTATGCCCTTCGATTAGAATTTTTTGAGCTTTTTCTAACTTCTGATATGAAACCTCTTTATTTACTTTTTTTACTTTGAAACTATCATAATCAAAGTTTACAAAGTTTTGAATCGTTTGGAAGTTTGCAATTTGATTTGCTGATTCATCTATTGCTTTTATTGAGTTTAGTTTTTCATCAACATTCTCATTGTTTTCTACTGTTGCCTCATTTGTTACAATCTTTTTTTCTTTTACTGGCTTGGTTTCAGGAGTTTCTTTAATCTCTAAAGATTTTTTTTCAGTGCACTCTTTATCATATCCATCAGCATAAGCTATTGTTGCCAAGGCCCAAAAGGCTCCTACTGGTCCACCTAGTATTGTTCCTTGTAAAACTCCCATTACACCAAATCCAATTCTTTCATTTGTCGTTGGACACTCTTTTGCATAAATTGTTGTGGAAACAACTGTTGAGATTAGTGCTCCTATTAGTAACTTTTTCATTGTATTTCCTCTCTAACACATCTTATGTGCAGTTTTTCTTTTTTTATTTTTAATTCTGATTTGCCATCTTTATATTTGAAACACCATGCTTTTTCACTATCATCAATACTTTTACTACTTGTCCAATAACACTCTTGGCTATCGTTGTTCAAAATATTTGATAGTTTTATTGTTTCATCTTTTGTTGGCAATCTCCAATTGTTTTGATTGTCTTTTTTTAATACTTCACAATAATGATTTGCTTTTTCGAAGTTTGCTTTTAAAATCAAAGTGGATTTATCATCTTGCCAGACCAATTTTTTTTCAATCTTTTTTATTTCTTCTGGCTGTTTAGTTTCATCCTCTTTTTCTATTTTTTCAGGCTCTTCTTCAAGCACTTTTTTAAACATCATTGAACTATTTTCAAAAAAGATACTGTTCTCTTTTTTAGGTATGATTCTAAACTCATTTTTACTATCTCTTAGAATAGTAACCTCTTCTTGTTTTTCATTTTTTTCATCTTTTATTATTGCAATTGGTTCAAAAAACTTGATATAAATTTCCATATCAAAGCTCTCTTTTTCTATAACTTTACCACTTGTTGTTAAGTAGGTAAGTTCTAGATAACCTTTCGCATATAAATCTGTTTCTTGTTTTAAATATAGTTTTCTTTGTAAAAATCTTGAAGTTTTATTGCCTATCCATTCTCCATCAAAAGAGAATAGTTTTTCTGGTTTCTTTTTAGTTTCTTCAGTTTTTGGTAAATCTTCAACTACCTCTTTTTTAATTTCTACTTCTTCATTTTTTATTGTTTCTATTTTTTTATCTTGTGGTATACCTTCTTTTTCAATACTTAAATCTTTATTTACATTATCCATCTTTGAAGCACAACCACCAAACATCAATATAAAAAAAACTATACTCAAACTTCTAAACATCTTTAATCCTTATCATCTATATACAAATCAAGTTTGTATAACTTAAACTAAATTTTAAATAATTATTTTACCTATATTCTCCTTTCTACAATCAGAAACAAATATTAAATTGTTTCTAATCGTTATATTTCGTTATATTTCGTTATTGATGTAATTATAACATGAATAAAACTTACAAGAAGCTTAAAAATTGATGATTTTTATCTATTTTTTGTTAAATTTCGTTAGATTACGTTATAATAAACACTTAAAAGGGGAAATTTTGAAGATAAATTCTATATTTAAATCGATCACAATATTTATATTAATATTGATAATTTTTAGTACAGTGATAATCTATCTTTCATCTAAAATGATAGAAGATACCTTGGATTCAAACGCTAAGCAAAGAGTAGAGTATACAATAGATACTTTAGCCCCAATGGTAAAAACCTCATTAGAGTTTAGTTTGGAAAGTTTTTTAACTGATAATCTAAATGAGATAATAGAAACAAATAAACATATTTTAAAAATTATAATAAGAGATCAAGATGGAAGCATAATCGCTCAATCTGAAAATAGTATTGATTTGGTAAATAAAAAATTTGTATCTAAACAGATAAATTTTTCAGATACAAAAAAAGGTTTTATTGAAGCATACCCTTCACAAATACAAAAAGGGGACTCATTTGAATTATATAAAGATAGACTTTTTGAGTTGGTTCTTTCTGTACCATTTTTGATAGTCATTGCAGTATTTTTATATAGTTTGATTATTGTTTTACACAATAAAGAGAAAGAAAAAGCGTATGATGAGTTAAAGATGAAAATGGATGAGGAGATAAAAAACCATCAGAAAAAAACAAATATGCTTTTCCATCAAAGTAGACTTGCTCAAATGGGGGAGATGTTATCAAATATTGCTCACCAGTGGAGACAACCACTAAATACTATATCTTTAGTTATACAAAATCTAAAAATATCATTTGCTATGAATAATCTAAATAAAAACGATTTTGAAAATTCAATGGAAAAGATAGAAAACTCTTTGCAATATATGTCAAGAACAATCACGACTTTTAGAGACTTTTATAATACAAATACAAAGCAAGAGGTTTTTATGATAAAAGATGTACTTGATGAAACAATCTCAATAATGGGAAGTAGCCTAAATAGTTCAAAAATAGATTTAGTTGTTGATACAAAAATAGATGATAAAGTGCTTGGTTATAAAAATGAACTAACCCAAGTGATTGTTAATATATTAGCAAATGCAAAAGAGATATTTGAAAAAAGAAATACTGCAAATGCTTCTATTAATATAAAAACTTCAAAACCTTCAGAAGATATAATTCTAATCTCAATAGAAGACAATGCAGGGGGAATAAAAGAGGAGATAATAGATAAAATATTTGACCCATATTTTACAACAAAACATAAAGACCAAGGGACTGGTTTAGGACTTTATATGTCTCAGATTATAATAAAAGAGAAATTCAATGGTAAATTAAAAGCACTAAATATAAAAGATGGTGCAAGGTTTGATATAGAACTAAATATAAATAAAGATAAATAAAAGGGGAATTATGGAAGATTTAATAAAACTAGCAGAAGAGACAAAAAAATTAACAGCAATGATTGTAGAGGATAGGGAAGAGGATAATCAACTTATGCAATCATTTTTTAAAAATATTTTCAAATCAATATACAGTGCTACAAATGGAAAAGATGGTTTAGCTTTATATCTTGATAAAAAGCCTGATGTTGTAATTACTGATTTGATTATGCCAGAGATGGATGGTATAGAAATGTGTGAGGAGATAAGGAAAGTCAAGCCTGAACAAATTATTGTAGTGGTTTCAGCATCTGATGATATAGAAAAGGTTAGTAAAACGATAGCTTTAAATATCACAAGTTTTATTTATAAACCAATTGAAACTCATAAATTAATCGATTCTATCTCTAATGTTGTTGCAAAAGTTAAAAAAAATAAAACAATAGAAACGAAATCATTTACAGTAACAGTACCTATGGATATGTATGAAAGAATTGAAGATGAAGCAAAAGAGGAGAGAATCTCAAAAAATGGGATTATTATAAGAGCATTAAAAAAATATTATGAGTAACATTAGAAATTTATACAAGCCGTTACTTACTAATTTTTTATTACAATATATTATTTTAAAGTTATTAGTTAGGTAATCATGAAATATTTATTTAAAACAATATTGATTTTTTTTATTTTACTCACTTCATGTTTATCAAATAATTTAAAAGAAGATGCTACTTTCTCTTATAAAAAAGACTTAAATTTAACTAAACAAGAGATTCAATGGCTAGAAAACAAAGAGTTTATTAGTGTAGGAAATTTAAGTAGCTTTGCCCCTTTTAATTTTGTCGATAGTAATACTCCTACTGGATATTCTGTAGAGTATATGAAAATTGTTGGTAAGATTTTAAATAAAGAGATTAGATTTGTAAATGATACTTGGGCAAAGCAAGTAACTATGTTAAAAGCTGGAGAGTTAGATATTATTCCTCACCTAGCTATTAATGAAGAAAGAAAAAAATATCTTGATTTTACAAATTTTGAACATATAGTTTATCCTATTGGTTTTGCTGTAAAAAAAAGTGAAATAATAGAATCAATGGAAGACTTAAAAGATAAAAAAATTGCAGTTGTAAAACAAACTTTTTTACATACTTATTTTAAAAAAAATTTTCCTTCTCAACCTTTATATTTAGCAGATAATACAGAAGATGCATTATGGGCTTTATTAAATGATAAAGCTAATGTATTAGTTGGAAATATACCATCTCTTAATTATTATATAAATAAAAACTGGATAGTAAATCTTAAGATAATAAACATAAAAGATAGTGGCTTAACCGATAAGATATCATTGCCTATGGGGATAACCAAAGGTAATAATATTTTAAAATCTATTTTGGAAAAAGTAAATTTATATATCCCTTTAGATACAAAAAAGAACTTAAAAATTGAATGGTTAATAGAAACGAGAGTGGATGAAGAAAAAAGTTTATTAACACAAAAAGAAAAAGAATTTATAAAAAAACATAAAAAAATAAAGTTTTTAGTCAGAGCATCTAGACCACCATTTGAGTTTGATGAAAATGGATTAGCTAGAGGTATAGCTGTTGATTATATAAAGTTGATTTGCCAAAAGATGGGTATAGAAGCTGAATTTATCATAAAGAAGCAATCTTTGAAAGATACTTTAGAAGAGCTTCCTAAACAGGAAAAAGAGTATGATACGATACTTTTTTTAGTAAAAAATCAAGATAGAGCAAATAAAGTTGAATTTGGTATACCTTTTTTATCCTATCCTATGATGATTATTACTAATGTAGATGGTTCTTATATAGGTAAAACTTCAGATTTAAATGGTAAAAAGGTAGCTTTAGAACAAGGGTATTTATCAAATATTTGGATAAAAAGAGATTATCCTGATATAAAAATTGTTTCTGTTAAAACAACAATAGATGCTTTAAATATGGTTGATAAAAATGAGGTTGACGCATATATAGGTAATATGGCAGTTGCAAATTATATGTCTGTAAATGGAGGTTTGAAAAATATTAAAATATCTGCTCCATCTGATTATGGAAGTATTGATTACTCTTTTGTTGCGCCTAAAAATTTAAAAGAGTTAGTTACTATTTTGAGTAAGGGTTACTTAAATATTACTCCATCTGAACATAATCTTATTCAGCAAAAATGGTTTTCTGTTCAAACTGTAGAAAAAATTGATTATAGTTTGGTATGGAAAATTGTTTTTGGTGCAATTTTGATTATTGGATGGATTTTATGGTGGAATAAAAAAATACAAAATAGTAAAAAAGAGTTTCAAACTATCTTTGAAACATCACAAGATGCAATTGCAATTATTGATTTAGATACAAAATTTTTAAATTTTAATGATGCTTATATGGAATTAACAGGATTAAGTAAAAGTGAATTATTAAAAAGGACTTGTCTTGAGTTAACAATGCCAGAGCATAAACAAGTAGTTAAAGAAGCTGTAAAAAGTACGATAAAAAAAGGTTTTTTTAAAAATCTTGAAGAAAAATATAATATAAATGGTAAAGAGGTTGATGTAAGTATAAATATTTCATTACTTCCTGATAAAAAAAGATTATTGATGATGGCAAGAGATATTAGTGTTTTAAAAGTGATAGAACAACAAAATAAAATGGCAAGTTTAGGAGAGATGTTAGCTAATATTGCTCATCAATGGAGACAACCTCTATCAATTATTTCAACCAGTGCAACAGGCCTTAAACTAAAAGAGGAATTGGGAATATTAGAGGATGATGCTATTAAAGATTCTTGTGATGTTATAAATGAAAATGCACAATTTTTATCAAATACAATTGAAGACTTTAGAAACTTTTTATCCAATAAAAGGGTTCATAAATATTTTAACTTAAAAGAGAATATTTTTTATTTTAAAAAGTTGATTGATAGTTCATTGATACAAAATGAAATAGAGTTTATTTGGGATATTGAAGAAGATGTTTTTTTAAATGGTTATCCTAATGAACTTATACAATGTTATATGAATATATTTAATAATTCTAAATATGCTTATACACAAAATCAAATAGAAACAAAACTTTTTTTTATTTTTATAAGAAAAAAAGATACATATGTTGAGATTGTGTTTAGAGATAATGCAGGGGGAATAAGAGAAGATATCTTGGAAAGAATTTTTGAACCATATTTTACAACAAAACACAAGACTATGGGAACTGGATTAGGTTTGCATATGACTTATAAATTAATAGTTGAAGGTATGAATGGTCAAATAAGTACAAATAATGTTCAGTACGAATATAATAAACAACAGCAAAAAGGTGCAGAATTTATTATAAAAATACCTATTTAAAATGGGTAATATAACTGCATTAAAAATTTGTTTTTACTAGTTGAAAATTCTGATTCACTTAGTGGACTGCTATCACTTCCAAATCCATGAGCAAAACTAGCTTTAAAATATAGGTCTGAATAATTCATATTATAACCAAGCCCTACAGCATTTAGTGTTCTAGTATTCTCTTCATCATTAAATACTTTGTTGTTTTTCCAAACTTTTGCATGTTCTACAAATATAGAAGCATCGTGAAATATCGAATATAGTTTAGGTAATCTATACTTTAATTCTAAAGAGGTAAAGTATCCATCGTCTCCATTTAGTTCAGAATCTTCATAAGCTCTAACTCCGCTACTTCCTGTTGCAATAAAATCTTCTGAAGCATCTAAGTTTTTATTTAAACTTTTTTGACCTTTTAATGTTGCTAAAAGTGAGTATTTATCTGAAAAAGCAATATTATAATTTATATCTGCATTAAGTTTCGAGAAAAAACCTTCAGAGTCTAAAAATTGGTCATTTTCTTTAGCTAAATCACTAACTAGTCTTAGGTTTCCAGCTGTTAGTGAAGTTGACATATATACGTTTGAAGGGAAAGTTGTATTTAAAATTCTTTGTTCACTTAATGATAATTCTAAAAGGTGTAACTCTTTATCACTTAATTGCGTAGAGTTAGTGATACCATTATCACTTTTTACCTTTTTAAATTTATATTCTCCATGTAAATTTGTATTATTGAAATTACTTGAAACAAGTGGATAATCTAAAAATAATCCAATACTACTAGAATCTCCCAAACTTTCATAGTTTGGAATATTTTCTAATTCATATTTATTTATATAAAAACTTGCTCCTCCACTAAGACCACTAGTTCCTATATTTCTACTATATTTTGTAGCAAATCTTTTTGATTTAGCACTACTTGATAAAGAACCATTTAAAGCTAAAGTATCTCCACTATTTGTTAGATTGTTGACTGTTGTACCTAAAGATAAGTTATATTCACCTTCATATCTACTACCATAGTTATCTAGTGCCACATATGAGTTATTTTTATTTGAATCTTCAATTGTTACTATAAAATCAACTTTACCTTTTTCTTTTGAAGGAGTTAGTTTTGTATCAATAACTTTTATCCCTGAAAAGACATTTAATTTATTTACTCTTTCATTAATATCTTTTGTATTTACAACTACATTTGCAGTCTCTTTATTTAAAAACTTAGATACTTTATCTGAATCAATTTTTGATTTGTTATTTACAATAAATTGTCCAAGTTTTCCTTCTGCAATTGTAATTTCAACTTTATTATTTTCCATTTTTTGTTTTGCAATATATGCTTTAGAAAGGAAATAGCCTTTGTCTTGATAATATTTAGTGATTTTTTCAGATAATTCAATAAGTTTTTTTAATGTTAAATTTAAGTTTATATATGGTTCAGAGATTTTTTCTAACTCTTCTGTTTTAACTGCACTATTACCTTTGTATTTAAAACCTTCTACATAAATAGTTTTTTCTCTTTTTTTTATCTCTTCATTTAATTGTGATAAATCTTTTTTTGTATCAGCTGATAATTGATGGATTTGTTTATCAATTGTTTCAAAGAGAAAAGCAGGATTATTTAAATCTTTTAAGAGTATAGATTCTTCATCTTCTATAGGTTCTTTTTTGATTTCTTGTACTTTTTTAGGTTCTTGTTTTACTAAAACTTCTTCTTGTAGAGGTTTTGTTTCAACAATCTCTTCTTTAATCTCTTTTTGTTGAACCTCTTTAACCTTTTCTATAGGTTTTGTTTTGGGTTTTTCTACTTTTTGTTCTTTTAGTAATCTTTGGTTTACATCAACATAAAATATATTTTTATCATACTCTTGTAGTTTTCTAAAATCTTTTTTTTCATTTACTTTTGGAATATTTACAATATATATTTTTTTCCAACCATTTTGTTCTTGTATATAGATATCGTACTGTTTATATTTATCAATAAAACTATCAACTGAACTATCAGTTTTAAGAGATGCAACTTTAATTGCTGCTAAATTAGGGTTTATTTGCTCTTTTGAAACTAAGTTCTTAAGAAGCTCCTTTTTAGGATTAACAAAAAATATATTTTTATCATAATTTTTCAAATCTTCTAAAACATCTTTTTCTTTATTTTTTGGAATATTTACAACATAAAGTTTTTTCCACTCTTTAGTATTTTTTACAAATATATCATAGTTATTGTATTCGTTTACAAAAAGATTGATTGAATCATCACTTTTAAGTGAGGCAACTTTAATTGCTGCTAAGCTTGGATTGATATTAGTTTTTGAAATTATAGAAGCATTGAGTAGGGGGTAGCTAGATAAAGCTAGTAATAAAAATATTTTTTTTGTCATTATTCCCCTTTTTCTTTAGTAAGACTCATAAGTTTTAAGAAATGCCTAAACACTTCCTCTTTTTTATTTAAACTCATACTTGCAACATTAAGTGCAGATTCTAAAGTTGTTTTACTATTTTTCATAGTAATTATTCTTTTAAATATTTCTTTATCTATACTATACTTTAAAATAGCTAACTCTTTATTTAGAGTAACCCTTTCTTCCTCAGTTTTTGCAACTTTTATTTCAACTTTTAGTATTTTAAGTCTCTCTTTTATCTCAAAATATCTATCAATTAAGTCATATAAGCTTTCTCCAAAATATCCTTTTTTGTAAGCTTTGTAAATATCATAACCTTTTTCTCTAATATCATTGCTAATATAAGAGCTTCCCCCTTGTTTTTCAAGGTTTACTTTTGATGAAGTATTTGTTTGGGTCGCTACTAGATTTTGAGTGGGAGTGATTACTTTTGGTGCTATATTTTCATCATCTGCTAAGTACATAGTGTATCTTGATATATAACTTATTTCACTAAGTGATTGAATAGATGAGTATATATTTAATCCTACGTTATCTATAGTTATATTAGAAGTATTAATATCATTTGAAACAATTATGTTTAATGGATCATCTACGATAGGGATTATTATATTGCCACCAGAGGTTGTAGAATTTCCTGCTGAATCAATAATCTCATCTATAGTTTTTCCAGAATTTGATTCAATTGTTAGAACTGCTCCATTATAACTTACTGTATAGTTATCTGACGATAAACCTGTTGGGATAATTGTATATTCTCCTGGTATTATAGCTCCTTGAGAATCTCCTTCATAAGTTAAATTACCAATTAAAGATGTTTCCGAATCTTCATTTTGGAAACCTGAGTATATTACCCCATTCCCACCTAAATATTTTTCTCCATCAAAAACTTTTGTATCATTGATTGCTGTTATAGATAATGGTGCTTTATCAATTATAAGATTACCATCTACAAATGTTATCTCATAGTTTTGTGAACTTAACCCACTAGGTGTAATAGTATATGTTCCTGTATTTATTGCTCCTTGTGAATCACCTTCATAATTTAATTCTCCCTTTAATGAACTTTCATTTTCATTATTTACAAAACCAGAGTATTCAACACCATTTCCATCAGAATAAGCTAAACCATCATAAACTTTTGAGTCATTAGTAGCAGTTATAGTTAAATCTGCTTTATTGATTATCAAGGTACCATTATTGTAACTAATTTCATAATTATCTGATGATAAACCAGTTGGTTCTACTGTATATGTATCTACATTTGTAGCTTCTTGATGATCACCTACAAATGAGAGTGAACCTAAAAGTACCTCTTTTGTTTCATTATTTACAAAACCATCATAAATTACAGTTTTTTCACCATCGAAAACTTTTCCATCATAGGTTTTTTCAATGTCATTAGCTGTTATAGATAGAGGTGCCTTATTTATAGTTAGACTACCATTATTATAAGTTATAGAATAATTGTTTGATGATAAACCACTAGGCTCAACTGAATATTTACCTGCATCGATTGCATCTTTATGTGTTCCATCAAATGAAAGAGTTCCTGATAATACACTAGCATCCTCACTATTTACTAATCCATTATAAGTTACATTTTTTTCACCATCAAAAACTTTTCCATCATATGTTTTTTCAATATTATTTGCAGTGATTGTAAGAGGTGCTTTATTTACAACTAAAGTTCCATTATTGTATGAAATATTATAATTACTTGATGTTAGACCACTAGGTGTTATAGTGTAAGTACCTACATTTTTATCTGCACCAGCATAAGTTATTGATCCTCCCAGTACAGATTTATCTTCTGAATTTACAAAACCACTATAACTTACCCCATCAGAATAGTCATAAACCCTTCCATCATAAATTTTTACTGCATCATTTGCCGTGATTGTAAGAGGAATTTTATTTATGGTTAATGTTCCATTGTTGAAACTGATATTATAATTGTTTGATGTTTGTCCGGAAGGTGTTATTGCATATGTTCCAGCATCTGTAGCTCCTTGAGAATCTCCTACAACATTTAATGTCCCACCTAAAACTGTTTGTGTTTCACCATTTACAAATCCTGAATAAACTACTCCATTATCTCCACTATAAGCAAGCCCATCATAATCTTTTGAATCATTATTTGCAGTAATACTAAGTGGGGCTTTATTGATTGTCAGAGTTCCATCAACAAAACTTATATTATAGTTGTTTGAACTCAAACCACTTGGAGTAATAGTATAGTCACCTGCATCTACTGCTGTTTGTGAATCACCACTGTAAGCTGGAGTTCCTGATAAAACTGAAGAGTTTTCTCCAGCTACAAAACCATTATAACTTACTCCATTATTACTTGCATAAGGATTTCCACTGTAAGTCATGCTATCATCATTTGCAGTTACTGTTAGATTTGCTTTATTTATTGTAACATTACCTACTGTATTTCCTGCAGAAGCTTCGGTATATCCAGGTTTTTTTATATTTACTGAAATATTGTTGTATGTACCAACATCTTTTACAGAAAAGATTTGATTTCCTTGATATTCAAATATATAATCTACGCCATATACCCAAGAACTATAAGCACTATCAAATATATCAGCTGTTGACCAAAAACTACTTAAATTTTGTGTTCCGGCATAAGTTTTAATCAAATCAGATAGAGTATATGCTACCTCTACTCCAATAATAGGATAATCATAGATAATTGTACCAGTATTTTCTCCTACAATTTTTCCTCTTCCCACTTCAACTGTATATATTTGAGTTGTATCGTTAAATAAAGAATTTAAGACTAAACCTGATGCAAGATTTCTACCTGTTATTCCACCTGAATAATCAAAAGTTGTAGTTAAAGGAGCAGTAGTATATAAACTTATATTTTTAAGTGTTCCATTATTTGTAGCAACTAAACCAACACCAAAAGAAGAAAAAGTGCTTGAAGTATTGATATTCATATTAGAAATTGAGTGACCAAGTCCATCAATAGTTCCACTAAAGATAGTTCTATAATAAGTACCGGTACCACTATTATATAATATACCTATAGGCAGAAAACCACTAGTCCAACTATTTGTAGCTGAAGCATCGATATCTGCACCTAATACATATTTACCACCATTATCAGAAGAGATTCCTTGCAAATCAATACCTGTAAGAGAACCTTCTGCTCCTAAATCAGTAATTACTGTCCAATAAGTTAAGCTACCATCATTACCTAGTTGTGTTTGGAAGTTAGAGTTTGCATCATTAGCACTTGCTTGAAGATTTACTTTTACTCCTGCACCTAAAGTATATTCGGCAGTATTTCCAGAAGCAATCGCGCTTTGTCCATATTTTAAAATTAGTTTTCCACCTAAGCCACCACTTGCATCAATATTTGCATTTATATTGATATTATTATCTGCATCTAAAGTTAAGGTATTACCACTTGACCAAGTTATAGCACTATCAACTATAATATCTCCAACACTTGCAGCACTCTCATAAGCTGTTGTATCTACGTCTGAATAATCACTTTGGTCTGTTTCAATTGTAACATGACCACTTCCCAATGCTGTTTCAATTGCAGAAGCAAGTATAGAGTCTATAGTTATATCAACAGGATCTATTAGCCATTTAGCTGCCTCAACTATTGTATTTTCACTGATAGTAAATTTTTTACCTGAGGTTTCTACAAAACCATCTTTTGCTTTTATCTTTCCACCTAAAGTTGTAGTTCCCCCATGGGCAAAAATTTCTACGTGACCTGTTATATCATCTAAAGATTGAGCTTGTATAGTTCCTTCATTAATAATCTGGGTATTCAAAATACTGTTTACAGCTTTAGTTGTAATAAATACTTTTCCCCCATCTGCTTTTATTAGGGACTTGTTTTTTATTAAAGCATCAGCCATCCCTTCATCTATGGCAAGGCTTAATAGGGAGTTTCCATTTAAATTTAGAGTAATCTTTTTTCCACTTGCAAGTTGAATAGTACCCATTTGAGCTTCAATTACACCTTCGTTAATTATCTCTTTACCCAATAAGGCTACATAAGATTTGTTTGAAGCTTTAATTGTCCCTAAATTTAGAATAGAGTTTTGACTATTTCCTTGAAATTTATAATTTCCTTTTATAAAATCCTCTTCACTAATATCAAGAGTTGAACCAGTAAAACCATTAACATTGATTTGTGCTCCATTTGAAAAAACTATACCATTAGGATTTATAAGAATCACTTGACCATTTGCATTCATAGCACCTTCAATTAAAGAATTTGAGGTTCCTATTACTCTATTTAAAGTTATTGATGAACTTGAAGGTTGATTAAAATTTACACTTTCAGATTTTGAGATATCAAATGAGTTCCAATTTATAGTTGCTTTATCACTAAATTGGTTAATATTTGTATTATTACCTATTTGTTTTATGTTGGCATTTCCTGATTTTACAACACCTCCTGTTGGTGCAGCAAAAATGGCAATTGAATAAACAGTTAACATTAATAAGACTTTTAGAACAGTGAACTTTCTATTATTTTTCATATTTATTCCCAACTTTACTTAATATTATAGCTACTATATAAATTTTTGTCTATATATAATTATTGCAAAGAAATCATTAAAAATACATTTATTAAAATTAGATTAAATTTATTAAAGGATATTAAAGAAGAAAAAGTTATAATTTTTAAATAATTT
>QKDL01000083.1 GCA_003252105.1 Arcobacter sp.
TAATTATATCTAATTTTTATTACTATTTTTTTAAATTATATTTCTCTGAAATAATTAATAATATTTATCTTATTTCTTTGATCTTTAATTAGAATAGATTCAGTTATTTCTTTTGCAAAACTAATACTTGCAATTAATATATCAACATTATATTTAAGATTTATAACCTCTTCTAATGTTATTACTTTATATTTCATAAAATATTTACTATCTTTAAATCCCTTATCAATAATACCTACTACTTTTATATTTCTTATTTTTAAATATGGTTCAATTTTGAGAAAAGATTCTCCTCCTCCATAAACATAAAGAGAGTTTAATTTAGGGTTGGTATCCAAATAATCTAAAAGACACTGTAACTCGGATAAAGGACTAATAATACTATCAAATACTTTTTTTAAATATTCTACTGAAAGAGAAACATTTTTAAAACTTTTAGAAATTAAATAAAACTTTAAATCACGAAGAAAATATAATGTTTGCCTTACCAAAGTAAATTTATAATATTCTGGCAAATTAAATAAATTATAATTACTTAATTGTTCCCATAGCATAGAAAAAACAACTAACCTTTCTTGTTGAGAATTTTTTACTTCACTAACTGTACTTAAAAAACCAATAATAACATTCACAACTCTTTCATATAAGTTATTTTGATATTTTTTTAAAATATTTTTATCTTCTAAAAATTGTTTTGTTAAATCTATTGCTAGTAATAAATCAGATATATGTTTTCTTGAAAAAGTATTAACTATTGAACCTAAATTACTATAAAAATAATTATAATATGCTTTATTACTTATAGAAATTTTCTTCGCACAATAAAACACCTTATATACAGTAGCTAAATCTTCATAATACATGTCTATAGGAAAAGAAATATTATTCTCAATAAATAATTTTTTTTTATATAAATTTGCTGATATGCTACTTGAAGTATTCAGAGATAATATCTCTTTAAAAATGCTGTTTTCAACAAAAAGGTTTTTATCCTCTTTTACTTCGAAAACCTTAGATATATATCTTATTTTTGAATGTACAATATCTGAATTATCTTCAATCATTTTAAAATACATATCTTCCAAAGCCTCCTCTTCAATAGTATCATCAGCATCCATAAAAAATAAAACCTCGGCAGATGCATTTTCAATACCAACATTTCGAGCTTTACTAGGTCCTTGATTTTTTTGGTTTATTACTTTAAATCTATTATCTTTTTTTTTATACCTATTAATAATATTTAAACTATTATCAGTTGATCCATCATTAATAACTAAAATTTCTATATTTTTAAATGTTTGATTAATAACAGAATCTAAACATCTTGAAATATATTTTTCTTTATTAAATATTGGGATTATTATAGTAATCATATAAGTCATTTATTCCTATATTTTATTCATTTTTAGCTATTATAACTACTAATAATGTAAGTTTTTATTAATTTACTTATATCATTTAACAAAGTAAAACAATATGGAAAAATCAAACATAGAAGTTCTTGAAAAAAAAATCAAAAAGCAAGAAGTTTTAATCAAATCTTTAAAAAAAGAGATTAAAGAACAAAAAAAATCTATCAAAAAAACTATAGAAGAAGAAGTTGCTAAAGCAGTTTTTCATCATGCAAAAGCGATGCATCATAGAATAGATCAATTTATATTTGACACAAAAATTTCATTAAAAAATATTGATATTGACAAAAAATGAAAATAAATCAATATAGTCAATTTTTTGGAGAAGGGGATGGTATCTCAAGAGGAATTATCCTAATTAAACAAATGCTAAATGAACTTAAATACGAGTCGGATATATACATATCTCAAAAGCATTCATCTATCTCTTTAAATAACTATTACCATTGTCTAGATGATTTTAAAGATGACTCTTCAAATATATTAATTTATCATTTTTCTATAGGTAATAAATTTCATGAACAAATTATGAATACAAAAGATAAAAAAATAATTGTTTATCACAATATAACTCCTGCACATTTTTTTGATAGTGCTGTTTTTAAAGATAGATGTAATTTAGGACGAAAACAGTTAAAAGAATCGTCTGATAAATTTATTGCTGCTATATCAGATTCAAGTTATAATGAGAAAGAATTATTACTATATGGTTATAAAAATAGTTTTGTTTTACCATTATTAGTCGATTCTAGAAAAAAACCAGATATTAAAATCAATCATAAAATTATAAAAAAACATTCTTCTACTTTTAATATTTTATTTGTTGGTAGAATTATTCAAAATAAAGCTCAACATCAACTAATAGATGTAATTTATGAATTAAAGAAAAGAAATATAACCAATATAAAACTTTTTATCGTAGGGAAAAATTATTATAGTGATTACTTTAATTTTCTTTTTCAATACAGTAAAAATCTAGGGCTTGAAAAAAATGTAATTATAACTGGTGCTGTTAATGAAAATGATTTATATAGTTACTATAAAATTGCGAACCTATATCTTTCACTTAGTGAACATGAAGGGTTTGGTATGCCAATATTAGAAGCAATAAACCAAAAAATACCTGTCTTATCTTATGCTTGCGGTAGTATCCCAACAACATTAGGTAAAAAGGGTCTAATAAATTTTAAAGCAGCAGATAAAGTTTCTAAAAAAGTCAAAAAAGTGATGTTTGATAAAAAGTATAGAGATGATTTAGTAAAAAAGCAACATAAACACTTAAAAAACTTTGAATACAACCATTTGAAAAAAAGTCTAAAAAATTTTTTAGATAAGATTATATAACAAGGAAAGACGTGGATAATCCTAAGCAAAAAGCAAATATACATATACCTAGTTTTACAAAATATTTATTTAAACTAGAAAAAAAACTTAACGAACTAAAATCTAAATATTCTAAAATTGCATTATATGGATATGGAGGAACTACTAGACTTATAGCGCCTTATTTAGCTTCAAACTTAACAGTTATTATAGATAAAAATCCTACACAAATACAAAGTGATTATACAATTTGTTCTCCTAATGAAATTAATAATTTTGAATACGATTGCCTCATAGTAACTCTTTTGGGTAGAGAAAATCCTATTATTGATGAACTTCTAGAGAAGAATATCCCTTTTAATAAAATCTTGACATTGTCAGAGTCCTTTTTTGATGAAGAGGAGTTATTCTCTGAATCTTTTAAAAACGATGATTTAGAAGCTGGTATTTGTACCCAAGAACAACTTTATTCTAAAAAATATCAAGAGTGGATTGAGTTTTTTAAAATAGATTTGAATCAAAAACATAGAAAATACTGGGAGTTTGCCTTTGTCGCAGAATCTTTAAAAAAAAGAGATATGTTAAATGAAGGGAAAAAAGGATTAGGGTTTGCAGTAGGAACAGAACCTTTAGCTTCTGCTTTTTGTAGTTTTGGAGCTCAAATAGTAGCCACTGATTTAAATTTCGAAAAAGCATCTGAAAAAGGTTGGGTAAATACGAATCAACATGCGAATAATCTTAGAGAACTAAATAAAAAAAATCTTTGTGAGAATGAAAAATTTAATAGACTATGTACCTTTCAAAATGTAGATATGAACCATATACCAGAAAACTTAACTGATTTTGACTTTATATGGTCTGCTTGTGCATTAGAACATGTAGGCTCAATTAAATTAGGTGAAGAGTTTATTTATAACTCGTTAAAATGTTTAAAGCCAGGAGGTATTGCAGTTCATACAACTGAATATAACTATTCATCAAATACACACACAATTGAAGAGGGCCCAACAGTTTTATTTAGAAAAAAAGATATAGAAAGAATAGTTAAAAATCTTGAAAAAGATGGTCACAAAGTAATAAAAATAAATTATGATGGTGGAACTTTACCTTTAGATAAATATATAGATTTTCCTCCATATAGTCAAGAAAAACATTTAAAACTTTTTTTTAGTAGCTATATAATTACTTCAATAGGATTAATAATAGAAAAGAAAATATAAAATGAAAAATTTACTTTTTATTGGCTATGACTACCATAAAAAAACAAAATCTACAGATTTTCTAATCAACTTATTTGAAAAATATTTTCATGTGGATTTTATTTGGAGCTCTCCCCAAAAATCTTCATTTGATTTTAAACTAATAGATATTGAAAATAAATATGAA
The DNA here is from genome assembly GCA_003252105.1 of Arcobacter sp. GTDB lineage: Bacteria > Campylobacterota > Campylobacteria > Campylobacterales > Arcobacteraceae > Halarcobacter. The sequence goes on from QKDL01000083.1 coordinate 4,122, forward strand.
ATAATTGTTGTATTTCAAATTATGTTATCTCCTAGTTTATTAGATCAACTTGATTGCAAAAATATAATATTAATTCCAATGTATGATAATGACCTTAGAATGAACTATTATGACTGGTTAGAATATAAAAACTTTAAATTTATATGTTTTTCAGAATCTTTATATCAAAAGTTAAATTTTCTTGGATTTAAAGATAATAACCTATATTTACAGTATGCTCCAAGTATTGATTATAAAATTGATACTTCTTCAAATACTAAAAAATTTAAAATTTTCTTTTGGCCTAGAAGTAAAGAGATAAATATAGAACTTATAAAAAAACTCATACCAAAAAACCTTATAGAATCAATTCATATCCATAGAGTTGAAAAAGAAAAAAATAAAGATTTTTGGTTTATTGAACCATCTAAAGAAGATATAACTAACTACAATATTAGTTTCTCTAGTTGGTTTGAAAATAAAGATCAACTAAATAAAAAAATACAAGAATCTGATATATTTATTGTTCCTAGACTATATGAAGGTATAGGACAGACTTTTCTAGAAGCAATGAGCTATGGTAAATGTGTAGTTTCACCTAATCATCCAACTATGAATGAATATATCCAAAATGGCTATAATGGTATTTTATTTGATTATCATAATCCAGAATATATTGATTTAAATAACTTTGAACAACTTTGTTTAAATGCACAAAATACAATAAAATCTATTTCAGATAATTGGTCTAATAAAGAAAAAGATATTATTGAATTTTTAAATAAAAAAATTACTGCATATAGTTTTCAAGAAATTAAAAGAAATCTAAAAAAAGTTGAAGTATCCATTGATAAAAAAGACCATAGTTTTATATTAGATGATATAAAGATAATATCTCCTAAAAAAACTAAAGCTTATGAATTTTCACAATACTTAAACTTAATTCATACTTTTATAGATGAAATCAAAAATACAAATGAAAAGTTTATACTATATGGAGCAGGAACAGGGGGCAAATTATTAATCAGCTTATTACCTAATTCAATTGAATGTATAGTTGATAAAAATCCTAAACTTATTAATACAACGTTAAATAATATAAATATTTTCCCGATAGAAAAACTTACAGAAATAGAAAAACATCCAATAATTATTACTGTTTTTGGTAGAGAAAAAGAGATAAAAGAACAATTAAGTAAAAAATACTCAAATAAAATTATAAGTTTAGATTTTTAATTCTTTCACAGCTATTAACATCTATATAATCAAAAAACAACTTCCCTATTTTTTCTCTTTGTTCTTTATATTCATCATTTCCATTTAATAAATTGCTTATTTCTTCTACTAAACTCTCTTGTGTTTTTACTTTTTTCCCTGGAGTATACTCATAATAATCAAAAAGAAATTTATTGCCTATTCCATCTTCTCTTGCTTGGATATATTCTTCATAATCATAATTAAAAAATATCATTGTTTTATTTAGAAATAAAAAATCATACGCTATAGAAGAATAATCCGTAACTAGGATATCTATATGTTTTAATATGGGATAAATATCCCCTTGGGTTTTACAAAAGATTACATTACTATACTCATTTTGGTTTTCTATTGTATCAAAATATTGATTTAGAACATAAGGATGAAGCTTCACATAAAACTTTATATCTAAACCTTTAAATACTTCATTTAATTTTTCGAAATCTAAAGAAAAACCATCAAAGCCATTTTCTCTAAAGGTTGGCATATATAATATTGTTTTATTGTTATTATTTTTCTCTTCTAAAATTGTTTCATATAACTTTTTATCACTTAAAAGTAAATCCAAACTATCCAACTCTTTTTTTAATAAAACATCATTTCTTGGATAACCTAAGTTTAAAAACTCTTTTGCTTTAAAAACATTTTTAAAGTTTGTTTCATTTGTCCAGTTAGAAGTTGAGATAAAACAATCATATTCATATTTTGATCTATCTCTAATAGGTTTTAAACCCACTCCATGCCAAAGTTGTACAACTTTTTGTTTTTTTGTTAAATGGTGCAAATAATCTAAAATAAAATGATCTAAAAAAATAACTTTTGCCTTAGCCATAAAATACATACTTTGAAAACTTCCTAAGAGTTCACATGGTAAGTTGTTTTGTTTTAACTCTTTAAGTTGCTGTTTGTTATCAGTCAATAAAACTGCATTTTTCCCATTTTTTATATAATACAAATACAAGTGTTTTATATTTGTATCTATAAAACCTTCAGAGATAAATATAACCATCTCTCTTTTTATGTTCAACATATCAATGGTTTTAGAAAAAAACTTTAGAAAAAAATCTTTTGATTCTTTTTTAAAGCTTTTATATTTTAAAAATATATCTTCATATAAAATCTTAGTTTTATCTAATAATACATAACTCTCTTTTACTTTATCAATTTTAAAAATTTTTGATTTAGGAATTTTTATAGAAATATCTTTATAAATAGATTTAAAATGATTTGGACTAAATACTAAAACATAATCAAACTCTTTTTTTTCTAAATCGTTTAGTTTAAAAATATCTTCGCCACTTTTACTTTTATCTAGAAAACCTAAAAAAACAATATCGTAATTATTTTGTAAATACTCTTTTAATTTAAGAGTCAAAGGTGTGCATGGGGCAATAAAAACTTTTTTGTTTTTTAGTCTATGCATAGATTCCTTTCTTAATATCAATAACCAAACCACTAAAACCTTGAAGTATTGTCTCAATAGTAGCTTTGGCCACTACACTTGAATCAAGTAACAAAGATTTATCTTCTCCCTCAAAATATTTTGTTCTCATTGGGGTATCTGTTCTTGCAGGATTTATTGCATTTACTTTAATATTATCTTCAAGCCACTCCTCACTTAAAGCTTGAGTAAAGTTTACAATAGCTGCTTTTGTTGAACTATACAAACTATAACCTGCTCTACCTCTTGTATAAGAACTTGAAGTAAAAAATATCAAAGAACCTTTTGTATCTTTTAGATATTCATAAGAGTATTTGGCAATATTTACAGAACCTAGATAATTGATATTTATCTCATCTTCAATCTCTTCATCACTTAAGTGAACAAGTTGTTTTTTTGTTAAGGTTGCTGCACTATTTATCACTATATCTATTTTTCCAAACTCTTTAGCAACCTCACTTAAAGTATTTACTACATCTTGTTTAACTCTAATGTCAATATTATTTTCTCTACTAAAAGCCACTGCTTTTGCACCATTTTCGTTTGAGATATCAACAATATCTTTTCCTATGCCACTATTTCCACCAAAAACAACAATAACTTTATCTTTTAGTTTTGAAAAATCTGTTTCACCTTTACTTGTGAAACTATTTAATTGAATCAGTTTTTCTGCAAAAAGTAAATCTTCTGGGTAAGTTATTTTTATATTTTTTTCTTCCCCTTTTACCACATAAACTTCATTTTCTAAATACTGTTTAACCAACCCACAATCATCTGTAAAAAAAGGTTCATTTTCATCTTCATTGGCTAATTGATGAGCTTTTTTTATAATTTCAAGTTTAAATGCCTGTGGAGTTTGTCCCCTTTGTAATAAACTTCGTTGAGGAATACTATCTATTATCTCTTTTTTAGGGTCAATTTTTATAATAGTATCTGCTGTTGGAATAGCTACATCAATTGCATCATAGGTTTTTAAAGCTTCTACTGTATTGTCTATTATCTCTTGAGAAACAAAAGGTCTAACAGCATCATGGAATATTAAATTTATATCCTCCTGTGATTCGTAAGCTTTTATAGCTTCATAACTTGAATCTTTTCGTTCACGTCCACCAGCAATGATTTTTAATACTTTTTCAAACTTGTTTTCATCACACACTTTTCTAAGTTTTTCATGATATAAACTATCTGCAACTATACAAATCTCATCTATATTGTTGTTTTCTTCAAAAGCTTTTATAGTGTATTCAATTACATTTTTTCCCGCAAGATTAATAAACTGTTTTGGAACATCACTTCCAAATCTACTTCCACTTCCTGCACTTAATATTACTGCTATATTCATAACTTACCCTACTTCAAATCTATTTTAAGTATATCCAAAATCTTTTTTGAACTACTTATTTTTGTATCATCATAAAACTTTGTTTTTATCTTTTTTCTTTGTTCTCTAAACTCATCATTTGCTGTTATTGCTTGGATTAATTGATTTTGTGTTTTTACTTTTATACCAGGAGAATACTCATCATAATCAAATAGTAATTCCATATTTTTTATATAATCTTCCTTATCATAATCAAAAAATATTATTGGCCTATCCAATAATAAAAAGTCATATACTATAGAAGAATAATCACTAACTAAAATATCTACATATTTTAACACTGGATAAATATCACTATTTCCATCAAAAACAATAATATTACTAAACCCTTTTATCAAAGGTAAATCATAAAATTTTAAAACATGAGGATGAAATTTAATTACAAATAAACTATTTATTTCTTTTAATTGTTCATTTAACTTTTCAAAATCTAATATTGGTTTATTGTTATTTTCCCTATGAGTTGGCATGTATAAAACAACTTTTTGCTCAGTTGTTTTCACCAAATCATATATTTGTTTATCACAAAAAATCAAATCCAAATCATCAAACTCTTTTGATTGGAGTAAAAAGTCATTTCTTGGATATCCACAGTTTAAAAAACTCTTTGCACAAAATATATTTTTAAAATTGGTTTCATTTGTCCAGTTTGATGTGGAGATAAAATAGTCATAAGTAATATTATCATTTCTTGACATTTTCTTTAATCCCACTCCATGCCATAGTTGAACTAATTTTTGTTCTTTTTCAAGTCTTGGAATATAAGTATAATTTCCTTGGTCAAAAACAATATATTTAGCTTTTTGTATCTCATAATTTGATTCTTTAGTTCCTAATACCTTATAAGGTAGTTTGTACTTTTCAAGTTCATTTATTTGTTCTTTATTATCTGTTAAAAGAACACTATCCATTCCATTCTTTATACAATGTATATAAAAAGCTTTATTGTTTGAACTTACGAAATCTTTACTTATAAAAACAAATCTTTTTCTCTCTTTTTCATAAATAAAACCTTCATCAAAACTCTCTTCAATAATAATCTCATTTTTTATGATATATTCACCCTTTTCTAAAAACAACACAGCTAATTTATTTTTATCTATTTTGTTCAAAAATTCTAAATATATAGCCTTAAAATGACTAGGACTTAAAATCAATACAAAATCAAAATCTATTTTTTTAAGTATATCTATTTTTTGTATTTCAGTAGATTGTTTATTTTTATCAATAAAATATAAGACTTCTGCACCTAACTCTTCTAACTTAGTTTTAAGTGCTAACGTCATGGGTGAGTGAGGGGTTAAAATTATTTTTTTGTTTTTAAAAAAACTCAATTCACTCAATTCTAACCTCTCTAAACTTTTCTTAAATTTAGATTATTTTATCTAATCTTTTCTTCTAATTTTTTTAAATCTATCCGAGAAGTTTGTTCTTTCTACTAAATTAACTTTTGTTGGTAGTTTAAAACTATCTAACTTGTCTTTACAAAAAGCTCTTATTTGTTTTTTTAGCTCTTTTTGAGTTATTTCTATTTTGCTAACTATATCACAAACTACACTTTGTCCGGTGATAGCATTTTTTTCACCATACACCATACAATCTTCTATATTATCCATCATTAGAACAACTGATTCAACCTCAGCAGGTAAAACTTTTTGTCCACCTACATTTATCACCTCTTTGCCTCGACCAATTATTTTTAAGTATTCATCTTCAATCTCTTCAACCAAGTCACCTGTTTTAAACCAACCATCTTCTGTAAAAGAATCCATTGAAGCATTTAGGTATCCTAAAACTTGGGTTTTACTTCTAAGCCAAAGTTCATTTTCTACTATTTTATATTCACAGTTTTCATCATCTAATTTCATATATAAAGATTCTGAAGATTGTGATGAAGTGGTTAATATCCCTGTTTCACTTGTACCAAATGTTTGCAAGAACTTAACTTTAGGAAATGTATCTTTTAACTTTTTAAGTAAAGATTGTGGCATCGCTTCTGTTCCATAGGTAATCATTCTTAAACTTTTCAAATCATAGTTTAAATACTCACCTGAGATTAAAATAAGATTTAAAAAGGTAGGGCTTGAAGGTAAAACCATAATTCTATATTTTTCAATCAACTCACATACTGTTTTTGCATCTCTTGTTTTAGGGATAATCAAAGTTGCTCCCATACTCAAGGCTGTAAACATAGTATTTAAGCCTCCAATATGGTCAAACATCAAAAAAACCAACATATTCATTGATTTTTCTCTTTTTTCTTTATAAGAGTTTATAAGATTGTCAAGATTATGTATCATCGCTTTTGGTTTGCCTGTACTTCCACTTGAAAAAAGTACCAATCCAGAGCTATTGTTTTCTTGTAAGTTTTTAATCATATCATGAGTATTATTTTGATTTAGTTTTTCTATTACCAGTTCATCTTCTATCTTGATAGTATATTCACAAAAAGATTCTTCTTGATACTCATCTATGACACTTTTGATAGTTGAAGTGATAGGTACTATGATGTTTTTATAATCATATAAAATAAAAAATAAACTAATAGATTCAAAAGAATAATCACTTAAAATAGAAACAACACTATTAGCTGGTATTTTATCTTTTATCTGCAACTTATACTCTTCAATCTTTTTTGATAATTCAGAGTAAGTATATTGTTTATCATCACAAACTAAAGCTAAGGCACTATCAAATCTTTGAAATTTTTCTTCCATAAAGTTCATTTTTAATCCTTTAAGAGATTCCACCCAAATATATCACTTGACCTGTGATAAAATCACTTTTTTCATCAATATAAAAATCTATTACATTTTGAATATCTTGAAATTCTCCAAACCTTTTAATAGCTTGTTTTTCCAATAACTCTTCAATTTTATCTTTTGGTACGGCTTTTATCAAATCTGTTTTTATAGGTGTTGGTCCTATTGCATTTACTGTGATATTTAAAGGTGCCAACTCTTTTGAGATTGTTTGTGTAAAATTTTCAATAGCAGCCTTACTTGCTGCATAAATAGCCTCACCTTCTAGTCTTAATGCTGCTGCAACTGTTGTATAGTTTACTATTCTTCCAAACTTTTGTTTCATCATCACTTTACTAACTTCTCTACTAAATAGAAAAGTTCCTTCAAAATTTGTAGCAAAAATATTTCTAACTGTTTGTAAAGAGGTTGTAAGAAAATGGTTCATAGAAGCTATTCCTGCATTGTTTAAAAGAATATCGATTTTACCAAACTCTTTTTTAGTCTCTCTTACCATTTTTACAACTGCTTTTTCATCATTTATCTCTAAAGTATGGTGTCTATAATTTGTATGAGTGATTGCACTTTCACCTCTACTACACCCTACTACAATTGCATTTTTTTCTAAGTAATATTGGGCAAGTGCTTTTCCAATCCCTTTTGAAGTACCAGTTATGATAAAAACTTTTTCCATCACTCTTCCAATAACTTTACAATATAATCTGATAAAGATTCAACACTTCTAAAAGGTGAAGTTTTTTGACTCATCGCTTTTTCATCAGCTAAAACTATTTGTTTATCAAACTCTTCATCTATTCTTTCTTCAAGGTCAGCAATAAAAGAAACTAAAGCCAATGAATCTAAGCAAGAACTAGAACCATAAAGTCTAGTTTTTAAAGTGGGATTTTCCAACTCCCCTAACTCTAACTCTTCATTTAACTCTATTAGTGTATCTATGATAATCTTTTCTATTTTCTCTTTCATTTTTTCTCCATACAAAACTCATATTTTTCTATTTTTTTAACTACTCTTTTTAAAAATATACTTTTTTTAGCCTCTTCAAATTGTTGTTTATTCATCTTCATTGTAACAATATTTTCCACTTCATTGCAAATACTAAAACCTAAGTTTTTATCAAAACTTATAGCATTTTGGTTATCTTTTTTAACATCAAGGTATATGTATAAAGGATTGAACTTTTTAAACATATAATCCAAGAAATATAAAGGTACTATTGATTTTATAACTAAACTAGATGTTTGTTTAAAAAAAACTCCCCATTTTAAATCTTTATGTATATCAAAAAGATTTATTGCTCCTATAAGCTCACCATTAAAATATACGGCATAATACTCTTTTGTTTTATCATCTTTTAACTTTTCAAGCCAAGATAGATGATCATCCAATCCTATAATCTTTTCATCCAAGGATACTTCTCTAACATACTCTTGATTTCTTAAATCTAGAAGTTGTATATTCTCATCTTTTGTCAATCTAGTATAATCTTTTAATAAAATCATATTATACTCTTCGTAAAGCTTTTTCTATTAGATAAAAAACTTTGTTTTTTTCAAACTTTTCTAAAACCATTTGATTTCTTTTTTTTAAATACTCATACATAAAATCTTGATTTGAAGCAGTTTTTATAGCTATAAATCTTTTTTTCATATACATCACTTCATAAAGTGTTGTACTAGGTGCCACTATTACAAAATCAACTTGATTTATAAGTTTTGCCATATAATCACAATTTATCAAAACATGAAAGTTTCTATTTAAAAAAGCCATCTTTTTTAAAGTTTGTATATTTTGATTTGCTTTTGTTGTTACTACAAAAACTTCTATATTTTTTACTTTTTTTAATAACTCTAAAATCTCAAATGAATGATTGTTGTAATCACTTCCACCAAGAGTTATAAGGATTTTTGTTTTCTTATTTTTACTATAAAACTTTCTTTTCTCTTTTTTAAATTCATCTCTTATTAGGATATATTTATCTCCACATAAAAGTTTACAATTTTTTGGTACTAAACTTTTATATTTAGAAGTTTTTGCATAGGGGTTATGATTTAAAAGCTCATCACAAAAATGTTTTTCATAAGTATCATCAAAAACCAAAAGCTCTAAACCTTTATTTTTTGTTTTTATCTCTTTTTCAAAGTTAAAATCAATCCCATAATGGTCAATAATCAAAAACTCTATTCCTAATCTTTTTATCAAACTATCCAGTTCATCTACACCATTTGAGTTTAATATTTCTAGTTCATATCCACTTTGAACAATCTTTTCATTTATATTGCCTTTTAGGTTTTGACAAGCAAATATGATTTTAGAGTTTTTATATTTTTTTGCTAGAACCAAACATCTCATAATATGTCCAGTACCTATAAAAGAAGAAGAATCTGCTCGTATTAGTATCTTTTTCATAAGATTTTATTTTGTCTTTTTAATACTTCATATAAAACTTCAACCATTTGCCAATCCTCTAAAGTATCAATATCCTGAACTAAATATCTAGGAAGAATTATTGGTATTGAATCTTTTCCAAAGATTATATCATCAGATGTTTTTTTCAAATTTTTCCAATAAAATTGCCCTGCATCTTGAAAAGCTTCTTCCAAATCTTGACTTCTTTTAGAAAAGTTTTCAGGCCAAAACATTTGACATCTTTCATCATCTGTTATTTTAAATGTTCTTTGAATAGGAAAAGGCATCGATGTAGCAGAAAAACTATTTACAGCCTCACTATTTTTTAGCTTTTCAAACCCTTCTATTAAAAACTTTTTTTGAACTAAAGG
>QKDL01000074.1 GCA_003252105.1 Arcobacter sp.
ATGGAAAAAAGAAATGCACTTATAACAGGTGGGGCAAGAGGAATTGGTGCTGCAACTTCTAAAAAGTTAGCAAAAGAAGGTTATAGAATATTTATCAACTATGTAAATAGTAAAGAAGTTGCTACTGATTTAGCAAATGAAATAAATTTCAATGGAGGAGAAGCTTATCCTATTCAAGCAGATGTAAGAGATGATGCACAAATTGAAGCTATGTTTAATGAAATTCAAACAAAATACGGTGGAGTTGATATCCTTGTATCAAATGCAAATATGAACTTTACACAAAAACCTTTTGTTGAACAAACTTGGGAAGAGTTTTCTCAAAAATTAAATGATGAATTACATGCTTCTTATATGTGTGCAAAATTTGCTACAAAATCTATGATTGAGAAAAAATTTGGAAGATTAGTATTTATCTCTAGTACTCTTTCAGAAGATCCACTACCAAGTTTTATTGCTCATGGTAGTGCAAAAGGTGCACTTGACTCATTTAATAAATACTTAGCTCAAGAATTAGGACCTTATGGAATCACTTCAAACGTTGTTGCTCCAGGACTTGTATTAACAGATGCAACAGCAGGTGCTCCTGATGAATTTATTGATTTTCTTAAGTCAACAACTCCAACTGGAAGAGTTGCAAACCCTAAAGACATAGCAAATGCAATCTCTTTATTTGTAAGAGATGAGAGTTCTCATATCACTGGAACATATCTTCCTGTTTGTGGTGGAGCATACCTATAATTTATCAAATCCTTATATCTTAAAAAAAGATATAAGGTAACTCTTATTGTCTATTTTTTTTACAAATAATTTTCCAAAATAGTTTTCTAGAAAGATATAATTTTAAAAAAGATAAGAGAGAAAATGAAAAAACTATATATATTTAAAGTTGGTAAAACCTTTGAAAATACTAAAAAAAATTTAGGTGACTTTACTGATTGGATTAAAAACTTTACAAATTCTAACAAATTATCAATAGAGGTTATTGATATTTTAAACAATGATAAACTTCCCCAACTAAAAGACAGCTTTGGTGTAATAATCACAGGCTCTCATTCAATGGTTACAGATAACTTAGAATGGAGTGTTAATATAGAACAATGGATAAAAAAAGCAATTAATCATCCTATTTATATACTTGGTATTTGTTATGGACACCAACTAATAGGAAAAGCTTTAGGAGCAAATGTAAATAACAATCCAAAGGGTAAAGAGATTGGTACAGTTACAATATTATCAAAAGATGAAATTAACAAAGACCCACTTTTTAAAGATACTCCACTAAACTTTAAAGCACATGTAACACATATGCAAAGTGTATTAACCTTACCTAAAGGGGCAAAAAGTTTAGCTTTTAATTCCCATGATGAAAATCAGATTGTAAGATTTAGTGACTATATCTGGGGAGTACAATTTCACCCAGAGTTTGATGAAGATATTATGAAAGAATATATCAAAGAGCAAAAAGATGAATTACAAACTTTAGGATTTAATATAAATGAACTTTTAACTAACGTTGATAAAACAGACTATGCAAATACGCTTATAGATAATTTTGTACGAATAATAAAAAATAAAATTTAAAGGATATAATGGTTTTTTTATATTAAAATTGCACGATTTAATACCCAATAAAGAGAGAAATGAAAAAAAGCATTATAGAAAATAGAGAAATATTATTAGTCGAAGATGGTATTCATGATACCCATTTAAATGATATAAAAATTTTTAAAACACAAAATTATGAACCTAAAAGCCCTTTGATTTATGATGTTTGTCTAATACTTGTTCTCCAAGGTAAAAAGATTGCTAACTTAGCTAGCAATCGTTTTACCTTTGACTGTGACAACTATCTTGTTGTACCAACTACCCTACCCTTAGAGTGTGAAACCTATGCTACAAAAGAGGAACCATTTATCAGTCTTATTATCTCTTTAGATAGGCAAATGATGGTTGATATAATAGAAGAGTTAAGTCATAGGGATTTTAAAATTGAGAATAATAGCAATGTTGGTATCTTTGCTGATAAGGTAACTGAACAAATAGAAGATACAACCGCAAAATTATTAGATATCTTAGAATCAAAAGAGGAATCAATGATTTTAGGAAAAGGTGTTTTAAAAGAGTTGTTTTACAGAATTGCTATTGGACAAAATGCAAAAATGCTTCATAAAATGTTTTTAGAAGAGAACAAAGAATCAAAAATAGCAAAAGCCTTAAAACATATCCATGACAACTACAATAAAACTTTAGATATGGATTCACTTGCACGTGTTTGTGATATGAGTGTTTCATCTTTTCATAATCATTTCAAAAAAATAACTTCACATACTCCACTTCAATATATAAAAAAAATAAAGCTTACAAAGGCAAAAGATATGTTAGTAAAGCATGATTATAAAGTTGTGGATGTAGCAGATGAATTAGGTTATGATAACCCTTCACATTTTAGTAGGGATTTTAAAAGCTATTTTGGGTATTCACCAAAAGAGGCAAAAGCCTCTTGTTAGTGTGGTGTAAGTTAAAACTTACGCTGCAATAGATCTGTTAATGATTTTTTCAACTTTGTCTAAAGTAACAGTTCCATTTTCTCCGATTTCTAAGTAACCGTGAGATTTAAATGCATTTTGTACATTTTCAACAACTTTTCCATCAATCTCATAAGCAGTTAATTTTGTTGGAACACCAACAGATTCAAATACCTCTTCGATTTTTTCAATAATTGCTTCGTTGTCATTTTCGATTCCAAATACATTTTTACCAAATTGCGCTAATTTGTCTTGTTTTTCATCAATCATCTCTCTGATTAAGTGAGGTAAGATTACTGCTAAAGATCTAGCATGGTCTAATCCGTAGAATGCAGTTAATTCGTGTCCAATAATATGAGTTGACCAGTCTTGGCAAACACCATTTGCTAATTGGAAGTTAAGTGCTTGGTTACAGATGTGCATTAAGTTTTCTTGCCACCATAAAGTTCTTCTTTCCTCCCATCTAGAAGCTAGAGTTACTAAACCTTTATATAAAGTTTCTGCATAACCATCATTTACTAAAAGGTCATTTGTTTTTGTTAAGTATTGCTCAGAGATGTGAACAAATGCATCTACTAAACCATTTCCTAATTGTCTATCAGATAAAGTTCCCATAAATGATGGGTCTAATACAGCAAATTGTGGGTAAGAATGGTCTGAGAAATACATTCTTTTTTCATCTGTTGATTTTCTTGATACAACTGTTAAGTTATTTGATTCAGAACCAGTTGCTGCTAAAGTTAATACAACTGCTAAAGGAAGTGCTTGTTGAACTTGGGCTGTTCCATCTAAGAAATCCCATCCATCACCATCATATAAAGATGCTGCTGCAAGATATTTACAACCATCAATAACAGAACCACCACCAACTGCAAGGATATAATTAACACCCTCAGCTTTTACAAGTTCTACTGCTTTGTTCATAGTTTCAACTGTTGGATTTGGCTCAACTCCACCAAACTCTAACCACTCATGTCCACTTAAAGCCTCAACAACTTGGTCATAAGCTCCATTGTTTTTTACTGAACCACCACCATAAACTACTAATACTTTTTTATCTTTAGGGATTAGGTTTGCAATCTCTTTGATTTTACCTTTTCCAAATTCTATACCTGTTGGATTGTGAAAAGAAAATTCCATTTATTTTGTCCTTTATTAATTTTTGTGAGTGAATTATAAAAGGATTAGAAATAGATTTGAATACCAAATTCTACAAATCATATACCAATTTCTACAAAATAAGAAATATTAAATTTAGAGAATCAGACAAGTTGTTTGGATTATCTTTCTATTTAATTTTTTAAAACTGTTTTATAATAAATCATATATAAAATGAAGGATTTTAATTGTTAAGAAAAAAAAATATGATGGGATTCTTTGCTTCAACTTTCTCTTTTTTAATGGTTTTTGCAGCTTCTGCAACACCAATCCCACTTTACGATATCTATAGACAAGAAGATGGACTAACTTATAATGATTTAGCACTAACTGCTGTGGTTTATTTTGTTGGAGCTATCACGGCTCTTTTAATTTTTGGTCGTATTTCAAATCATATGGGACGAAAACCTGTTGCTTTTTTAATTTTTGTTTTAACTGCAATTGCAACTATTATATTAATAGATGTCAATAGTGCAACACCACTTATAATAGGAAGATTACTTTTAGGTTTAGCTTGTGGTCTAGCTTCAAGTGCCATAACCTCTTATATAGCTGATAGTGGTTCACACCTACCCCATTGGTTGCCCTCAGCAGTTATAAGTAATTCACCTATGGTTGGTTTAACTATTGGGGCTGTTGTTTCTGGTTCACTTGTAGAATTTGCTCCTTACCAAAGAACTTTATGTTATATAGTTGTTTTAATAATACTTGCAATTTGTACAATATTAATTGCTTTAAGTAAAGAGACTGTTGAGAAGTCTCCTGGAGTTATTAGTTCATTTAAACCAAAATTTTCTTTACCTCAAACTGATAAAAAATTATTTCCAATAGCAGCTATAACTTTTGTATCAACTTGGGCGATGGGAGCATTTTATCAGGCTTTTGGTCCCTCTATTGCAGTTGACCAATTAGGAACTCATAGTACCCTAATGATAGGTATTTTATTTTCATCATATCTACTACCAAGTGCAATAGGAGGACCACTTACAGCCAAATTAACATCTGCAGATGCACAAAGAATTGGTATGGTTATGTTTACAATAGGTGTTATAGGGATAATAAGCTCTTTAAAGTTTTCAAATATCACAATGTTTATTTTATGTAGTGCCTTAGCTGGTGCTTCACAAGGTGCAGCATTAACTGGAAGTATTAGATCTTTATTAGCAGATATAAACCTAAAACAAAGAGCAGGAGTTCTTTCTTTGATATATGCAACTTCATATACAGGTGCTGCTATTCCTAGTTTTATTGCTGGTCAACTATCACATCATATGGACCTATTTCATGTATCAATATTTTATGGGATATTAGCTTTGCTAGCTTGTATCATAACTTTGATATTTGCAAAAAATCCTAAACATGTGAAAGTTGAGATATAAAATTTAATAGATTTTATATTTTATAGAATTAGGCAAGTAAGATAGAGTATTTTTCTATCACTAAAAGGAAAGATTAAATTATAATCTTTATATGAATATAGGAGAATATTATGATAAAACAAAATGGAAATCTACATACAAGTAAAAACTTTATAATTAATTTTATCTTTGTATTCTCTTTTTTTATTACATCTATTTATGCAATGCAAGGGGAAGAAATGAAAATCAGTATAGTTTCAAATGGAAATACAACAGTTTTTAAACTAAATAATTCTCAAGCTCCAAAAGAGCTTTTTGCACAACTGCCAATGAGTATTGAGGTAGAAAACTTTGGGAATAATGAAAAGATATTTTATCCACCCCAAAAACTTTCTACAAACAATACTCCTGTAGCAAATGCGAAAAATGGAACTTTAGCGTATTATGCTCCATGGGGAGATGTTGTTATGTTTTATAAAGATTTTGGAAGTGCTAGTGGCTTATATGAGCTAGGATATGTAGTTTCAGGATTAGAGTATATTAGTCAAATGAGTGGAATCATAAAAATTGAAAAAGTTGATTAACTTATAAGCCAATAAAAGGTTTTAAAATGGAAATAAAAGAACAAAAAAGAAGAGAGTTTATAAAAAACTCGGCAATTATTGGTGCAGATTTAGTTTTCTTTGAACCTACAAATATTTTAGCAAAAGAGAAAGGATTTATTATGAGTAATACAATTAAAACAAAAGGATATGCAGCATTTGATGAGTCAGGTGTTATCAAACCATGGGAATTTGAAAGAAGAGCTGTTGGTGATGATGATATCTTAATAGAAATCAAAGCAGCAAGTATTTGCCATTCAGATATTCACCAAGAAAAGGGTCACTGGGGACCACAACAATATCCACAAGTACCAGGTCATGAAATCGCTGGTGTTGTAACACAAGTTGGAAAAAATGTAACTAAATTCAAAGTTGGGGATAGAGCTGGTGTAGGTTGTATGGTTGATGGTTGTACTACTTGTGAAAATGAAGAACAATATCAATCAGATACTCTATTTACATATGGTTATCCAGATAAAAGAGAACCAAGCGGTATAACACAAGGTGGATACTCTACGCATATTGTTGTAAGAGATCATTTTGCAGTTCATCTTCCAGATAATATTAGTTTTGAAAAAGCTGCACCTCTTTTATGTGCAGGTATTACTACATACTCACCAATTGTAAATGCAAAAATTAAAAAAGGTGATAAAGTTGCTGTTGCTGGTATTGGTGGATTAGGACATATGGCAGTTAAATTAGCAGTTTCAAAAGGAGCTGAAGTATATGCACTAACTACAACTGCTGACAAAGTTGATGATATCAAAGCTATGGGAGCTAAAGAGGTTGTAGTAGTAAATGATGGAAAAGAGTTACTTCCTTATGCTGCACAAATGGATTATCTAATTTGTACAATTCCATATCAATTTAATGTAGCAGCTTATGCAAGAGTAGTTAAACCATATGGTTATTTTACAATGGTTGGTATGCCAGAAGGGTTCCAACTAACACTAAATAATCTAGGACTTGCAGCTAGTAGAGTTAATTTTAATGCTTCACTAATTGGTGGTATGAAAGAGACTCAAGAGATGGTAGATTATTGTGCAAAAAATGATGTATTACCAGAGATTCAAATTATCAAAGCTGAAGAGATAACACAAGCTTGGAAAAATGTAGTGGATAAAAAAGCTAGATTTAGATATGTAATTGATCCAAAAACATTTTGACAAAAAGAGTAATTCTTAAATGTCAAAGATTTTTATAACTGGCTCATCTGATGGGATAGGACTTGAAACGGCAAAACAACTTATTAATCTAGGGCATGAAGTTACCCTTCATGCTAGAGATAAAAAAAAGGCAAAAGAGCTTAAATCTAAACTTGATACTAAAATTTTAATAGCTGATTTAAACAGTTTAGAAGAAACAAAAAAGCTAGCACAAGAGATTAATAACTTAGATAAATTTGATACGATTATTCATAATGCCGGAGCTTTTCATGAGGACAAACAGACAATTTTTACAGTTAATGTTTTGGCACCATATATTCTAACAGCTTTAATAAATAAGCCAAAACAACTTATATATATAGGTTCAAATATGCATCCTCAAGGAGCTTTTGACATAGAGAAATTAGCTTTTGAAAAAGAGGTTGACTACTCAACATCTAAGCTTTTAATTTTGATGATGAGTTTAGCTATTTCAAGATATTGGAAAGATGTATATGTAAATACAGTAGATCCAGGCTGGGTTAAAACAAAAATGGCAAACTATAATGCCCCAGATAGTTTAGAAGATGGAAGTGCAACACAAGTATGGCTAGCTTCAAATGATGATTTAGGTTTTAGTGGAAAATACTTTTATCATCTAAAAGAAACAATCTATTCATCAAAAGCAGATGATATAAAAAAACAAGATAAATTAATAAATATATATGAAGAATTAACAAATATAGGTTTTCCACACAATGAAAAATAAAATTTCAAGAAACATTTTTTCAGTTTTTTTTACAGGAGCTTTTATGGTGGGTTGTGCACAAAACACAGAAAATATAAAAAAAGATTTAAAATCACATTATGATAATGGTAAATTTAAAAATCATGAGCTAGAATATAGCTCTGATTTTTCAGATTTTGCTTCAAATGTATATACCTTTTTAACAGACAAAACTGAAAATAAAATTGCTTCAAAAGATGATATTCCTGTAGTAAAATTAAAAAAAGAGGACTTACTACAAATGCCAAATAATTCAGTTGTAAGAATAGCTCACTCTACACTTTTACTTAAAATGGATGGTAGATTTATACTTACAGACCCTGTATTTTCAGAGATTATCACTCCGTTTGGTATTTTTGCTCCAAAAAGATTTCATGATTTACCAATAACTATTGAAGAGTTACCCTTTATAGATATTGTAATAATCTCACATAACCATTATGACCACTTAGATGAACCAAGTATAAAAAAACTAAAAGATAAAGTTGGACATTTTTATACAAGCCTTGGGATAAAACAAAAACTGCTAGAACTTGGTGTAGATACTATGAAAGTTTGTGAACTTGATTGGTGGCAATCTTGTGTAAATGAAACTATAAGATTAAGAGCAACTCCCGCTCAACACTTTTCTGGACGTGGTTTATTTGATAGGGATAAAACACTTTGGTCTTCATGGGTAATCACCTCATCAAATACCAATATCTTTTTTAGTGGAGATAGTGGATATTTTAATACTTTCAAACAAATTGGTGAAAATTATGGTCCTTTTGATATGACTTTTATGGAAGCAGGAGCATATAATGAAAGATGGAAAGAGATCCATATGATGCCAAAAGAAACTGTACAAGCACATCTTGATTTAAAATGAAAGATACTTTTTCCTATCCATAATAGTAGTTTTAAACTCTCACTTCATGCTTGGAATGAACCACTAGAAAAAGTAGTAAGTGAAGCAAATAAAAAAAATATTCAAATAACTCACCCAAAAATGGGAGAGATTATTTCAATAGATAAATTTCAAAGTACAAAAAAATGGTGGTAAACTAAATCTTATTTTTCATAAACCACATAAATGAAAACATTAAACCTGGTGTTTTAGCCTTATTTTCATCAAAAATAAACTCTTCATAATCTTTTATAGGTAAATACATTAATTCAATTTGTTCATCGTGTATTCCACCACCATTATGTATCTTCATAGAATCATTTATCGTTGCGTAATATAAACTTTGACATCCACCACTTACACCAACATTTGTATAAAAAGAAGTGATTTTTTCAATATTTTCCAAAGGTACATCAAAGCCACACTCCTCATCTATTTCCTCTTTTGCAATCTGTTTTAAAGAAATATCTTTATCAACTATACCTGCACAAAGTTCATATGTACAAATTTTACTTGTGTCATTTAAATATACTGGTGGTCTAAACTGTTTTACTAATAAAAAAGCATTTTTTTCTTCATGATATAGCAATATAGCAACTGAATCAAAACTTTTAACTGCTTCCCAGCATTTATCTATTCCATTTTGATTATAAGTAATTTTAACTGGATGTACAAACTTTGTATCTTCTAATTTTTCCGTTTTGAAATCTTTGATTACATTATTCATTATTTACCTTTGCTGTATTTTATTTATATTTGAATAAAATATACGTAAACTCTTAAAATTAAAAGGTTATTTATATGAAACTAAAATATGTTGGTCCCAAAGAGATGATTTCTATTCATGGAATAAGTTTTAAAAGTGGTAAAGATGATAAATATGTGTACATTAACCCTGCAATAGAGATTTATCATGCTATTCATCATGATTATGAAAAAGATAAAGTTTACACCCATTTAATTGAAAAAAAAGTTTTAACAGATGAAGAGATTTTAAGTGAAATATTAAGACTAAAACCAAATCTACAAACAACTTGTGATAAAGAGATTACTCAATTGGAATTAAAACTTGATGAAGAGATTGAAAATGTAAACCATTTTAAAGATTTGACACCAGATGAACAAAAAATCTATAAAAATAATCTAATAATTATGAAAAACTATAGAATTCAAAGAGAAACAAATAAAATCATCTATAACCATTTGATTGAGATTGTAGTTGATGATATAATTGAACATAAACTAAAAAATATCTCAGCACCATTCAATGAAAAATTTTGGCATGTTTTCCAAACAATTCAAGGTGAATTATCAAATCACAACAAAAGGTCAATAGGTTCAAAATTAGATATTATACATGAAGAGCCTATTTCAATATCTTTAAAAATCAACTCGATTGGAAGATAATAGATTTAAAATCTACAAAAAAAGTCGAACCTTTATTGGGTTCTGACTCTAGGAAAAGTTTTAAATTGTAACTTTTACAAACTCTTTTTACAATATCTAAACCAATACCAAAACCACCTTCGATAGTATTTCCTCTTTTATATCGTTTGAAAATCTCATTTTGTTGTTGTTTTGAAATACCTATACCAAAATCTTCCACACTTAAAACAGCATCTTTTAGTTTTACTTTTATATTTGAATTATTGTTACTATATTTGATTGCATTAGATATTAGATTGTTTATAATCTTTTGAGTTTTTGTTTTATCCATAACAATTATACAATCCTCAAGTTGGGCTTCAATTTTTATATTTTTTGTTATAGAGATATCATTAAAATACTCAACACTCTCTTTTATCAAATATTTTAAATTGAACTTCTCTTCTAAATTTTCATTCATCTGCTCAAAAGCTGAAAAATGTATATCATTGTATATTTGAGATATTTGTTTTGAACTACTTAAAATATATTTCATCATTTTTTCAGGATTTTTACCATTTTTTAGCATAGATACAGAGGTCATCAAAACAGAGATTGGGGTATTTAATTCGTGAGCCGAATCTTTTATAAAATTATCCATATCTTTTATCTTATCTCTTACAGGTTTTAGTAATATTTTTGCCAATAAATAAGCTATACAACCAACAAAGACTGCACTTAATAATAAAGCTATTACTACATATATTTTCATCCTATCTCTATCTTGAACCCCTTTGCAAGTTTCCATAACAATATATTTAATAGGAATATTAGGCTCATCAAGTTTTTCTATATAAAAATGAAACATATCTTTTTCATAAAACTTTTTATTTAAATCTAAAAATTTTATCCCATCTAAATTTGAAAATATAAGTTTTTTATCTTTATCTAATAATGCATATTTAATCTCATTTTTTTCCAATTTTTTTGGTATATACTCTTTATGATTCATATAAGAGTTTAGAATATCTGCTTTTATCTTCATAGATTCATTACTAAGTTGCATACTACAGGTTTTTTCTAGGTTTTTTATCTCCTCTTTATAATATACATAAAGGAGTATTCCTATTAAAAGTAAAGCTGAACCTACATATATCGATAAAAAACTAATTAAGGCTTTTTTTTCATTACTATTCAAATTTATATCCAATTGATCTTATAGTTTGAATTCTATCTTTTCCAAGAAGTTCTCTTAAGTTTTTTATATAAACTCTTATTGTGGCATCTGTTGGCATCTCTTCATATGCCCAAATATTTTGTAGAAGCTCTTCTGAAGATATAACTCTTGACTTATGTTTACAAAAATATTTTAAAATATCTCTCTCTTTTAAAGCTAAACGTTTAATATTGTTGTTTATGTTTAATTGACAGTTCTCTGGATTAAAAGAGATATTTTTATCTATTTGTATCTCATTTGATTGTTCTATCATAAATTGTTTACAAAGTCTAATCATTCTTTGGTCTAATTCTTCTAAATCAAAAGGTTTTTTAATATAATCATCCACTCCACTTTCAAATGATTCTTTTAGATGTTTAGTATCTTGGTATGCAGTTAAAATTATAATGGGAGTTTGGTTTTTATATTCACTTCTTAAGGTTTTCAAAACCTCAATTCCACTCATCAAAGGGGTATTTATATCCAATAAAGCTAAATCAAAAATCTCACTAACTAAATTTTCTAAAGCCTCTTGTCCATTCATACATAAGGTTACATCATAACCTTTATCACATAGATGTTCATTTAATAAATCATTTAAAGCTGGATCATCTTCTAATAATAAAACTTTCAAACTAAACCTTTGATTGGAAATTTTACTATTATACAAAAAGTTTGTTTATCTATTGTATAGCAATATCTAGTCTATGTAAGTATCTCTTATTTCTAAAAACTTATCTAAGTTTGTCATAAAAAGTTGAACCAATTCTGGTTGAAAATGTTTACCTTTTTGTTCCTCAAAAAAGTTTAAAATTTCATCTAAAGACCAAGCTTTTTTATATACTCTATCACTTCCTAAAGCATCAAAAACATCTGCAATTGCAGTTATTCTTCCAAAGATATGTATATTTTCTCCATTTAAACCTCTTGGATATCCTGAACCATCCCATTTTTCATGGTGATGATAAGATATTATTGCAGCTGCTTTTAAAATATCTCTATTTGAATCTTTTAATATTTTGTATCCCAATTCACTATGAGTTTTCATCACAACCCATTCATCATCTGTAAGTTTTCCTGGTTTATTTAAAATCTCATCAGGTATTCCAACTTTTCCAATATCATGCATAGGAGAAGCCATAAATAGATTATCTAACTGCTTTTTTTCAAGTCCATATAAACTACCTAAAAGTTTAGAATACTCGGCAACTCTTTTTACATGATTTCCAGTCTCTTTGCTTCTTGTTTCACCTATTTCACCCATACGATAAATTATCTCTCTTTGAGTACTTTCTAACTCTTGATGCAGTTCTATAATTGGAGTGATATCATGGCATATTGAGATATATTCTACAATTTCATTATCTTGATTAAAAATAGGAGATACAACAGCATTGATATGAAATGTTTTTCCATCTTTTGATTTATTTTTAATTATACCAGTCCACATTTTACCACTATTAGTAATATCCCACATCTCTTTTGATAAAGATTTATCATTATCTTCATGTTTGATTAAATCGTATGTTTGACCTATAAGTTCCTCTTTTGAATAACCAGTTAATTTCATAAACTGCTCATTTACATAAGTAATTTTTCCATTGGTATCAACTCTTGATACAATATTTATGGCATTCATTACATTTTCATATTGTTCAATATTTTTAAGGGCATCATTAAGGTTTGAGATTTTTTGGAAATTTTGTCTTTGTAAAAAATGTTTTGTTTTTTCTAATGCTGTAATATCATGTCTAATAGCAATATACTCAATAATATTTTCATCAACGTCCAAAATAGGTTTTATTACACTACTAACATAATAAGGTTTACCATTTTTTGATCTATTTTTTACAGTACCTTTCCAAACTTTTTTCTCATCTTTTATTGTTTTCCACATCTTTTCAAAAGTTTCAGAAGAAGTATCAGGATGTCTTATTATATTATGGTTTGAACCAATAAGTTCCTCTTTTGTATATCCAGAGATATCAATAAAGGGTTGATTTACATATGTAATAGTACCTAAAGGGTCTGCTTTGGATACAATTGAACTTGAATCAACTATCTCTTTGTACTGTTCTAAAATATTATTAATATTTTTATTCTCTTTTACTATGCAAATATTTTTTGAAAAATCAATAAGAATATTTACAACCTCAGTCATATCAATAGGTTTTAAGATAAATCTATTTACACCTATTTCTATAGCTTCAATTAGATATTCACTATTGTTGTGTGCACTTATAATTACTATAGGGGTATCAGGATCAAGGGTTTTGATATTTTTTGAAAGCTCTATACCATTCATTTTTGGCATAGTAATATCAGAAATAACTATATCAGGTTTATTTTTTTGAAAAAGTTCTAAAGCCTCTTGTCCATTATTTGCTACAAATAGCTTTTTTACAAACTTTTCCAAAAAAGAGGAAAACTCTTTTTGGATAAGAGTATCATCTTCTGCATATAAAATAGTAATATCTTTTAAATATTCTAACTTATTTAAACCCAACATTTATCCAATAATTTTTTTATCTAATTAGTATAACATAAAACTTAATTCATTTGTATAGTTCTTGTTATAAAATTATTTTTACGATTTTAGA
>QKDL01000081.1 GCA_003252105.1 Arcobacter sp.
GAATATTAGATAAAAATAATATATCTTTATCTCTTTCATATAAAAAGTTTGCAACATTTTGTGCTATCTCAAAAGATAATCTTTCTAAGGCAAGTTGAGATTTTTTATCAAGGTTTTTTACACTATCTTCAATAGATGCATTTGCTGTATTTAGTATAATCTCTTTATTTTCATTAAACATATATTTGGTACTATCTTGTAAGTATTCTTCTAGTTTTAATACCCCTTCATATGCAATAAATACAATAATCAATAAAGGGATGATTTTTATTAAAATAAAAAGTAGTATTAACTTTGTTTTAATAGTTATATTTTTTAACATCGAAATCCCTTTAGTAACTTTTATTAAATTATTATACTTTAAAAAAGCTATAATAAAATAGCATTTTTTGATTATTCTAAATAATTGTACGATTATATCTTGTAAAGTATAAAGATGGTAATGCCAAACCAAAACTTATAGCACCTAATATTGCTAAAGCTTTCATACTATTATCTAAAAATTGATTTATAAGTTCTTGTGTTACACCATGACTATGCATATCTACTAAACTTATCATTGCAGTAAAGGCATATCCAGCAGGGATTAAAGGGATAATTGACGCAACAGTATAAACAGATCTAGGCATACGATTTTTTCTTATATATACTTCTGTCAAAATGGCAATTGTAATACTAGCTATAAAAGTTGACATCTCAATTGATAAGTTAAAAGATAAAAATAATTTTTGAATACTAAATGTAATAATGCCTCCACAACCACAATAAACAAGGGCATTTTTAGGTACATTAAATAACATTCCAAAACCAATTGCAGGTATTGAAGCTAAAATAAAACTAAGATAAGCTAATTTTTCAAACACAACTCTACCAACCTTTTATATTAGCTATACTCATAGCAAAGATTATTCCAATTGAAGTTGCAAAAGTCAACAATGAAGCTTGCATCCATCGTCCCCAGCCCATACTTAAATACCCTTTTACCGCATCTAAAAATGAGTTTACAAAAGGAAAACCTGGAAATAGTAAAACAACACATGAAGCTAAAACTATTTGAGGAGTTGTTGTAATTGGATAAACATATGAGATACTGGCAATTAGTGTTGCCACAAAAGCAGTAATTCCAAAAGCTATAAATAAAATCATTTTTTGTCTTGCTAAGAGTTGTCTTACAAACATAGCTATACTAGAAGCAAAAAAAGTGATGAAAAAGGCATTTAAATCACCACCTTGTAAAATAGATATAGAACCACATGAAAGTCCTATCATAAAAACAATCAGCCAAGGATTATAATAATTTGGTTGGATTTGTCTTAGAGCATCAATAACATAA
Organism: Arcobacter sp.; assembly: GCA_003252105.1. Classification (GTDB taxonomy): domain Bacteria; phylum Campylobacterota; class Campylobacteria; order Campylobacterales; family Arcobacteraceae; genus Halarcobacter. The sequence continues at coordinate 1,334 of QKDL01000081.1, forward strand.
TCAACATCAAAATGATTTTTTTCTGTATCAATGCAAACTTGTTGAACATCACATACTATAGACATATTTATGGGTTTATGATGAGCTCTTCTTGTTGTTGTAACTGATTGAGTTTTTTTATTTGTTAAAGTTGATAGAACAATAGCTGATGGGATTAAAGAGATTTCAACAGAATCTACTCCTAAAGCTTGTCCTAATCTTTGAGCAGTTTTTTCTATAAGTTTACTCTCTGCACCATATTCTAACATCATAACTGCTGATTTAATTATCGCTTTAGTAATTTTAGTTTGTTCTTCATAAGTCATTATTTTAAATCTTTTGTACTAATTACTATATTTTTTAATTCACTAAATTTATTTTTTAATTCAGTTTGATTAAGAACTTCTATTTCCATTTGTTGTAAAAGTTTACACGCTTCATCTAAAGATAGATTTAAACAAGAGTTTTTAATATAATGGGCTTTTTGTTTGATATTCTCAGAGTCCATGATCTCAATAAATTTTTCTAATTCATCAATATGTAAGTCAATTTCATTATTGAATTTTTCAATAATTTTTTCTGCAATATTAGCACTTATCCCTAAGTTTTGTGCAATCTTTTCTACATCAATTGAATTTGATTTTTTACTTTCAATCTTTTTAACTATAGGGGTATTTTTTATTTTAAGATATTTTGAAAGAAGTTTGATTAATTGTTCATTTTCAATAGGTTTAGATAGATAATTATCCATCCCTTCATTGATGTATTTTTCTTTATCCCCTTTAATTGTATTTGCTGTTAAAGCTATTATAGGTATATTTTTTGTTTTAAATTTTTCTAAAGATTTTATTTTTTTCATTGATGTTATACCATCCATTATTGGCATATTTATATCCATCAAAATCAAATCATAATCATTGTTGCTAAACTCTTCAAAAGCTTCTAAACCATTATTAACTATTTTAGTTGTTATACCAAGGTTTTGAAGTAATAGTTCTATCAATAATTGATTATTTGTATTATCTTCTGCAACAAGTATTTTTGCATTAAAATTAAAATTTTTATTTTCATTGCAATAGTTTTCATGCTGTTCCTCAATTTTACATGCTTTTGCAATAATATTAAAAACTTTTGAACCAAATATAGGTACATCAAAATTGAAATAATTTAGTTTAGAGATAAGAGGATTATTTTCTAATTTACTTTTATCGCCTATAAACACAATAGGTGCCTTAGATTTGTTGTTTAGTTCTAATGCTTTGTTGATTGATTCCTTTGAGGTAAAACAAAAAATCAAATCTAATTTTGAATTTTCTTTTATTTGTGAAGGTTCATCAATTATATTGGCAAACTCTTTTATAATATTCAATACATTTGCTCTAGTATTTTCATAATCATTTTTTAATTTATCTAAAAAGAAAGTGTATTTATGTGTAGATTCTATTTGAGGTTCAAGTTCAACTATTGGTAATTTTAATGTAAAATAAAAAGTACTTCCCAAATTTTCTTTACTAATTAGTTCAATTTTAGAACCCATTAGTTGTACAATTTTAAGACTTATTGCAAGACCTAGCCCAGTACCACCAAATCTTCTAGAGATAGATCCATCTGCTTGTGAGAAAGGTTCAAAAATCTTTTTTTGGTCATTTAGTGAGATACCAATACCTTCATCTTTAACAATAAATTTTATTAAAGCTATATCATCTTTTATCTCTCTTAAAGTCACGGTAAAAGTAACTTTTTCTTTTGTTGAAGTAAATTTTATAGCATTACTTAAAAGATTTGATAAAACTTGTTTTAATCTTATCTCATCACCTTTTACTATCAAAGGCAGATTTCCATCCAAGTCAAAAACCAGTCTAATATTTTTTTGATTTGAAGTGATTGAATACAATTCTACAATTTGATTTAATAACTCTTTTAAGTTAAAATCTTCATGTAATATCTCTAATTTTCCACTTTCAACTTTAGATATATCTAAAATATCGTTTATTATTTCTAGTAGAGCTTTTGCACTTTTTACTATTATTGCAGCTTTATCTTTATTTTCATTATCTAAATTTGCTTTTGATAAAATTTCTGAAAATCCAATAATTGCATTTAGTGGGGTTCTAATCTCATGACTCATATTGGCTAAAAATTGTGATTTTATTTTATTAGCATTTGAAGCTTCTATTGCAGATATTTCTGCTTTTTTTGTTAGTTCTTCTAACTCTTTACTTTTTATAACAATCATTTTTGTAAGCAAATAACCCAAAATAAGAACTATTGACATAGTGATATAAGATACTATAAATTCCAATTTTTTATAATATGCTTTTTCACTTTCAACATGTTTTTCTAACAAATCAAGGTTCTTTTTACTTTCATAAAGCAGTGTACTAGAGCTCTCTTTCATTCTTATAAAAAATGCTGGAATCTCTTTGAATAAAAGTTGTATTTTAAATCTAGCCTCTTTAATCTCCTCTTTTGAGGTATAAGTTAGAAGCTCTTTTTTTAGTCTAACAATCTCTTTTACTTTGTAGATTTTTTTTTCTAAAGATGCTAGTTTGGGTCTTAAAGTTATAGATTCATATGTATAACTATGGTTTTTATTAGGGATAAATTTTATAGTTTCAATTACATTATCTATTCCTACAACATTTAAGTTTATAGATGATTTTATCTCTCCACCTTGTTCAAGAACATCTATAGCTTTGTTTATATCAATTATCTCATCAATTATTTGTTCCTCTATTGGTTGAGAATTTTTTTCATTGAAAGACATAGAGATTTTATAAAAATTCACTTCTAATTTATTAATCTCTTTTAGAATATATTCACCAATTTTATATCTAGCTTGTTCATTTTTTATTTTTTTATCTAAATCATCAATAAAATTAGAAAATAGGATATGAATAAGAATTAGCGTACTAAACCCTACAATAAAAGTAATAAGTAAGATAGTAAGATTTCTTAGAACATTATTTCTTAAAACACTATTTTTTAAAAACATTTTTAAAATCCATATTTTCTAAAAGTTGCTTTCCCTTTAGCAGAAGAAGCAAGTTCAAGAAATTTTTTTGCTAATGGTTTATTTTTTGAAGTATTTAAAAGTGTTAATACTAGTTTTGATCTATTTGTATATTTTTCATCAATTTCCAGAGCTTCTACCATATCTTTATTTTCATCCCAAAAAATTGTTGCATGCCAATTTAAGATTAAATCAGCTTTATTTTCTTTTATACTTTGTATTAAATTTCTAGAATCAGGTGCTAAAAATATTGTATTTAAAATAGCTTCTTTATAATTGCCATATAGGGTTAATACTTTTTTTGTAGCATTTCCAACACTTCCACTTTCAGCATTACCCAAAACTACTTTTAATGTAGGATTTGTTAATTCATCCAAAGAGTTTTTTATATTTTTAGGGTTTCCTTTTTTTACAATTAAAGCTAATTTATTATAACCCACAAAAACACTATCTAAAAATATATTTTCATTAGCATGTTTTTTTATATAACTATCAGAACCAGGAAGATACAAGTCTCCGATTTTGCTTAATTTAATACTGTCATATAATTCTTGGCTTCCACCTTGAAGTATTTTTATTTCACAATTATTAGTTTTTTCGAACTCTTTTGATAACTCTTGCATAGGTTTTATCATAGTTATACCAACATAAAAAATTAGGGGTTCTTTTGTTTGTGCATTTAGATATGTAAAAGAGATAAAAATAAGTATAAAAAGTTTTTTAAGCATAAAACTCCAATTAAAATTTGATATTACATTTTAAGTTCTTACATTATACAATGATACTCTAAAGATTTTAAATAAAGGCTTTAAATGGAAATCAATGAAATGAAAATTGTTTCAATAGATGATAATGAAAATAATCTATTTTTAATTGAAGCAATATGTAGTGAGATGGGTTTAAATGTAATAAGTTTTTCAGATCCTCTTGAAGCTTTAATGCATGTATTACAAAATCATACAGATATGATATTAATTGATTATATGATGCCAAATTTAAATGGTTTAGAGTTTGTAAAAGAGTTTAGAAATACAAATAAAACTATACCAATTGTTATGATTACAGCAGCTGGTGATGATGACAATATCCATAAAGATGCTTTTGAATTTGGAGTTAATGATTTCTTAAAAAAACCTGTAAACTCTGTTTTATTTAAAGCAAGAGTTTTAAACCTATTAAATAGTTATCAAAACAGAATGTTGATTGAAGATAAAGCCAAACTTTTAGAAAGTGAAGTTAAAAAAGCAACCCAAAAACTTATAGAAAGAGAACATGAAACTTTAAATATATTAGGAAAAACAGCAGAGTATAAAGACCCTGAAACAGCTTCTCATGTAGCAAGGGTAGCACACTATTCAAAACTAATTGCGAGGGAATTGGGGCTTGATGAAAAAGAACAAGAATTGATTTTTTATGCAGCTCCTTTTCATGATTTAGGAAAAGTTGGGATTGAAGATAAGGTTTTATTAAAACCTGGAAAATTAGATAATGAAGAGTTTGATATTATGAAAACTCATGCGATGATAGGTTATGAAATATTAAAAGATTCAAAAAGTGAATATCTACAAAGTGGAGCGCAAATTGCTTTAACTCATCATGAAAAATACAATGGAAGAGGTTACCCTAAAGGTTTAGTAGGTGATGAAATACCAATATTTGGTAGGATAGTGGCAGTTGTAGATGTTTTTGATGCCTTAACTTCTAATAGACCTTACAAAAAAGCTTGGAGCTTTGAAAGTGCATTGGAGCTTTTAAAAGAGGAAAGTGGAGAGCATTTTGACCCAAGATTAGTAGAAATTTTTATAAATAATGTTGAGGAAATAAAAAAAATATATAGTTCTTTTGAAGAACAAGAGTGATTAAATAAAAATTTATTAAGAAGTAAGTATGAGTGAAGAAAACAATCTTTGGAAAATTAAATTTGAAGAGGAAAAAAAACTAAGAAAAGAGAGTGAAACATTACTAGAACAAAAAAGTTTACAGTTATGGAATGCAAATCAAAAACTTGAAAAAAAAGTTCAAGAAAGAACACTCTCATTAAATAAAGCATTATTAGAAGCTCAAGAAGCGAATAGAGCAAAATCAGACTTTTTGGCAAATATGAGTCATGAGATAAGAACTCCTTTAAATGCAATAATTGGTTTTTCACAACATCTATCTAAAAGTGAAGAGATAACAGGAAAAAATAAAAAATATATCTCTATTATAGAATCAAGTGCAATATCTTTATTGGATATTATCAATGATATTTTAGATTTTTCAAAAATCCAAAGTGGAAATTTTGAAATATCTGAGAATGAAGTAGATATTTATGCTTTAAGTGAACATGTAATTGACCTTTTTTCACAAAGAGCAAAAGATAAACATATAAGACTTGTATTTAATATTGATAGAAATATTCCAAAAAAAATTATTACTGATGGAATAAGATTAAGGCAAGTTATATCAAATCTTCTTTCAAATGCAATTAAATTTACATATGAAAGAGGAATTATTAATTTTAATATTAGATTAGTTCAAAAAGATGAAACTTTTGCAACAATTTTATTTGAGATAGTGGATACTGGAATAGGAATACCAAAAAACAAATTAGAATCAATTTTTGATCCTTTTATTCAAGTTGAACATATAGAAAATAAACAACAAAATGGTACAGGATTAGGTTTAAGTATTAGTAAACATATATTAACTTTATTGGATAGTAAATTAGAAGTCAAAAGTGAAATAGGTATGGGTTCAACATTTAGTTTTAGTCTTACCTGTAATACTATTCAATCTGATGAAGATGAGTTGGTTGAAGATAAAATTGATAGTTTGGTATTTTATATAAACAACCGAGATAGTGATTATTATTTTTATGTTAAAGAGTATTTGAATCTATTTGGAAAATTAGTTTTTGAGTTTAGTGATGAGATTGATATCGTAGTTGTTTGTTTTGAAAATAAATCTCAATTAGATGAAATTAGACAAACATATGAAAATAAACCTTTATTGATTTTAAATGATATAGAACTAAATGAAATAGCTCTTAGAAATAATGAAATTTTGATAACCTTGCCTTTTCATCCTTCAAAAGTAAATGATGCTTTATGTGAATTAACTTCATTGAAACATGAAACAAAAAAGCTTGATAACATAATAGAAAAATTTGATGGAAGAATTTTAATAGCAGAAGATAATAGTGCAAATCAAGAGTTGCTAAAAGTTATTTTAGAACAGTTTTATATAAGTTATACAATCACATCAAATGGAAGAGAAGTAATAGAAGCGTATGAAAAAGACCACTCATATGATTTGATTTTGATGGATATAAATATGCCAGAGTTAAATGGTGTTGAAGCTTTATATGAGATTAGAAAATATGAAAATAAAAACTCTATAAAAAATATACCAGTAGTTGCATTAACAGCAAATGCAATAAAAGGGGATAAAGAGAAGTTTTTGATGTTGGGGATGACTGAGTATTTAAGTAAACCAATTGATGTAAATGAGTTTTTAAAAATTGCAAAGAAATATCTAAAATATGAAGAACTTAATGAAAACAATATAGTTACTCAAGATAAATCAATTGAAGTTTTATATGAAATAGATGAAAAATTAGATGTAAAAAAGATTGCAGCTAAAATAGGTATTAGTGAAAATATTGCAAATATGATAATCAATAAATTTAAAATGGATATTAAAAAAGATTTGAGCGAGTTTAAAGAGTTTATTGATAAAGAAGATAGAGAAAATATTTCACAAAAATCACACTATATAAAAAACTCTTGTTTAAATGTTGCCTTAGATGAAGTTTGTAAATTACTTTATGATTTAGAGAATAAAGAGTTACCAATGACTGAGGTAAAAGAAAAATACAAGATAATTGAAAATACAATAGAATCAATCATAAAATAATCTTAGGGAATAGATGTTGCATTTAATCTGAAAACATTTAAAGGATATTAAGATGTTAAAATTAATTACTACTTTTTTAAGTAAAACATTTGTTCCAAAATCAAAATCTGTTTATAGTTACAATAAAAAGAGATTTAGTTACTAAAATTTAATCAAAATTTCGTATAATCGTTTTTAATAAAAAGGCGATGATATGAATAGTCATTTAAATAAAATATTAGATAAACATTTTGAAAATATAGAAAAGATTGTACTATCAAGACAAAACCCTATAACAGGGTTACTTCCTGCAAGTACAGCTATAAATGCCCATGGTGATTATACTGATGCCTGGGTTAGAGATAACGTATATAGTATTCTTTGTGTATGGGGATTGTCCCTATCTTATAAAAAATATAAACCAAATAATCACAGAACATATTTATTAAGTCAAAGTGTAGTAAAACTTATGCGTGGATTACTTACATCTATGATGAAACAATCCTCAAAAGTAGAGGCTTTTAAAAATAGTTTGAATCTAAAAGATGCACTTCATGCTAAATACTCAACTACAACAGGAGATACAGTAGTTGCAGATGATGAATGGGGACATTTACAACTAGATGCAACCTCTTTATATCTTTTGATGCTTGCTCAAATGATTGCATCTGGTTTAAAAATAATCTATACAATAGATGAGGTTAATTTTATTCAAAATTTAGTGCATTATATTAGTAGAACATATTGTACAGCTGATTTTGGTATTTGGGAAAGAGGAAATAAAATAAATCATGGGGATGCAGAGATAAACTGTAGTTCTGTGGGAATGGCAAAAGCTGCTTTGGAAGCTTTGTCAAATTTCAACCTTTTTGGAAATGTTACAAGTAAAGAATCAATGATACATGTAATTCCAAGTGATATAGCAAGGTCAAGATCAACACTAAAAGCTTTACTTCCAAGAGAATCAAACTCAAAAGAAACAGATGCAGCACTTTTAAGTATTGTTGGATATCCAGCATATGCCATAGAAGATGAAAAGTTAGTAGAACTTACAAAAGAGAAGATTGTAAAAAAACTTGAAGGTAATTATGGGTGCAAAAGATTTTTACTTGATGGTCACCAAAGTTGCTTAGAAGATAGTAGTAGATTACATTATGAAGCTACTGAATTAAAAGAGTTTAAAAACATAGAATCTGAATGGCCATTATTTTTCACTTATTTACTTTTAGATGCTTTGATGAGAAAAGATAGTTTTGATATAGAGTATTATAAAGATAAACTTCAAAATCTTTTTGTGGAGCAAGATGGACAAAAACTTTTACCTGAACTTTATTATGTGCCAAAAGAGTTGATTGAACTTGAAAAACAAAATCCACAAAGTCAAAAAAGAGTTCCAAATGAAAATATCCCTTTAGTTTGGGCTCAAAGTTTATATATCTTAAGTGATATGATAACTGATGAGATTTTAAATGTAAGTGATATTGACCCACTAAATAGAAGAAAAAGAGTTGGCTTTACAAGAATTTCATATCCAATGGTTGCTTTTTTATCTCAAAACAAAGAGGTACAGCAAAAGTTATTAAACTTAGGATTTGATAGTGAAACCATTGATGAGGTAAAACCAGTAAAAATTTTACATGCTTTTCAGTTATCAGAAGTACACTCTTTGCTTGGAATCAATGAAAAACTTGGTTTAACAGGAAGACCAAAATGGATGCCAAGGTCTATTACAACAGCAAGACTACATGTATTAGCTGGGAAAAGGATAGTATTTTTACCACACTATTTTAATCCAAGGGGATTTTATCTAAGTTATGATAGTAACCTTTTAGTGCAACAATTTAAAAGTACCTTGAAATATCTAAGTGAGAATTGGGATAGTGCAGGGCAACCAATAGTACCATTTTTGATTAGAAGTGATATGTTGGATTGTTGTCAACAAGAAGAGGTATTGAAACTTTTAAATGAATTACAAAGTGGAGTTTGTGATGATGTAGAGATAAAAATAGGAAAGTTAGAACAACTTTTAACAACTGCATCTATTGAAAGGATAGATAATCTTCATGGATATGAGTTAAAAGATTTTGAGTTTTCTTCATTTGAAAGTGAATATATGCTTGCAAAGTCTCAGCATAATTGGAAAGAAGTAAGGATAAGTTGTGAAGAAAAAGGGGTCTATGACCAAAGACTAGAAGATGCACTTTTGGAAATAATTATAAGACAAAGGGTATTGGCTGTTGGAAGGTCATATAGTATAGATGCAATACTACAAAAACCTTTGGACAACTTTCAGATATTAGAAAAACTTAAACAGTTTAGTGGAAATAATACTGCAGAAAATGTATTGATTCAAGAGATTATTTTGCATTTAGGGCATCTAATAAGAAGTGAACCAAAACTTTTCGAAGATATGATTACTCTAAGACCTTGGTATTTTGTACAACTTATAGTTTCTCGTATTTCAAAAGATGAGTTTATTTCAATGGCAAAAGCTTATGAGTTTTTGATAAAACTATCACCTCATGAGATATATGAATATCTAAGACAAGTATTAAAAGCGTATAGAGTTGAAGCTAAACAAATGATAGATATGGAAAACCTCCACTCATCAAATGAGTTGAATATTGGTTTTATAGAGTATTGCCAAAGTGATACTGAGTGTATTAGAGTTGATGACTGGGAAAAATATAGAAAAGAATCTGGTATGCTTTTTAGACTAAGCAGAGATTTTTATAAGGGTATTTGGTATCTTCTACAGAAGTGTAAAGGTTTAGTAATAGGGGATAAATATAATATAGAAAACTCTATCTCATCTGATGTTACTTTAGAGAGTACAGCAGGGGAGAGAAATTTTGATTTAAAAATAGATAGTTTATTACAAAAAATAGAAGCTCCTGAATATAGACAGTTAAATGTGGAACTTTTAGAATCTTTGATAAAATTGTTTGAAAATAATCCAGAGATAAAAATAGAAGAGGAACTTCTTTTAGATGTTTTAATCGGTCATGCAGTTAGAATCGCCTGGATAGAAAACCATTGGGAAGAAAACTATCAAGAGTTTAAAACACAGGCTTGGGAATATATGTATAAACTATCACCCCAACAAACTCATGAGTATTTTATAAAAGCATTTAAATATTTACTTACAACAAATAATTCCCAATAAAGGATAGATATGATTTTAGCAGGAGATATAGGTGGTACAAAAGTAAACCTAGCTTTATTTGACGAAAAAGATTCAAATTTAGTAGTTTTACATGAGTTTTCTAGCAAAGAGTTTTTCTCTTTTGAAGCTTTAATAGATAAATTTAAAAAAAAATATCCAGAATATAAAATAAAAAAAGCATGTTTAGCAATAGCTGGACCTATAATAGAACAAAGATGCAAAACAACAAATCTGCCTTGGGATATAAAACAAAGTGATTTACAAAAACAACTAGGAATCAAAGAGGTAAAACTTTTAAATGATTTGGAAGCAACTGCTTATGGGATGTTGTATGCAAATAAAGATGAGTTTATTGATTTAAATGAGTTTGGAAGAGAAACAAAAGGAAATATAGCAGTAATAGCAGCAGGAACAGGTTTGGGTGAAGCTATTTTATGTTTTGATGGTAACTCATATTATCCTATGGCAAGTGAAGGTGGGCACTGTGATTTTGCCCCTTTAACTGCTCAACAAGATGAGTTATTAAAATGGGCAAGAGATAGATATAAAGGTCATGTAAGTGTGGAAAGGGTAGTTTCTGGAATGGGTATATCAACTATATATGATTTTTTGGTGGATACCCAGTTTGCCCCTGAACCAAACTTTATGACAACTCTTACAAAAGATGATGATAAAAGTGCTATGATTAGTAAAGGTGCTTTGGAGTTTCATGATAAACTTTGTAAAGAGACTATGAAACTGTTTTGTGAAATTTATGCCCAAGAAGCTGGAAATCTTGCACTAAAAGCTATGTCAGTTGGTGGAGTTTTAATAGGTGGTGGAATCGCTCCAAAAATCTTACCTCTGTTACAAGAAGAGATTTTTATGGATAGTTTTTTGTCAAAAGGAAGATTTGAAGAGCTATTACGAGGTATGAAAGTAAAAGTTTGTTTGGATGATAAAACAGCACTATTAGGAGCTGCTAAATTTGCTATGGATAAGTTTTAGTTGAAAACCCTTATTACAAATAGTAGTACGACTAATTTTTATAATATTTTTATCAAACTTTTAAAAGAGTGTAATAGTTTTGTTTTTAATGTAGCTTTTATAAACTACTCAGGGGTTCAACTTATTTTGGATAGTTTAAAAGAGTGTGAAAATAAAAAAATAAAAGGTAAGATACTAACTTCCACATATCTAAACTTTACACAAGCAAAGGCTTTAGAAAAACTTTCAAAGTTTGAAAATATCCAACTAAAAATTTTTGATTGCCAAAAAGAAAAAAGAGGTTTTCACTCTAAAACTTATATTTTTGAGTTTGAAGATTGTTATAAAGTTTTATTGGGTTCTTCAAATATAACTTCTAGTGCTTTTAAAACAAATATAGAATGGAATATAAAAACTGTTCTAAAAAAAGATGAAGAGTTTGCAAAAGAGCTTTTAAAAGAGTTTGATAACTTATGGGAAAACTCTTTAATGGTTACCTCTGATTTTATAAATAAATACAAAGAGTTTCAAGATAAAACAACAATCAAAGAGTTTGTTTACGAAAAACAGATTTTAGCAAATACTATGCAAGCTAAGGCCTTAGAAAGATTGGACTTTTTTAGACAAAATAAGGAGAGAAAAGCTTTATCTATAGCTTCAACAGGTAGTGGTAAAACATATCTAGCTGCCTTTGATGTTAAAAATTTTGAAGCTAAAAATCTTCTTTTTTTAGTTCATAGGGAAAACATCTTAATCAAAGCAAAACAAAGTTTTGAAAGAATAATGCCAAATAAAACATGTGGATTATTTACAGGAAATAAAAAACAACTTGATAAACAATATCTTTTTAGTACCATCCAAACAATGCTTGTAAACTATAAACAGTTTTCTAAAACACAGTTTGATTATATAGTAATAGATGAAGCTCACCATATCACAAGTAATAGTTATAAAGAGGTAATCAACTATTTTAAACCAAAATTTTTATTAGGACTTACAGCAACACCAAATAGAACAGATGGGGAAAATATATATGAATATTTTGATGAAAATATAGCTTGTGATATTAGACTAAATGAGGCTTTAGAATCAGGTTTAGTTGCCCCTTTTCACTATTATGGTATAAATGATTTTGAAGATATAGATTATAAAGATATTGATATCTCAAAAATTGATGAAGTTGCAAAACTTTTGATGGTAAATAAAAGGGTTGACTATATAATTGATAAGATGGATTTTTATGGTTACTCAGGAGAAAAAAGAAAAGTCTTAGCCTTTTGTGCTTCAAAAGAACATGCAAACTATATGAATGAGATGTTTAATAAAAATGGTATCCATTCACAAGTTTTGACAAGTGAAGATTCTATTTTAAAAAGGGAAGAAACAATATCTTTACTTGAAGATGAAAGAGGTAATTTAGAGGTAATCTTTAGCGTAGATATTTTTAACGAAGGTGTTGATATCCCATCTGTAAATATGGTACTTTTTTTACGTCCAACTAACTCTTCGATTGTGTTTATTCAACAATTAGGAAGGGGTTTACGAAAACACAAAAGTAAAGAGTTTGTTACTATTTTAGATTTTATTGGTAACCATAATAAAACTTTTCTAATAGCACTTGCTCTTTTAGGGGAAAAAGCAATAGATAAAGATAGTGTAAAACTTTCACTTTTAAATAACTTTGCAAATATAAATGAAGCCTTTATCAATATGGATGAGATATCTAAACAAAGAGTATTAGAACAATTAGAAAATGAAAACTTCAATAGTTTTAAAAACCTAAAAGAACAGTATCAAAGTTTTAAAATGGTTACAAATCATAAAATACCAATGTTAAGTGATTTTTTAAACTATTCGCAGATTATAAATCCAATAGATTTTATCTCTTACTCAAAATCATATATAGAGTTTTTATCAAAAGTCGAAAAGAAAAAAGAGTATGAAAATATATGCAACGATGAAAACTTTTTAAAAGCAATAAGGTTTTTGGATGCTCAATTAAATATAAAAAGGGTATATGAATTTGTAGTTTTAAAACATCTTTTATCAAACTCTTTTTGTGATGAAAAGATTGTTTCTAATTTGAGTAAAAAATTTCTAAAAAATGTTTGTAAAGATACTATAATACACTCTTTTTCTTATCTAAATCAAGATTTCTTTGATATATCACAAAAACAAAGATTTTTAAAACTTATTGAGTATAAAGATAAAAAAGTGATAAAAACAAAAGAGTTTGAAGAGATTTTAGAGGATAAATTAAAAAAACAATTTATAGAAGAATCAATAAATTTTGCACTTTTAGATTATGAAGAGAAGTTCTCAAATGAAGATTATGGTTTACCATTTTTAAAACTATATGAAAAATACAATATGTTAAATATAGCTCAACTATGCAACTTCAATAAAATCCATAGCTCTTTTAGGGGAAGTGGTTTTTTAAAATATAAAAATGATTTCTTTTTATTTATTACTTTAGAAAAAGATAAATTTGCAAAAGGCTCAAACTATATAAATAACTTCTTGTCAAATGAGGTGATAACTTATGGAAGTAAACCAACAATGACTCAAGACAAAGGTGATGGAGAAAAACTAATCAAAAATAAAGAGTTTGGCATAAATCTTCATCTATTTGTTAGAAAATTTTCCCATGTGGATAAAAAAGTACAAAACTTTATATATCTTGGAGTTTGTGATTGTGTTGAGTATGAAGGTAACAAACCAATAAATGTGAAATTGAAACTACAAATACCATTATCAAATAACTTATATGAAGAGTTTACAAAAAAGGCAGAAACAAATGAATAGTATTCCAAACTATATGACTATATTTACAGCATATACAATATTTTTACCAATAATGCTATATATTAGTATAAATTTTGCAAGAAAAAAACAAATAAAAAAACATATAATATCTCAAAGTTTGATTTTAGCTGTAAGTTTAGCTTTTATTCTTTATTTTGAAATAATGGTAAGACTAGATGGAGGCTTTTTAAAATATTTAAATATAGATACCATCCCTTTCGCTCTTATAATAATATATATGGCAATACACACTCTAATAGCAATAGCTGCTGTTGGTGGATGGTTGTTTTTATTTATAAAAAGTGTAAAAGAGTATAAAAAAGAGGGTTTTGAAACCTTTAGTTTTAATCATAAAAGAATAGGTCAAGCTATTTTTATAGCTTTGAGTATTAGTGTTGTGATGGGTGTTATTATCTATTTGGCTTTGTTTATCTTTTAGTTTTATATAAAATATATTTATTTTTTATTTATATCTTTTTGATGATATAATCTTTTTTAATATAGAAAATAAGGTTTTTTATGGAATTGGTTTATTTATGGATTGAGAGTTATAAGAATATAAAGAAGCAGGGGTTTAATTTTTCTCCTAGGTTTAGGTGTGAGTATAATGAGGATACAAATGAACTTACTATTGATGAGAATAAAGATTATGTGAGTATTTTTCCTGAGAATATAAATATTACTGCTATTGTTGGTGAGAATGGGAGTGGGAAGAGTAATCTTTTACATCTAATTATAGGAAGTATTTTCCAAAATGTAGATAATTGGAGAAATATAGAAGGATTGTTTTTTTTATTTAAACATAGTAATAACTATATATTATCAAAAGAAATTAAATGTAATTTGCCACAATCAAAGTTTAACTATGAGTATAAAGATTTTCAGAATATAAAAGAATATGTATATATTTCACTTTTTGATTTTTCTTTGATACAGCCAGAAATTTGGAATAATTGGGACGAATATAAAAAGTATTATTCTTTAGAACCTAGTGTTGATTATAGAGGTAATGGTCCAAATGGAGCATCTAAAATTATTCCTATATCATTTAACGCAAATATGTCATCATTGGCTTGTTACTTTTATAGATATATTGAAAAACAAATTTTAATTGATAATAAAATAGATATATATGATGAAATAGCAATAAGAAAAGCGAGAAAAGTAAATATAGATTTTTTAAAAACAGAAAAAGATATTATTTTAGATGCATATAAAAATAATGATGTACTTCTTGGTTTAACAAAAACGGAATTTAAGACAAAAAGGGCTTTATCTCAATATGTTATATTAAGAATTGATGATTTAAGGGATGATGAAATAGAATTAATAGGTTATTTTGATTTATTTTTTGAAATAGAAATACGTTCATCAAGCAATGAAGATTTAAATTATAAAAGTCTAAGTCTTGGACACAAAATGCTAATTTCAAATTTTGGATTGATTTTAAAAACAGTTTTAAAAAGAGCAAAAGAAAAAAGTGTTATATTTTTATTGGATGAAATTGAAACTTCGATGCATCCAAATTGGCAAAAAAATATTATATATCTATTCACTAAAATATTTAAAAATTATTCATCTACATATTTTAATTTTATTTTTGCATCCCATTCCCCTTTTTTATTATCTGACCTTCAGAAACAGGATTGCATTTTTTTAAGTAAAAATGAAAAGGATAAAAATGATTTAGAAAAGAAGCAAACATTTGGTGCAAATATTCATACACTTTTAAGTGATGCATTTTTTATGGCAGATGGCTTACAGGGTAAATATTCCGAACTTATAATAAATGAATTGATAGGATATTTAAATGAAGGGAAAAAAACAGAAAAAATTAATTCAAATGAAGATGCCCAAAAATATATAAATATCATGGGTGAACCAATATTAAAAAGACAGCTTCAAAAAATGCTTGATAGTAGAAGGTTATCAAAAATTGATGAAATAGATTTATTAAGACGACGCATAGAAGAGTTAGAAAATAAACAAAAATGATACAGTTATCAATAAATCCAAAAATTTTAGAGTTACATGTTAAAGAACTAACTAAAAAGATAAAGCCATTACCGACTATTTCAAAATATTCAATAAATGAGATACTTGGAGCTATTCCAAAAAAACTTCATGAAATATCTCAGTGGTTTGATACTTTATCAGAAAATGATAAAAAACAATTTGATTATATAAAGAATGAATATAATAATTTTATAACAAAAGATAAAAAAGAGTATCACGGATATATTTTATCAAAAGCTTTAAATATTAATGTTTGTCCTTATTGTAACCGTAATTATACATTTACAGTAATTAGTAATAAAGAAATATCACGACCAGAATTTGATCATTTTTATTCTAAAGACAAGTATCCTATCTTAGCCCTTTCGTTTTATAATCTTATCCCATCTTGTAATATATGTAATTCAACACTTAAAGGAAGTAAAAAAATTACTATTAATTCCCATATTCATCCATATTTTGAATCTTTTCACAAAAAAGCAAAATTTCATTTTAAACCTTTGAGTATTAGTTTTTTACATAATCATAAAAGTATTGAATTAGAATTAAAAACCACTGATAGTAAAGCTAAAAAATCTATAGAGTTATTTAAACTTAATAAATTTTATGAAGAACATAAAGATATAGTTGTAGAACTTATTCAAAAGTCAGTTATCTATAATGATAGTTATATTGATGAGTTGTCTGCTAAATATGAAGGAATACTTTTTAAAAATCGTGAAGATTTACTTAGACTCATTACTAGTGGATATATAAATGATGAAGATATAAATAAACGACCTTTATCTAAATTAATTAAAGATATTAGTGAAGAATTGGGCTTATAGATAGTTTTAACTGTAGGCAGTTGTCTTGTAGAGCAAAGCTCTCCGCTTTCTTACTTTTTAGTTGTAAAAAGTAAGACAAAAAGCAACCAGACACGTTGTTGAAGCTAAAGTTCCCTACAGTTCTTAAATAAGTTTTGCCTGCAAGCAGGATTACATCTGACCTGCGGGACTCCTTCCTAAACGTGACATTCAGTCACCTTTATCCAGTCAAACATGTCCTCGGTCTTTTCCGAAAATTATTTAAAAACTTCCGGCTTCAACAAAGTCTGGACAATACTCTAGCTACGAACTTTCTGATGTAAATTTAACATAACACCAATTCAAACAAAATGGTACTTAAAAATGCAAAGGTCCTTATCCAATCTTCCCGCATTTGAGAAGCCGAGTGTTTATTTATCTCTTTTGAAAACAAGTGACTAAACTGTTTGAAGCGTAAAGAAACGTTCTGGGAGAACGTTTTAGCAAGTTTTTAGGCACTCAAAAGGGATAAATAATAAGCGAGGGAACCTTCGGCTTCGAAACCTGAGGGATGGTTTCTTTGCTACTTTCTTTTTCATAAAAGAAAGTTGAGAAAGCCAAGACGTACAGCAAAAGTCTAACTACACTCAAATATTATGAAAATAGTTTTACATAGTGTATGAATAACAAATCTTAAAACGAATCTAAAAATAACTCTATAGTAAAAAGGGCACCATTTTCTGTATTTTTGATTTTCAAATTACCATTTAAATGTTTCTCTATAATTATTTTACTCATATAAAGTCCCAAACCTGTACCTTGAAACTGGTGTTTTGTTGTAAAATATGGGTCGAAAATTTTAGGAAGGATATCTGCATTGTCTTCTATCTCAATTATCACTTTATTGTTTTTGGTTTTTTGTGATATTTTTATCCAGCCATCTTCTACATTTTTTATTAGTATGGCATCTTTGGCATTGTTTAAAATATTTATAATTACTTGGGATAAATCCTCTGAAATCATAAATATAGAGATAATATTTTCATAATCAATATTTTTTATAAGTTTTATATGGTTATTGTCTAAAGTAGCTTGGACTATCTTAAGACTTTCATCGATTTTATCTTGAATTATTATCTCTTTTTCTTCTCTTCTTTCTTTTATAAAATCTCTAAATGTATCAATTGTTTGAGAAAGATATTTTGTATTTTCAACTATCAAATCCATATTTTTAGGGATATCTTCTTTTTTTAATATTCCAAACTCTTGATTTAGTTTTGTACCACTTGCGATAGTACTTATAGCACTTAATGGTTGTCTCCATTGGTGAGCAATATTTCCTATCATCTCTCCCATTTGTGCCATTTTAGCTTGTTCTAAAAGTTGTTGGTCTTTTTTTATCATGTCAAGTGTCAATTCTTTATCTCGTAAAACTTTTATTTTTTCTTGTAAAAACAATAGGGTAACAGATAGATAAAGGAAAATAAATAAAAACAGTATTGTAAAATAGTTGTTATTTATAATACTTATAACTGTTCCTTTACTGATTATAGAAATAAATCCTTCGTAAGTATTTAAAATGCTATGATATATAGGGATGATTGTTACAATATAGTTTTTATCATCTATAAATACTGAGCTTGCGTCTTGTTTTTGACCTAAAAAGTATAATAATTTAGATATATCTTTTGAGGGTTTTATATCTTGTATTTTTTTTTGGGTAGATATTTTTAAATCTTTTAAAACATTTTTGTTATGAACAAAACCATCAAAATGAGCTTTTTGATATAGATCACTTTTTTCTAAAAACTCTTTGTCAAATAAATCTTTTAATATAAAATTACTCAAAACATCATATTGATTCATTAAAGAAGAGGTTATAGCTTCTTCACTAAACGTGATTGAGATTAGCCCTACATATAAGTTTCCTCTCATTATAGGGTACGTAAAACTATATCCAGAACTAAAATCTTCAATCTCATAACTATATGTTGGTTTTTTATATTTTTGAACATAGTTTATAGTCTCTTTTTTATTATTTACTATATTTCCATAGTTTAAAGGATCTTCCATTTTTAGAAAAATTATATTATTTGGTAAGATATATTCTATATTAATTAATTTTTTATTTTTTAAACTATTAAACCTACTTTTCGTTTGTATATATAATATTCTTCTTATTTTGTCTTTTTCTTCTTCAGATTTTTTTTCTATTTCAAAAAGTTTTTCTTCTATTTCTGTAAATTTTAATAATCCTGTATATATAACTTCTGAAAGCTCTTTGTATTGGTATAAAATATTATTATAAGCTTTTTGATGACTATGTGTGTTTTGAAGTAAAAATTTTTCTTTATTGTCTTTTGCTATAAAATCTAAAATTATATAAGTAACAAATGAGATAAGAATAAAAAATAAAAAATATTTTAATTTTAGATTATTAATAGTTTTATTGATGAAATATCCTTAAGGAATTTTTGAATTGTATCATAATAGAGATAATACATCCTCAAACTTACCAACAACGATTTTCTCAACAGAACAAGAGATCATAAGATTCAATGGATAATCAAAATCTTCTATAACCTTCCCATCTAAATCATGGGCAATATTATTTTCTAAAATTATCTCATCTTTTGTAAATTGATTTATATAGTTTCCTTTTCTATTTAGGTAACCATATACTTTTTTACCAAGGGCAAATCCATAACCACATTCCCAAACTGTACCACTATCACTCTCTTTACCTCTAAAAGAGTTTAAGTTTGCTACAACGATGTCACACTCTTCAATTAGGTTTTTATTTGCTATAAATATATCTTGAGCTATTTTTTGTTTGTTTTGATTGAAATCTATTACATTATCAAGTGGGTATAAACCTTTGAAACCATACTTTTCACAAAGTTTGCAATACTCTTTTCCAATCTCTATTGAGTTTTTTTCAAATACATCTGGTCCAGCTATATATATTTTTTTCATTTTATTTCCAACTCTTATTTCTTTTTGCCATACTCTATTTTTAGTCCATCTTCATCAAAAAGGGGATATTTTTTTTCATTTTTTTTCATCTTATCTATAATAGCTTTTTCTAAATCTATATCAAAATGCATACAGATTCTTATTAGATAAACTGCAATATCAGCTATCTCTTCCCTTGCATGCTCTTTTTTATCTCCTGATAAGTTTTCTGATTGTTCTAAAGTAAGCCATTGAAATATCTCTACTAACTCAGAAGCTTCGACACTTAGTGCCATAGCTAGATTTTTTGGGTTGTGAAACTTTTCCCAATCCCTTTGGGTAGAGAACTCTTTGATTATTGATTGTATTTTTTCCATATCCATGAATAAAGCCTTTTGAATATAATACTTTGTATAATACCAAAATTTTAAAAAAGAAAGATTTATGACTACAAGAGAATTTATACAAAAACACAAACCTTTAGAATTTAAGTTTTATCAAAATGAAGATGACTTCATCGTTTGCGAAAAACCTATCAAATTTAGTGGACGAGGTAACTTTATAATTGCTAAAATAAAGAAAAAAAACTATGGTACCTGGGATCTTATAGAAAAACTTTCTAAACAATTAAATATCTATGACAATGAGATAGGTTATGCAGGATTAAAAGATAAAAATGCAACAACTACACAATATATCTCAATCCCTAAAAAATACTCTAAAGAGTTAAATAGATTCAAAGCAAAAAATATAGAAATACTTGAAACAACTTTACATACTTCAAAATTAAATATTGGAGATTTGATATCAAATAATTTTGAAATAACTTTACATGAAGTGCAGTTTGAAGATGTAGGAAAGATAGAAAAACTTTTATCTCAAATATCAAAAATAGGGATGCCAAATTATTTTGGTTTTCAAAGATTTGGGAAAGATGGAATTGAAAATATTCAAAAAGCAAAAGAGATGATTTATGGGGATTTACTTATCAAAGATAAAAAGATATCAAAGATGTTAATAGCCCAATATCAAAGTGATTATTTTAACGCTTGGTTAAAAGAAAGAATTGCTTTGAGTAAAGATGAGTTTAAATTATTAGTAGGGGACGTATTTAGGGAATATTCAAAAGATAAGTTATTTACTCCAAAACAAATAAATGAAAATATAATAAATGATTTCAATACAAAAAAGATTGTACCAACAGGCTTACTTCCAGGAAGAAAAGTGTTTAGAAGTATGGCAGAAGCTAGAAAAATAGAAGAAAAATATGATGATTTACTTATCCAAGAAAAAGGGTATAGAAGGGATGCTATTGTATATCCTAGTGAAGTTTCTGTAAACTATAATAAAGAGACGAAAAAGTGTAAATTATCTTTTACTTTACCTAAAGCCTCATATGCTACAGTTCTAATAGAAAATATATCAAATAGGAATATAAAAATTTAGTTTATAAATAGATAATAATTTTAATATAATTTAAAAGTTAATATAAAAGTATAAAAAAACAGATAAAATAATCTTATAATTTGCAAATGTATTCAAAGGTGCCTATGAGACTGAATAATTTAAGAGTTAATTTACTGTTTTTTTCTTTTGCTTATATTATATCTGTTTTTATTTTTACTTTTTTTAGTTATCGTTTTTTTATTAATAGCTTTAACCATATAGAAGAAAAAATAAATAAAAGAAATATAACAACATTTTTAAAAAGTGTAGATAAATCACTAAATAATATAAAAAATATAACAGTTGACTATGCAATATGGGATGATACTTATAAGTTTGTTAATGACACTAACAAAGAGTATATACATGAAAATTTTAGGGATGGCTCAAATACTCTAGAAGATTTACAAATTAATACAATAATGATTATTAACAATGAAAATAAAGTGTTATATTCAACTTACTTTGATAGTTTATTTGATGATAATAAAAAGTTTGAATATTTTATTTCAAATAAATTAAAAGAGAAAAAAAACTTTACTGGAATACTTACTTTTAATAAAATACCATTTTTTTTATCTAAATCAGTTATTTTAAAAAGTGACAGAAGTGGTACAACAAGAGGAAGTTTAATTATCATAAAATTTTTAGATTCCAAAGAGTTATCAATTGAAAATGAATCATTATTTAAAACAATAAGTTTTGATTTTATAGAACAAGAGAAATCTTTAGCTTATACAATGAAAGGTTTTGAAAATATTAAAGTTGTTACACAACTTCAAGAATTAGAAACTACAAATAAAATCCAATTTTATGATTTTGATAAACAATTTTTATTTTCAATCAAAACAATAAATGAAAATTTAGTCATCTCTCAAGGCAAAGATATAATTGTAGTATTCAACCTAATAGGAAGTTTGATTTTATTGGTTATATTTAGTATAGTTTTTCAAAATCAAAGATTGATTTTAAATCAAAATAAGATATTAAACAAAAAGATAATCAAAAGAACAAGACAATTAAATAGAGCATATAAAAATCTAAAAAGTAAAAATAGAGAGTTATTTAAAATTGCCAATTTAGATGCTTTGACAGGGATAAACAATCGTGCAAGTTATTTTTCACGAAGCATTAATACCCTAAAAGAATCAAATAAAAGTTATTCAGAATTTGCAGTTTTGATTATAGATATAGACTATTTTAAAAAGATAAATGATACTTACAGTCATTCAGTTGGAGATAAAGTTTTAAAAAGTTTTACACAAACAGTAGGTGAATTAATCAGTGAAGATATGATTTTTGGTCGTATTGGAGGGGAAGAGTTTTGTATAACTATTTATAACAAAGATGAAGAGGATATCTATAGATTATCAGAACAAATAAGAACTAGATGTGTAAATACACCAGTTATAGTTGATGATATAGTAGTTAAATATACTGTGTCAATTGGTATAGCTATGAAAAAAAGTGCTACTCAGACAATTGATGAGATCTTACACAATGCAGACTTGATGTTATACAAAGCAAAAGAGGGTGGTAGAAATAGAGTTATTAGAAGGTAATATCAACTATATATTACCCTTCTAATTGAATCTTTGTCTATATTTCTATATTCATCATAAAGCTTTTGATATTTTAGTTTAGTTTCATAATCTACAGGAGTTCTAATTGATTTATATTCAACTAATTTTTCATCTTTATAAACACCACTAATATTTGCATAAACCCAATAAAAACCTTTATCTTTTCTAAGGTTTTTTACTACACCTTCCCATTTGCCATATTTTTGTAGTTTTTCCCAAAGCTCTTTAAAAACTCTTTTTGGCATATCTGGATGTCTAATAATATTATGTGAATGTCCAATAAGTTCATCTATCTCATATCCACTAATATCTGCAAAGGTGTCATTTACATATGTAATTGCACCTTTTAAATCAGTTCTTGAGATAATTAGTTCATTTTGTGGTACTACTGTTTCAATTAAAAATTCACTTTGATTGTATTCCATTTAGTCAACCTTATCAAAATCTGCTGCAAATCCCTCTAGATTTTTTTTCTTTAAATCACCTCTGTAGATAATATCCTCAACCTTTATATTATCATCATTTAACATTTTTGGCACAGCACTAGAGTTATTTAAAACCTCAATATGAGAATCTAGTTCATCTTCACTATATGCCATTTGCATATCCGCTGCAATAACATGAGGAATTGCTTCAATCACTTTTAGCTTTTCTAACTCCTCTTTTACACTTTCGGCTTCAATTGTGATTATGATTCTACCTGATTGGTCATGCATATGATAATCACACACTTCTGTTTGTTTTAAAGCCTCTACAACTTCATCCAAATATTTAGGTACTGTTTGAACTACTATACTTGAAATATTCATTTTTTTTCTCCTAAAATAAAATAGTTTATCTCTTCACTATCGCTACTTGCGAAAAGTTTATTTTCATCTATAAATAAAATTTGAGTCAATGTGGCATTTTGTCCAGTAAGATTATATAGATATGATTTTGTTGTTATATCAAATATCAAAATATCATTTTGTTCATTGTATGCAATGGCACCAATATTTGCACTAGGACTTAATGCACAACTATAAAGTAAAAAATCAAATTGCAGATAATAAGAGCTAAAATCATCATATACAGCAGCTCGTCTGTCTTGACCTGCTGTTAGAACCAAACCTTTTTTTAAATCAACTTGATAAACTCTATCCAAATTTAAAGCTTTGAACTCTTTTTTTACTTGGCCACTTTGAATATCTAATAATCTTACAACACCACTTTCATCTGTTGTGGCTATAGTTTTTTTATCTTCATCCATCATATAATGTGAAAATGAAGAATAACTCATTTGTGTAAGATATATAAGTTTTTTGGTTTTAAAATTATAAAGACCAATTTGATTAGATAATAAAGCAAATAGTATCAAATCATCAGATACAAAATTTGCTTTTTGGATGATATAATTTTTTTCAATCCCTATGATTTTTTCTAGTTTTTTATTCTCATAAAGAAAAATATTTCTAAACCCTTTTTGAGCTTGTGATACAATTAAAATTTTATCACCTAGTTTATCTATTGAGTAGATTTTTGCAGGGATTAAATCCCCCATAAAATCTTTTATATTTTCTAATTTAATCATCTCAATTTTTTCATTTTTTTCAATATCAAAAATCTCTACAGTACCATTGCTCGTACCAGCATAAAGTTTGTTTTTTTCATAATACATACTTTGTGTATTACCAGTAGTTTCAAAAACTTTTTTTGGTTTTAGATTCTCAATTGCAAAAAGATTTATTGTAATTAAAATTAGTAAAAATATTTTATTCATTTGGATTAAAACTACCCTCATTGTTTGAATTTTTAGAGTTTATATTTTCAATCTCTTGAGCATATTTTTCTCTTAGTTTATCCATCTTTTCATTTAAGTCATTATAACTTTTAATAGATAGAGTTTTAGATTTACTCCACACCACTTCTACATCATTTCCATATTCATTTGCTAATTTCTCTAAGTGTTTTTCATATACATCTAAATCTTCACAAATTACACTTTGTTCTGATAAAGTATCTGTTAGTTTTATAAACCAATCTCCTACATCTTTTTCATCAACGTGTGAAATAAATTTTACTGCCATATCTACTCCTTTGGTATCACTTTTATTGCATTACTTGGACATATCTTAACACAAAAGCCACAGTTTGTACATTTGTCTTCAACTATTGATGGTCTAAATAAAGCCAAAAACTCAATAGCATCATCTAAACAAGGGTCTTTACATGAAAAACACATAGTATTATGCCAACTAATACACTCTAATATATCTATCTCAAACTTTGCTTCAATCAAAGATTTATTTTCTATTTCTAAAACCTCTTTTGGACAGTTTTTAGCACACTCATCACAATAAGTACAACCACCTTTACTAAAGTCCAAATATGGTTTTTTATCTTCATCTATAACTATAATATTCTCTTCACAAAAAGTGGCACATATGCCATCGCACTCTAAACACCCTTTGTCAAAAGAATCCAAATCTTTAAAATATGGAGGTCTTATTTTTTTATTCTCTTGCTTATTCTTATTAAAAGAATTAGCAAGAGAGCTAAATAGCTCTCTTCTTTGCATTTTAATGCCCTTTATTCAAATGACCAGCTTTTGAATCTTTATTTGCAATATCTTTATCTGTAACATAAGATTCCTCACCTACAGTATCTAATGCTTCAGTTAATTTTGTCCCTCTCCAGCTAGATTTTTTAGCTCCATCTTTTTCTGTATAAACTGCTTGAAAATTATTATCTACAATAAGCTTACCTTCTGATTGAGGAGCGTGACACTGACTACAGTTGAATCTTGCACCTGATAAGTGATTTATCTCTTTAATTGCAACTTCATTTTTATAGTTGTCTATACTTTTTTCAAACTTTTTGCCATCAAATTTATGTTTTGGTCTAAAGTCTGTAAAGTGTGACTTTGGAATTGGTGTTGCATTCATACTTTGTGCAACTTGTGGGTCATGACAAGCTGTACATTGATTGTTGTTTATTGTAATTGGCAACATCCCTTCTGTATCATGAGGAATCATTGGTGGAGCATCTTGAAATGCTCTATCAATTGTTTTTCCACTTCCTGCATAATTTTTACTATATTCTGTTTTTTCTGGAACAGCTTTTACCTCTGTATATAGGTCAACTTTTCTAAGACCTAAAGACTCTTCACTAATACTTGGTTTTGCAGTAGCCTGTTTTGCTGGAGTTGCTGTATCATTACATCCAGCTAAAAACAATACTGCAATAGCACAACTACCTAAAGCTATTTTTGAAACTAGTTTCATACTAATTCTCCTTATTTTTTTTATCTATCAAATTTCTAATCGAAAAATTTAAAGCATCATCATCACAAACTTCTACACATCTACCACAATTTGTACATTCACCAGATAAAACTTGTTGCGAAGATTTACCTACCATAAATAACACTTGTGTTTCTGGACAAACCTCTTTACACTTCATACAAAGTGTACATTTTTCCTCTTTGTGTGATACTCTTATTAAACTAAATCTTCCTATTAAAGAATAAAATCCCCCAATAGGACAAATATGTCCACACCAACCATTTTTTAAAACAAATAGGTCAAATAAAAATATTACTACCATAGCAGCCCAACCAAAACCTAATCCAAAAATCAAACCCCTATGAACCATAGCCACAGGTGATACAAACTCAAAAGCTGCAATCCCAAAGAAAAAAGAGATAACTAAACTTATTGCAATAACCCAATATCTCATATTTCTACTAGCTGGTTGCTTTTTTTGAATCTGATTAAAATTTAATTTTCTTCTTATATAATTTGCTGCATCTGTAATAATATTTACAGGACAAACCCAAGAACAAAACGCTCTTCCACCTACAATCGAATAAAAAAGAGTTATTATCAGTGCTCCTATGAAAACATTAGAAGATATAACTGCTCCTGCTGTAAACATTTGTAAAACTGCATAAGGGTCACTTAATGGAATAGTTGAGAAAAGTTTTGATGAACTTAAATTCCCAATTAAAATATTCCAACCCCATACATTTGCACTAATGTATAAAAACATTAAAATAATTTGAGTGAATCTTCTTAGGATTAAATATCTATTTTTAATCATCTAATAATCCTTTCATATCATTTAATGAATCTATAGCTTTTTTCTTATTTATATCAGTTTTTTCAAACACTCTTGTAGCGTTTTCTAATCTTTTCTCATCATTTTTATCCCAGCCTTTGATATAATAATCTCCAGCTTTACCCAATGCTACTTCTCTTGGAAGCACAAAAATAGAAGCTTTCTCTGTAACACATGCTCTTTCGCACAATCCACAACCTGTACAAAAATCAGAATCAACAACAGGTTTTAAAAACGCATGTTTACCTGTTCTTTCATTTTTTTGATAATCCAATTTTATTGCCACATCCAATAAAGGACATGCTCTATAACATGCATCACATTGTATTCCCCAAAAGGCGATACAGTTTTTTGTATCTAAAACTGCAACACCCATTTGTGCTTGGTTTATATTTAGCTTTCCATCTTTTGATACTTTTGTAATATCTAGTGCATCAGTTGGACAAACTGGAACACATGGAATATCAGGACACATATAACATGGAATATCTCTAGGGGTAAAATATGGTGTTCCTAAAGGTTTGTTATCTCCTGGTTTAGCTAAAACTAATGTGTCATAAGGACATGCCTCAACACACATTCCACATTTAATGCAAGTTTTTAGAAAATCCTCTTCATCTAAAGCTCCTGGGGGTCTTAAAAGAAGTGAAGATGCTGTCATCTCATCAACATATGCACTCCACACAAGTCCACCAAGTGCTGCAAGACCTGTTGCTCTTGCAATTGTTAAAAAGAATTTTCTTCTATCGTTTATCTCTTGCATTTTTTACTCTTTATTTAAACCTATGCTTTATAAATTTTTACAGCACATTTTTTAAAGTCTGTTTGTTTTGACATAGGACAAGTCGCATCTAAACAAACTTTGTTGATGAAAACACTCTCATCGAACCATGGAACAAATACTAAACCTTTTGATGGTCTATTTCTTCCTCTAGTTTCAACTCTAGCTTTTACTTTTCCTCTTCTACTTTCTACCCAAGCTAATTCACCTTGTTTTACACCATATTTTTTAGCATCTTCTGGATGCATATAACATAATGCTTCTGGAACTGCTCTATATAGTTCAGGAACTCTCATTGTCATAGTTCCACTATGCCAGTGTTCTAAAACTCTACCTGTACATAACCATACTGGATATTCAGTATCTGGCATTTCTGGTGGATCCATATATGGTCTTGCAAATATTTTTGCTTTGTTTTTTAGTGCTTTTTTAGTTTTATCTTTTACACCATTTAAATCACCACTTGGTAATGCTTTTGCAATTGAACCATAAAAAGCATGAGTATTATTTGTTCCTGCTTCTTTTACAGCTTTTGCTGCATATGGATCATATTTAACATTAAATCTCCATTGTGTCTCTTTCCCATCTACAACTGGCCATTTAAGTCCTCTAACTTTATGATAAACATCAAATGGAGCCAAGTCATGTCCATGACCTCTTGTAAATGCTGCATACTCTTCAAATAGATATTTTTGGATAAAGAAACCATAACCTTCAAAAACTTTTCCGTCACTTCCAACTACGTTTCTGCTATCACCCATAGCCTCAGAGTTATCATATCCAGCTTGAATAGGGTCTTCTGGGTCAAGTTTATAAGATTTTGCAACATCATTAGCAAAAAGAATATCAAATAGTGTTGTATCTTCTTTATATCCCATAGCTTTTGCTTTTTCTATTACACTTGGAAGTGCTTCTTTTCTAGGTCCTGATGGAGCGTATTCTCCCCAAACATCTTTAACTGTAAATCTTTTTGAAAGCTCTACCCATTGCCAAGTATCTGACATAGCATCACCTACTGGTAAAACTTGTTGTCTCCAGTGTTGCGTTCTTCTTTCAGCATTTCCATAAGCTCCCCATTTTTCATAAATCATCGCTGATGGTAAAATAAGGTCTGAAACTTTTGCTGAAATCCCTGGATAACCGTCAGATGTAACAATAAAGTTATCCATCTCACGTGCAGCTTTAATCCAGTGAGTTGCGCTAGCACTATCTTGGTAAGGATTACATACATTTACCCAGGCAAATTTAACAAGTCCATCTTCGATTCCTCTGTGGATTGCCATAATATGTTGTTTTCCAACTCCATTTAATGTTCCTTGAGGAACCATCCATTTCTCTTCTGCAATACTTCTATGTTTTGGATTTGCTACCATCATATCAGCAGGTAATCTATGTGTGAATGTACCAACTTCTCTAGCTGTACCACAAGCACTTGGTTGTCCAGTTAATGAAAATGCACCAGAACCTGGTAGGGCTTGTTTATTTAATAAGAAGTGAACATTGTATGATAAAGTATTTACCCATGTTCCTCTTGTATGTTGGTTCATACCCATTGTCCAGAAAGATACTATTTTTCTTCCTTTTTCAATATATAAAGAAGCTAGTGTTTTAAGTTTTTTCTTAAACTCTTCAATATCTTCATCAGGGTTACCTTTAGAGATTTTTGCAACATAATCAAGAGTATATGGTTCTAAAGATTTTTTATAATCCTCAAATGAGATTTCCCAGTGAGCCAAAGTACCAGCTGTATGTTTCATAACATCACCAGCTTTATATCCATAAGGTGCTAGTGCTGGAGCTTCATTTTCAGAAACAATAGTTGTCATCTCTTTTGAGATTATCTCCATCTCTTTATCAGTATATTTACCAGATTTTAAAGATTTTTCACCATCTCTTCTTAATCCATATCCAATATTAACTGGACCTGCTGCAAATATCATATTCTTTTTAACAAAATCCCAATCAATTGATTCAGGATAATTAAATACTATTTCGTGAGCGATATAGTTCCAAATAGCTAAGTCAGTATTTGGAGTAAATATAATCTCTATATCAGCTAAATCAGAAGTTCTATGTCTATATGTAGACATATTGATTACTTTTACTCTATCAGGAGCTGATAATTTTCTATCAGTTACTCTTGACCATAAAATAGGGTGCATCTCAGCCATATTTGAACCCCATGTAACAACAGTATCTGTAATCTCAATATCATCATAACAACCACTTGGTTCATCTACACCAAATGTTTGATAAAAACCTACAACTGCAGATGCCATACAGTGTCTTGCATTTGGATCAATAGCGTTTGATCTAAATCCAGCTTTCATCAATTTTTGTGCAGCATACCCTTCCATAACTGTATATTGTCCAGAAGCAAAGATACCAACACCTTCAGGTCCACTTGCCTTTAAAGCTTTTTTGATATGAATCTCCATCTCATCAAAAGCTCTTTTCCAAGAAACAGGGGCAAATTTTCCATTTTTGTCAAATTCACCTTTTGAATTAACTCTTAGTAATGGTTGTTTTAATCTATCAGCACCATACATGATTTTAGCGTTAAAATAACCTTTAATACAGTTAAGCCCTCTATTTACTGGTGCAGCTGGGTCTCCTTTTACAGCAACTATTCTTCCATTTTTAGTTGCTAACATGATACCACAACCCGTACCACAGAACCTACAAGCTGCTTTATCCCATCTCCATCCACTTTCTGCTTGTTCAGCATTTGCTTTTAGTTGTGAGGGAACACCCATACCAACTGCTGCTGCAGCACTTGCTGCTGCTGAACTTTTAAGAAAGTCTCTTCTTGAAAGTGACATTATTCTCTCCTTTTATAAATTTGTTTACAATGAAAGTCTAACACTTAAGACACTATATTTCTTTGACCTAGGTCAAGTTAAGATTAATTTATATTAATAAGTTTTATATTAGGTTGGAATTATTTAAACTAATTAATTATTTAGTTACTTTTAAATTTAATTTATTTAAGATAATATATATAAATTTTTTATTTTTAGGAGGGCTTGGAAGATGTTGAAAAAATTATCAATAAAACAAAAATTGGTTCTAATTATGATGATACCGCTAACTGTGGTTATATTTTTATCAGCAAAACTGGCCTATGATTCATATATAAAAAATATAAACTTAGATAAGATTCAGAAAATTGTTATTTTATCTACTAAAATAAGTGCCTTAGTTCATGAAACACAAAAAGAAAGAGGTATGACAGCTGGTTTTCTTGGTAGTAAAGGGCAAAAGTTTTCTGATACACTTCCTAAACAAAGAGAAAATACTAATCAAAAAAAAGAGGCTTTGTTATCTTTTTTAGAAAGTTTTAATATAAAAGATTATGATGGAGAGTTTCAATTAGTAATTAACAATGCCCTAGAACAGTTAAAACAAATAAATAGTATCAGAGATAAAGTTTCTTCTCAAAAAATAGTTACATCTGATGCAATAGCTTATTATACAAAAATGAATGGACTTTTTATAAACGCTATTGGTGCTTCAATACATTTATCTCAAAGTGCAAGTTTATCTCAAAAACTTACAGCATATACAAACTTTTTATTATCAAAAGAGAGAGCAGGAATTGAAAGAGCAGTTGGCTCTAATACTTTTGCTAGAGACAATTTTGGTGAAGGGATGAAACTAAAGTTTATAGACCTTGTTTCGAAACAAGATGGCTATATTGATTCTTTTATAAAAGTTGCAACACATGAAGCAAAAGCTTTTTTCAAAGATACTTTAAAGGGTGAGGCTGTTGATGAAGTAAATAGGATGAGAAAACTTCTTTTTACAAAAGATTCTGATTTTGGTATAGACTCAAAATATTGGTTTGACACAATTACTAAAAAAATCAATTTATTAAAAAAGGTTGAAGATTATTTAGCTGATGAAATATTAAAATCAGCAAATGAACAACAAAGTAAAACTTTTATAGAAACATTGATTTTTGCAATTATGACTACTATTGGTATAGCACTTACTTTAATTTTAGCAAGAACAATTGCTTTTACTATTTTAATTGATGTTAATGATGTAAAAAAAGGTTTAGATGACTTCTTTGCTTTTATCAATTTTGAAAAAGATGACTTAGCTTTAATAGCTGTAGAATCAGAAGATGAATTTGGACAAATGTCGCGTATAATCAATAAAAATATTGAAAATACAAAAATAAATATCCAAACAGATAAGGATTTAATTAAAGAGACCATATCTGTAGCAGATAAGATTAGTAAAGGACACTTAAGCTCTAGAATTGAAAAACATTCAAATAATCCACAGTTGAATGAACTGAAAAATATTATTAATGAGATGTTAAATACTATGCAAGGAAATATTGAAAGAATAATTGATGTACTTACAGCTTATTCAAAACTTGATTATAGACCCACAGTTGAAAAGGGAAATTTAGAAGGAACCTTATCTAGGTTATGTGATGATGTAAATATATTAAGAGATGCAATAACTAAAACTTTAGTGAATAACAAAAAAAATGGTATGATTTTGAGTCAAAACTCTCGAACACTTACAATGAATCTAAGTGAGTTATCTGATGCTGCTAATACACAAGCAGCTTCATTGGAAGAAACTGCTGCTTCACTTGAAGAAATAACATCAACACTAAAAATAAATACTGAATCTACTTCTCAAATGGCAAAATATGGTGAAAGAGTAAAAGATTCTGTAAAAATTGGGCATGATTTAGCTAATAAAACAGTTAAATCTATGGAAGATATTAATAAACAAACTACAGCAATAACAGAAGCAATAACAGTAATTGACCAGATTGCTTTTCAAACAAATATTTTATCTTTGAATGCAGCTGTTGAAGCTGCAACTGCTGGTGAAGCAGGAAAAGGTTTTGCAGTTGTTGCACAAGAGGTTAGAAACTTAGCAAGTAGATCAGCAGAGGCTGCAAAAGAGATAAAATCTATTGTAGAAAATGCTCAATTAAAAACAAATGATGGGAAAGTAATAGCATCAAACATGATTAAAGGTTATGATGAGTTAAATGATAATATTACTAAAACACTTCAATTTATCGATGATGTTGCAAATTCAAGTAGAGAACAAGAAAGAGGTATTCTTCAAATAAATGATGCAGTTAATCAGTTAGATGAACTTACTCAAAGAAATGCTCAAAATACTGTAAATGCTGATGCAATTGCTAAAAAAACAGAAGTTATTTCAAATATTATTGTAGATGATGCGAATTCAAAAGAGTTTGATGGTAAAAATAGTATTGATATGAGAGAAAAGGCAGTTGATGAGAATTTTACAGGAGTAGAAAGAAGAAGTGTAGAAAGAGAGATAAAACAAAATAAAGAAGAGTATGCAAAAGTTAAAAAGATTCCTAAAAAAACTGAAGTAGATGAATGGGATAGTTTTTGAAAAAGATAGAAAATATGGTTTAAAAACTTAAATTTTTAAACCATATTAGTTTTTACTTTTCTATTCTAAGTAAAGTTCTGGCATATCTAAAGCTCCAAATTAAAAATAACACTATCCACAACATTGAACTTAGATGTAAAAATCCCATAAAAATATTAGAGTTTTCCAAAAATAAAATAGAAGCAGTTATTCTAGATAAAACAACTATTTGAGTTAATACAAATATAAATATTGTTAGCTTATCAGCGACAATCCTTTGTGCAGGTATTGCATGACCCATTACAACTCTACTTCCAAAACCTATAAGTAAAGTTGTTACAAATCCCAAAGCAAAAATATGAAGGGCAAGTTTTAGAGAATAAAGATTGAAAATAGATTCAATAAACAAAATAATAAAACCAATTTCAAACCATATAAATGATAATACAAGAATAGATATGATTGCAGGAGTTTTTTTATAAATATTTAATTTAAAAACAATATATCCAAAAAATACCATCGCTATAAAAGTAACTATTTTAACTATTTGAAGTTCAAACTCTAAAGATAAACCTAAAATCAAAAAAATAGTTACAGAGATTTCTCTTATATATTTTGGTTTTTCCCATTGAGCTATTTGCATATATGCACTGTAAAATGCAGGAACCATCCTTAAAGCTACTAAAAAAACTAATGAGATTAGATAAGCAAAAAATATCAATAAAGATAAATTTGTTTGAAAAACAACTTCTAAAAGTAAAAATATAGCTCCAAATAAAAATACTAGATTTATAAAGATACTATCTTTTTTATTTGGGATTCTTCCTTTTTTTATTATTTCATAAAAAATTTTCACAAAGTAAAACATAGTAAAAGAAACTATGATTTTTCCTAAAATAGGAAAGCCAATCAATGATAAAACTACTCCAATTTGAAAACTAAACCAAGAAATAAGATATCTATTTTTACTTATAACTTCTGAAGCATTGTATTTTGGTATTACCGTTATTAGAAATCCTAAAAAAGCATTTGTAAAAACTGCATAGTTTAAACCAAAACTATGAATCAAAGAGAACTCTAAAGGTATTTTTCCCAAAAATGAGATAAAAGTTAAAACCATCACCGTAATAGCAAAAAATATTGCACTTGTAAAATAAAGCTGATGAGCTTGTGAGGTAAATCTATCCCACCATTTTTCTTTTACAGGAATAAAAAAGTTATTTGGCTTTGTTGAGAAATTCATAATTTTTCCTTAAATATTAAACATGATTTGTGATAAAAATATGATAATTATCACTAAAATAAAGGGTAGTTTATGGGATTTAAAAAAGAATGGTTGTATTCCAAAAAATACTTGTAGTATCCCTCTTAATCCCAGCCACAATCCTAAAATAGCTTTTATACTTAAAACTATTTGAAAGTTTGAAAGTCCATCTTCACTAACACTTCCAAAGCTATTATGAAACAAAAGTACCCCTGTAATCACTGCAACAACTAATGCTTTTGGTACTAAAACTCTTGTAAACTCTTTAAAATAAGCTCTTACCTCATCGTATTTCTCTTTTGATAGAGTTTTTTGCATTTTCATTAAAATAAGATTATCTGTAAATAAAAAGCCACCATAAATAAATACTGAAAATATATGTAATATTTTTATAAAGAGGTAAATCATTGTTTCGCCTTTTTTGAATAATTGAGAGTATATAGTTTTTGATAGTAGTTATCATTGATATACGTCAATATTCTAAAACATATCCTCATCATTTAATTCTTTTTTAGGGTTTAACATAAATTTATTAAATTTAACTCCCTCAGGATAGTGTCTATGTTTTGAAATATTATTTACAACTAAAGCAATTATCAATAAAATAAAAGCTCCAGTTGCTACAGGATATAAAACATAAATAAAACCTAAGTCATGGATATTGTCACTGCCTAAAACTGCTATTAAAGCAGTAGCACCACCTGGAGGATGTAAAGTAAGAGTTAATTGCATAATCAATATAGAACTTGCTACAGCAAAAGCTGAACAAAAAAGTAAATTTCCAAAAAAAAGTTTATAAGATACTACTCCTACTATTGCAGATAGGATATGTCCACCTATAAGATTTCTTGGTTGTGCCAAAGGGGAATTTATAGCTCCATAAACTAAAACTGCACTTGCTCCAAATGAACCTATAACTAAACCCAAATCTTCATCTCCCAAAACAC
The DNA here is from genome assembly GCA_003252105.1 of Arcobacter sp. Taxonomy (GTDB): domain Bacteria; phylum Campylobacterota; class Campylobacteria; order Campylobacterales; family Arcobacteraceae; genus Halarcobacter. The sequence goes on from QKDL01000081.1 coordinate 36,396, forward strand.
CTCTATGAAAAAGTGCAATGCTCATAATGCCAAGAAAAGAGCCTATCCAAGACCAGATAAAATTTGATCTTTCGAGGGGTTCTGTATTTATCTTTTTAAATTGTTTAAAAAATTTCTTCATATTATTTATCCTAAAAAAAGGGATTGTAACTTAATATATAAAAAAATTATTTGACTTAAATCAATATAGAATAATCTAAAGCGGTGAAAATCACCGCTTAATTCTTTATGCTTTTTTAGCTATATAGATTTTTTGAAAAGTATCCCAAAGTAGTATTGCTGAACCTATAATCATCATACCATCTGGAAGTATTCTAAACCACATCCAACCTTGCATATTTTCTAAAACTTCTCTACTTCTTGCAGCATAATATCCAAGTTCATGAGCTACTGCTGTTTGTTCAAAACCTATAATTATTGTAGGAAGAACATATAGTAAAGTTCCTATTGTTATCATCCAAAAAGCTGTTTTACTTAAAGCTTCATCCCATTTTAAGCCTTTTGCCAAAGAGTTTGCTCGTGCTGTCATATAGATAAATGCTATTGCTATATATCCAAATGCACCAAGTAAAGCTACATGACCATGAGGCATAATAAGATAAGTACCATGTGAATAGTAACTAATAGTTGGAGTATTAATAACCATACCTAAGAAACCTGCTCCAAACCAGTTTAAAAATGCTGAACCAGCCAACCACATAAAAGGGATACCAAAGTCAAATCTTTTACCCTCAGCTTTTATATGATTTTGTTCTTTAATTGCTTCAATCATTAAAAGTGCTAAAGGTAATGGTTCAAGTGCAGAAAAAATCCCACCAATTGCAATCCAATATTCATCAAGTCCTTGCCACCAATAATGATGACCAACTCCTAACGTTCCTGATGCCATTATTAAAAATAATTCAAACAACATAACTTTTTCAGCTGTTTTTTCACGAACTAATCCAAGTGCTACAGATAAAAATGCTATAACACCAGCTGCAAATAGTTCAAATGTAAGTTCAACCCAAAGATGTACAACCCACCATCTATAATAATCATCAACTGTAAAGTTTGGCATAATCTTATGTATAGGCATCATCCCTGCTATATAAAGGGTTGCTATACCAAATGCAGACCAGATGATAGTTCCAATAAGAAGTTTATTTCCTGCTGCTTTTCTGATTGTACTATAAACCATTCCAAACCAAAGAACCAGTCCTATTACTAAACCAATATCCCAAATACGACCAAGATTTAATAACTCTCTTCCTTCATTTCCAAGCCAAAACCATGTTTCTCTCATTTGTCCTGTTGCACCTAAATAGATACCAATAAGACCACCACCGCCAACTACTAATAGTGCAACCCATAAAATATCTACAAGTCTTGGGATTTTTAAATCACGCCCTGAAACAAGTGGAGCAATAAGAAGTCCACCCACAAGCCAACCTACAGCAACCCAAATAATTGCTAGATTCGTATGTAATGCTCTCATAACATTAAATGGTAAAATATCTTGAGAAAGTATAAAGTTTTCAGTTGGATCTACATATATGTGTGCTAAATATCCACCAAGTACCATTTGCAAGAATATAAATAAAGCCACAATAGGAACATATTTTAAAAGTTTTTCTTGTGATGGAAATATTTTTGTTATTCTTAAAGGCTCTGAAAGTTCACCATCTTGATGCTCTTTATTAAAAAGTTTTTCATAAGCAACATACACAACCACAATAGTAAATGCCCAAAGAAGTAAAAACTCCCATAGTGAAACAAAATGTGAGTTGAAGTTTACATCTTGGTCAATTAGTGGTTCAGGTGGCCAATTGTTTGACCAAGTTCTATTTGTTCCTGGTCTTAGACTCGAAGCTACAAGTTGTGACCAATCAAAAAATGCTGCAATCTTTAAAGCTTCATTTGGTTTTATTACTCCAGCACGCCAAGCTCTTTCATGATCACCATTTACTAAAAAATCTATAAGATATTTAACATTTGATTTATATGCTTGACTTGAAGCATTTGTATAAACTACTTTTTCTTCTGCTAAAACAGTTTGTTCTTTTATATCTTGTTTTGTTTTTTCTTTTATTGCTCCTTGTTCAACTTTAGAGAGATTATTCCAAGTTTTTCCATACAGTTGTAAACCATAAAAATCATTTAAATACTCAGCTCTTTTATGTAAAAACTCTGTTGTGAAATCTGGACCTAAATATGCTCCCATACCAAGTAAAGTTCCATAATCCATAAGGTCAAATTGTTGAAATAGTGCTTTCCCTTCAACAATATCATCATAGGTGTATAAAACCTCATTGTTTATTGATACCACTTTTTTGGGAAGAGGTGGCACTTCCTTTGCAAGGTTTGCAGTAAAGTATATAAGTATAGTAATCATAAATATACCTATAATCCAAAAACTAGCGTATAAACCTCTTTTGCTCATCAGCTTATCAACTATAGACATCTGTTGCTCCTGTTTTAATTTCTACCTATAAGTAGTATTTTGAAATATTAACCTATTTAAATTTAATTCTACCTTTAAGTAGAATATATTGTTTTAAAGATTTTTTTGTGATACAATACTCCTATGAAATTAAACACTACATCTCAATATGCTCTTAGAATCATGGAACTTATTGCAAAAGAACAAGATAGATTACATAATGCAAAAGTTATATCTGAAAAACTTTCTATCCCTTATAAATATTTAACTAAAATAATGACTATGTTAGTAAATGCAAATCTAATATTGTCCATAAGGGGAAGAGATGGTGGATATAAACTTACAAAACCTCCTCAAGAGATAAAACTCATACAAATATTAGAAGCTGTAAAAGAGAGTGTAGAACAAAAAGAGTGTGTATTGGGTTTAGGTCTTTGTAAAGAGAGTAAAAAATGTGCTTTACATGATATTTGGAAAGAGCCTAAAAAAAGTATATTAGCACTATTCAATGAAAATACACTAGCAGAAATAATTTAGATTTATCCTGCTAGTTTTGCTTTTACTTCATCACTTGCCATAGAGATATTCCATGCAGGTTCCCAAACAAGATCTATTTTAACACCTTTGACTTCTTCTAAGTCTCGTAAGATTGCTTCTTCAACCCATTGTAAAATCATTTGATGAAGAGGACAAGCTTTTGTACTAAGTGTCATCGTAACTATAACATCTGTATCTTCACATACTGCATCGTAAATTAACCCCATTTCTACTAGATTAAATCCCACTTCAGGGTCATTTACTGTTGAGATTGCTTTAAATATTTCATCTTTTGTATAACTCATCATTTTAACCTTTAAAATTAATCATATAAAAAATATCTTTTATTAAAAAGATACTACCAACAAACAAAAAACTTACGCCACTTTTATAAACTAAATCGTTTTGTAAAAAAAGTGCTACAGCTATAGTTACAATACCAACAATACTAAAAAACAATTGCATATTTGCACTTTTGTTAGGTATCATATCTGCTAACATTGGTACTTTTTTCTTACCAACAAATGCAGAGAATCTTTCAAACCAAACTAAAAAAGGTACAATCTTATAAAGATGACCTATGATAATATAAGCAATAAATCCAGAAAATCCAAGCCATGAACTGCTTAATAGTAGATTTTGATTTGGATAACTTATATAAAGAATTGCTAAAAATAAAGAACAGAATAAACAAATATATGAAAAGGTAATACTTTTAAAGTAGATATCTTTTTCTATTCTTACCCTTTTTTTGTATATTATATATATTTGATAAAAGTATAAAAACAAAGCAAATATACACAAAATATATCCAGCAAATTCAAAAAAATCATTTTTTATAAGTGCACTTAAACTAACACTTAGTATTCCAATACTTATAAAAACTAAAGCTGTTTTTACATAACTCCAAGAGAAGTCGTGGCTTAACCAAAACATAGGAAGAAGTATCAAACTCATACCCATGATTGTAATACCTACATATCCAAAAAGTACAAAATATACATGCACTTTTAAAAAATTATGAACATCAACGTTGATTATTCCACTATATCCCATAGCTAAGACTATACCTACAATAAGCCCCAAAAGTAAAAATATATTTGCTACTAAAACTGAGACCATTACAAAATTTAGTTTTTTGACTTTTAAAATAGTTAAAAAAGTCTCAAATAAAAATATCCCAAAAGAGATAAAAGCTATCACGCCACCAAAAGGTAATAATAAAGGGCTAAAGTAAAATCCAAGAGCCATAAGGATAGAACCTAATAAAAGTAATGGATATATTACATAATAAACATCTACTGCAAAATGTCCTATCTCTAATACTACAGGAATGAGTTGAGCCATTGCACCAAAAATTATCATCATCACAAAACCTAATAAAAATAGATGTACCCAAGATAGGGTACTACTATTTAGAAAATGGCTAAGTTTTACATCAAATCCAAACAATAAAACAACACAAAAAGCATATACCAAAATACCTATTATAAAAAAAGGTGCTACAAGTTTAAATGGTGGGGCATAAGCTGTTGAGATATTCATAAAGTATTACCTTTTATCCCATACAACAGTTATCAGAAAAATCAGTTGCATTTGATGAAATAGATTTTTTTGTAAATACCACTTTTACTTTTCCATCTTTTATATCTTCTTGTGTAAAATCAAACTCACTATCAATTTTAGGGAAAAGACCAGCAGGAGATTTATGGTTTATCATTACAAGTTTTGATGTTTCATCTAAAAGTTGTAAACCAATCATTGCATTTACCATAGGATGAGGTGGTTCACACATACTTGTATCAAATGTATATATAGTAACTGTATCAACAACATCTTTAAAAAAATCTACTGTTGAACCTTCGGGGTTAAATTTTTCCATTTTTTATCCTTTTAAAAATTTATATGAAAGTATATTTTTTTTGATAATTGTTATCATTGATTTACATCAAGAAAAATTTATTTTAGATTGAATAATATTTGCCATAAAAAAAGCCCCTTTTGGTAAGGGGCTTAATGATTTAATTTTAATTATTTTTTTATATTGTTAGATTCCTAAGAATCACCATTTTTTTTACTTAATAGTTTGTTTATATTACTAACAAACTTAAGTAGTTTCAAAAGTATATATTAAAATTAAAAAAGAAAAATAGACTTAGGTCAAGAAAATAAAACTTTATAGTTTTTGTGGTAATTCAATAGTAAATTCTGCACCATTTGGTATATCATGAGCATAGATATTACCTTTTAAATTTTTATTTACGATGGTTTTACACATATTTAAACCTAATCCAGTACCTTGTGATTTGTGTTTTGTTGTAAAATAAGGATCAAATATTTTTGATAAATTTTCCTCTCCTATGCCACCTGCATTGTCTTTAATAGATATTGATATTTGATTTTTTATATTTGAAATATTTATATAAATTTTTTTATCTTGATAATTGGTTTTCATAAAGGCATCTTTTGAGTTATTTAGTATATTTAATAGTATTTGAGAAAAATCTCCAGGGATAGAAGATATTTCTATAAACTTTTCTTTATATAATTTTTCTATTTGTATATTGTGGTTATGAAATGTAGAGCTTACAATATTTATTGTTTTGTTTATAATATCAATAAGATTAAAGGTTTCCTCTTTTTTATTCAATTTATTAAAATTTGCAAATTCATTTATTGTTTCTGATAGTTTTTGAGCAGTGTTACTAACCATTATTAAAGATTCATTTAAATCTTCATCATCTAATATATCTAATTCTTTTTTTAGCATCACGCCACTAACACAAGTTGAAATTACGGAAAGGGGTTGTCTCCAATGATGAGCAATATTTTCAATCATCTCATTTAACTGTAATACTTTTTCATGTTCAAATAATAATTTATCTTTTTCCCTATTTTTATGAATTTCAATGGTAATCTTTTTTTCTAAATTTTTATTTAATTCTTCAAGCTCTTTTTTATGAGTAATATCATATCTTACACCAACATAACCTATTAAATTTCCTTTTTCATCATAGTCAGGTGAAATGTTAGCTTTAACCCAATAATATCCTTTGTCCTTTTTTAGATTTTTTACCTCTCCTGCCCAAACTTGTCCTTTTTTTATTGTTTGCCACATCTCATAAAAAGCACTTTTAGGCATATCTGGATGTCTAATTATATTGTGAGGTTTTCCTATTAACTCTTCTTTTGAATATCCACTGATTTTGCAAAAGGCATTACTTGCATAAGTAATAGTTCCTTTTAAATCAGTTTTTGAATATATTACATAATCACTGATAATATCTATAGATTTTTGTAATTCATTTGTTTTTTCTTTGATTGCATCTTCAAGTTTTTTTGTATTGTTTTTTATCTTTCTATTGGCTGGATAAAATATGAATATCCCTTCAATTATTACTACTAAGATTATTCCAATAAAAAATAGTGCACCTTTAGATTTTAGATATTGGATTTTCCTTGTATAGTCTTCTTCGTGCACTTTAACTATATTATCTAGTTTTATAAGAATAGATTGTGATTTTTTTTCAATATCTTTTAATAAGGCATCATTTTTGTTAGTAATAAAAGTTTCTAAATCTGTTAAAAAAATAGTAAATTCATCATTAAAGTTATCTTTATTGTAGATTTTCAAAATATTATCAGAATTAATATTTTTCAATAAATAAATATGTGATTTTTCTATTTTATCAAGAGCATCAATAAAGTCATTATGATAATCAGGGTTTTTTTGATATTTATTAGCTAATATCACAAGTTTTTGAGACAACATTCTTTGACTACCACTTATATTTATATTTATTCCATCATTTTCAACAGATTCAATAATATCTTTTAGATTTACATACCCTAAAGAAGAAAAAATTATAATCAAAAATAAAGCAGGTATATAATGGTTTATCAATTCTTTATTTGGGAAAAAGTTGTAAAATTTCATTTTAATTATATATAGTAAGTACTTTGTCAAGATTATTAAATATATCTTCAACTTTTTTTTGCCAAAGTTTTCCAAATAAAGTTTTTTCATCTTTTGTTGCAATATTATTAAATAGTTTTTGCATCAAATCAGGTATTCTTGGATCCATGTTTATAGTTGTATGATTATAATCAATTTGTACAGTTTGATTGGTATCTAGTCGTTGAAATTTTATATTGATAGTATTTTTATCATTAAATTGCATTAGATTATATCTTTTAAATTGATTATTTAAACCTTTAAATCCATAACTATCAGTAGCTCCTGTAATTTGTGTGATTACATTTGCAATAACACCTGTTGTTCCTATTGAACTATCATCTTTAAAGCTTACTAATATTTCTCCTCTTTTTGGAATTTCATCTTTATATAAATATTTTAAAGCTTCTTTAGTGATAATATATGCACCTGCAATAGTTGGACAACTATGTCCTGCTGATTTAACAATATCTAAATAACTAAATTCAACAATACCATCTTCAAAAGTACCTAAAAAATCTGATAATTTATCTTGAAGTTTTATTGTTTCTATATTATTGAAAAAATCTGGATAATGCATATTAATACCTTTTATAAATTTATGAATTTTAACATCAAAAGAAAAATTTGTAATTGATTTAAATCAATATAAAAATAGTAATTTTTAAGTAAAATCAATTTATAAGTCTGGGAGTATAAAATGTTTTTTAACCTTTTTAAGAAAAAGAAATATATTAAGATGAAACTTCCAAAATATGTATGCAAACATTGTAAATATACTTGCAAAAATTGTGATATGCTTTTTTGTTATTCTTGTCATATGAATGAAGCTAATCCTTGTCCAAAATGTGGCAAAAGAAATATTGACTATCAAAAAAATAACTCTTAGTAATCAAAATTTCTATACTTGATTTCAAAATTATATTTATCATTAAATTGTTTGAAAAACTCTTTACTAATAGTATTTTTAGGAATATTTAATAAAGTAGGAACAGAATCTAAACATTTTTGAATATAGTAGGTTTTTGAATATTTATATTTTTGTAAAACTTCTAAAATCTCTTTTATATCATTTTTTGATAAAAGTGAATTATGGTATGTGGTTCTTACTTCAAAATCTATTTTTGAGTTGTTTAATAATCTCAAACTCTCAATAAATTTTTCATACTCTTTATTTTTTGTTATTTTAAAAAAGTTTGCTTTAGAGGTTTTAAAATCCAAAGCAATAAAGTCTAATAAATCATCTTTTAAAAGTTTTTCCAAAACTTGTGGATTTAAACCATTTGTATCAAGTTTTATTTTAAAGCCCATCGATTTTATATATTTACAAATATTATATATCTCTTTATGTAAGGTGGCTTCACCACCTGATAAAACAACACCTTTTAAAAGATTTTTTCTTTGTTTTAAAAAAGGGATTAATTGTGCGAAACTATAGGTGCCTTTTTTTAAAACTATATCAGGATTATGACAATAATCACATCTCATATTGCAGCCATTAAACCAGATAATACAAGATGGGTATTGTTCAAAATCCAAAAGAGTAAAAGGGCTTAGACTATCAATTATCTTTTTTTTGCTCCACAAAATATACCCTTTGTTTATGTTCAGCTTTTTTCCCTATATTAAAACTCTCAACTGGTCTATGGTATCCCATAACTCTAGTGTAAACGATACATTTCGTTCTCTTTTTTTCTTGCATTTTATCTCCTTATGCAGATTTTATATTGTGTTGAATCTCTTCATCACATTTTGGGCAATATTCATGTTCTCCATTTAAATAACCATGAATAGGACAAATTGAAAATAAAGGTGTTAATGTTATATATGGTAATTTGAAATTTTCAAGAACTGTCTTTAAAAATAATTTTGTAGATTCTATTGAACTTAATTTTTCACTCATATATAGATGTAAAACAGTTCCGCCTGTATATTTAGTTTGTAAAATATCTTGTTTTAGTAAAGCTTCAAAAGGGTCATTTGTAAAATCAACAGGAAGTTGAGAAGAGTTTGTATAGTAAATTTCATTATCAAATCCAGCTTGAAGAATATCTGGATATCTTTTTTTATCCTCTTTTGCAAATCTGTATGTTGTTCCTTCTGCTGGTGTTGCTTCAAGGTTATATAAGTTTCCACTTTTTTCTTGAAATGAAGTGATTTTTTCTCTTATGAAATCTAAAATTTCAGAAGAAAACTCAACTCCATAATCACTTGTAATATTTTCTTTGTCATTGGTAAAGTTTCTTATCATCTCATTTATACCATTTACCCCAATAGTTGAAAAATGATTATTAAAACCCTTTAGATATCTTTTTGTATATGGATATAAACCTTGTTCAAATAGGTTATTTATGATAACTCTTTTTTTCTCTAAAGTGTTAAATGAAAGCTCTAAAAGTTTATTTAATTCATCATATAGTTTTTGTTTATTGTTTTTATATAAATATCCAAGTCGTGCCATATTTATAGTAACTACACCAATACTTCCTGTCATCTCAGCACTTCCAAATAGACCATTTCCTCTTTTTAATAATTCTCTTAAATCTAGTTGGAGTCTACAACACATACTTCTAACAGCACCTGGTTTATAAGCATTAGGGTTTTCTATTTTTTCCCCTAATTCATTTGTCATATATTGACTTCCTACAAAGTTTTGAAAATAACTTGAACCAACTTTTGCACTGTTTTCCAAAAGAATATCTACATTTTCTCCATCCCAATCAAAATCTTCAGTTATATTTACTGTGGGAATAGGGAAGGTAAAAGGTTGTCCATTTTTATCCCCGTGGGTCATAATCTCATAAAAGGCTTTGTTTATTAGATTCATCTCTTTTTGAAAATGTTTAAAAGTCAAATTCGTTAATCTATTTACCCCTTTGTCTTTTAGTTTTTGTTTTATTTTTTCATTCTCTTCAAATTGTTCAAATAGATGTTTATCGTTGTATGTTGGAAACTGCTCTTTTAAATCAGATGGTACATTCCAATCAAGTGTGATATTTGTAAATGGACTTTGTCCCCATCTTGATGGAACATTTAGATTAAAAATAAAACTTGTAAGTGCTTTTTTAACCTCTTCATATGATAAATCATCAATAAAAACATAAGGTGCCAAATAGGTATCGAAAGAGCTAAAAGCTTGCGCTCCAGCCCATTCACTTTGTAAAATACCTAAAAAATTTGCCATTTGGCTAAGAGCTTGTCTAAAATGTTTTGCAGCTTTACTTTCTACTCTTCCTCTTACTCCGTTAAACCCTTCATTTAACAACTGTCTTAAACTCCAACCTGCACAATATCCAGTAAGACAATCTAAATCATGAATATGGATATCCCCATTTCTATGGGCAACCCCTTCTTTAACATCATAAACCTTATCCAGCCAATAGTTTGCGATAACTTTTCCTGCAAGATTGTTTACAAGTCCAGAGTTTGAGTAACCAGTATTTGCATTTGCATTTATTCTCCAGTCATTTTTATGGATATACTCTTCTACACTTTTAGTTGAATCAACAAAGGTTGTATCTTGGTTGAGGCCTAGTATATGTTCTCTTTGCATCTTATGTAAAAATCTATATGTAATAAACGATTTCATCACACTAAAATATCTATACTCAAATAAAGATTTTTCAATAAAGTCTTGAATATCTTCCACATTATGATTTTTATTTTCATATAATTTTTGTATCACTGAAACAAAGATTATTTTATTGTAAGTAATCTCTACACTTCTAAATGCTTTTTTTATAGCATCCTCTATTTTATAAGCTTTAAATGGCTCTTTTGAACCATCTCTTTTTATTACAAAATCCATAAATATGACCTTTTAAATCTGTTTTGACAATTGTATTAAAGATTTTTTTTTAAAGGTATGACTAGGGTCAAAATTGATTCTAAATACAAAAATTTATACTTGATGTATGTCAAGACAAAAGTTTTTAGTTTGTAATAGAATTTCATTTAGGAGATTAAGATGTTAATAGATAATTACAATAGAAAAATAGATTATTTAAGAGTTTCAGTAACTCAAAGATGTAATTTCAGATGTCAATATTGTATGCCAGAAAAACCTTTTGAGTGGATACCAAAAGAGGATTTACTTTCATATGAGCAGATGTTTAAATTTATAAAAGTAGCTATATCAAATGGAATAAAGAAGATTAGAATCACAGGTGGAGAACCATTAGTCAGAGATGATTTGGATAAGTTTATATCTATGATAAATGAATATGCTCCGTCAATAGATTTAGGTCTTACTACAAATGGATATTTGCTAAAATCACAAGCTAAAAAACTAAAAGAAGCTGGATTAAAAAGAATCAATATATCTTTAGATTCTTTAGAAAGAGAAACTTTTTGGTATTTAACCAAAAAAGATGTTTTATCAAAAGTTTTAGAAGGAATAGATGAAGCCATAAAAGTTGGAATCAAAGTTAAAATAAATAGTGTAGTTTTAAAAAAGATAAATGAAAATGAAATTTTATCTTTATATGAGTTTGCAAAACAAAGAGATATTCAAATTAGATTTATAGAGTATATGGAAAATGAGATGGCTTATAATCAATTAAAAACCTTAACAAGCCAAGAGATTTTAAATATTATCTCTACTAAATATAGTTTTGAAACAGTTGAAAATAGTGTAAATTCAGCTGCAAAACTTTATGAAGACAATCAAGGTTATGTTTTTGGAATAATTGAGCCATACGATGATTCTTTTTGTTCAACATGTAATAGAATTAGATTATCAGCAGAAGGGGATTTGATTCCATGTTTATATTATGAAGATTCTATTAATATCAAAGAATCAATCTCTAGTAAAAAAGATTTGGAAAATGTTTTATTTAAAGTAGTTCAAAATAGACCAGAAAAAAATAAATGGACTAAAAACAATCTACAATTAGAATCTTCAAAAGAAAATATCTCTTCAAGAGCTTTTTATTATACAGGTGGATAGTCAAAATATAATACTTGTTTGAGTGATATAAATAAAAGGGAATTAACCCTTTTATTTACCAATTTTTTGTGCGATTGCTTCAATATCAGCACCAGATAAAGCTGCAACTTGACCTTTCATAAGACCTTTCATAGCTCCACCATATGAACCATCTTTATAACCTTTCATAGCAGCTGCAATTTCAGCTTTAGTCATATCTTTGATAATTTTAGATTTTCCCATAGCTGCTTTTTCACCATTTGCACCATGACATGCAACACATCTAGCATATACATCTGCTGATGCATTAACTGCCAAAAATCCTAGTAATATAACTGCTGTAGTTAAAACTTTTTTCATGTTAATCCTTTTTGTTTTTTGAAAGTTTAATGAAAAAATGTTATATTGTCTTTGATTTAAGTCAAATTATTTTAATTGATTTAAATCAATTAAATGATGAAGTAATTTGAGTATAATCTTTAAAATAATTTTAAAAAGTAAGTAAAGATAAGTATGAACAATATCAAAGATATAATAAAATCGATACCATTATTTACAGCTTTGCCAGATGATGAAATTGATTTGTTGGCTACAATGTCTCATGTATCAAAGTACAATGCAAATACTGTACTTTTTTATGAATCAGAAACAACAGATGAATTACTTTTTTTGGTAGAAGGTTTATTAAAAGTATATAAAATAGATAAGTATGACAATGAGATATTTTTATATTATGTTTATCCAAACTCTATGATATCAGAATTATCAAATCTAAATGACAATAAAATCAACTGCTTTTCAAATAGTGAATTTTTAAGAGATAGTGTGATGCTTTGTGTCAATTTTAAAAAATTTAAAGAAGAGTTTCTAAGTCAAAATGATTTAGTTCAAAAATTTATCAATGAATTGATTTATAAAAATCAACAACTACAATGTATTGTAAATAGAGAATTAGTTTTTGATGCAACTTCAAAAGTTGCTTTTATGCTTACAAATGATTTGGATATGTTTAATCACCTAAAAAGAAATGAAGTATCATTGTTACTACATATACAACCAGAAACTTTATCAAGGGTACTAAAAAGATTGGTTAGAAATGGTACAATATCAATCGATAAAGGGATTGTATCAATCGAAAATGGTGATGAATTAAAAAGTATTTATCTAGGATTATAAGATGAAAAAAGAGATTAGTGTTAGTGGGAAAATTAAGATTTTAGGAGCATTATTAATATCTACTGTATTTTTTGTGATTTGTGTATCTTTATATTTAAATTTAAAAAATTCAAAAGATGGTACTATTATAAATATTGCTGGTAAACAAAGAATGCTTACACAAAAGATTACAAAAAATATCTTTTATTTATATCAAACAAAATCAAATAATTTTACACAAATTGATAATGCAATAGAAGAGTTTAATTATGGATTAAAAACCCTAAAAGATGGAAATGAGTTATTAAATATATCTGCTGCTCCAACGGATATAATCAATAATCAATTATCAAAAGTCATAGTTTTATGGAATACCTTTGAAAAAAATACAAAAGAGTTTAAAGAAGCTATTTTAAAAGATGATATTCAAAAACAAAACTCTATTTTAAAATATATGTATGAAACAAATACGGTTTTGTTAGATGAGGTTGATAAAGTTGTAAGTTTATATACTAGATATATTGAAGAGAAAACTGCGTTTATAAAAAACTTCCAATACACTTCATTTGCTTTGATGTTTATGTTGACAATCTACTCTTTGGTTCAATTAAAACAAATTGAGTCACATGCAAAAGAGTTTATGTCAAAATATAGTCAACTAAATTCAGGTGAGATAAGCAATTTAGAGCCTATACATGTGGAGAGTGAAAAAGAGTTTGTAGAGATGGCAAACAATATGAATAATTTTATAAATAAAGTAAATTCTGCTATGAATTATTCAGAATCAGCCCTTGAACAGTCTAAATTAGCATCAGAGAAATTATTAGATTTAACAGATGAGTTTGAAAATATTATTGATGAATTAGGAAATAAATCTGAAATAGTAAAAGAGATAAATAGAAGTGAAGATATAGCTATTGAGTCATCAGAAAATCTACTTAAAACTACTAAAAAATTAAATGATTTAAAAACACAATTAGATTTACTATTAAAAAATTGTCAAAACAAATAAGCCAAGAAGGAAAATAAAAATATATTAGTTTAGGAATTTTTTTAATTGTAGGAGGAGAGCCTTCTTGGTTATTTGATAAAATTCTAACAAAACTTTTAAATAAATTATTTGACTAAAATCAAATATTCAAATTTTTTGAAATCTATTTCCATTTAACTTTTTTAAATACTTCTACAGCTTTGTGATTATAGTATCCAAGGTATTCCATATTTATTTTATCTTCTTTAAAATCTCCCCATGATTTAAGCAGTTCTAAGGGTTCAACTGTTTCATTGATTGGATATTCATAAGAAGCTTCTGCATATATTTTTTGGGCTTTAGAACTTAACATAAATTCCATGAATTTGATTGCATTTTCTTTATTTTTGCTATATTTTACTACACCCATTCCTGAAATATTTATATGAGTACCTCTTTCATTTTTTCCTTGGTCAGGGAAAAATATACCAATATCATCAGTAAGTTCAACTTCATGTGGTTTTTTTGAATTCATCAATTTTGCAAGATAATAAGTATTTATAATTGCAAGATTACCTCTATTATATGAAATAGATTTTATTTGATTAGTATCACCTTCAAGTGGGCTTCTTGCTAAGTTTCCAACAATACCTTTTGCCCATTTAGTTATCTCCTCTTCACCTTCATATGCTATAAGTGCTGCTAACAATGACATATTATACATTTCTGTTGATTTTCCCACAACAACTTTTTTTGCCCATTTTTGTGTTGCTAAATCTTTATATGTTGATAATTGAGATGGTGAAACTTTCTTTTTATTGTAAGCAATAACTCTGGCTCTTTTAGTAAGGCCATACCAATAACCTTTTTTTTGTCTTAGGTGACTTGGTACGATTTTTTCAAGTTTTTCTGAAGTTACAGGTTGTAGTAAATTATTATATTGTGCATAAACAAGTCTTCCTGCATCAACTGTGATTAATACATCTGCATCTGTATCTTCTCCATCTGATTGTATCTCTGTAAGTACTTCAGATGAATCTAATTCAGTTAGATTTATTTTTATACCAGTTTCTTTTTCAAACATTTCAAATAATTGTTTATCTGCATAATAGTTTCTGTGTGAATAGACATTTAACACATTTGATGCATTTAATGATGAAAATAATATTAATGCACCTATAATTAATTTTAAAATCATTTTTATCCTTCATAAAAAATTTTAGAACTATACAAATTTAATCTTAAATAATTATTAAAAATGATAATCACTATTAAAAAAGTTTTAGAATTTTATGTTATTTGAAAATAAAAGGAATGCAAATTGCATTTAATAAAATAAATGATAACTATTATCAATATTAATAATAAATTAAGTAAATTTCATTTAATATTCCAATTAAAATATCATTTTTTAAATTTTGGCGTAAACTTATACGAAGGACAATAATGAAAACTATAGATGAAAAAACTTTAAATGCAGAAAAAATAGATTTTGTAAGCACCAATCTTAGCACATCACAAATGCAAGTATTAGATTCTAAAACAACGAATATAGATGCAAGTAGTATCAATGAAACAGGTCAGATACCAGTTATAGAATCAGGAAATGTTGATTTACCAAACCCTGAAGTTTTAGAAATGAATATACTAACAAGCAATATGTTAGAAGCTTCAAAAGAAGTAAATACAATCTTAGATATTGGAGGACCAGTTGTTTGGATTTTAGGAATTTTTTCTATTTTTGCCTTAGCAATTGTACTTTTAAAGTTATGGCAATTTGCTACTTTACGTCCAGAAAAAGTTAAAAAAGTTAATAAAAGTTTAGAATTATGGAGATCAAAAGATTATGATAATGCCATAAAACTTTTAAACAAAAAACATTCAATTGCTGGAATAGTTCATGATGCAATGGATGGTATAATCAACAATATCAATCCAGACTTACTTCAAAAAAAGTTAGAAAAAAAAGCAAATAAGTTAATAAATCAATTAAATTCATATCTAAGACCTTTAGAGGTAATAGCTAATATTAGTCCACTATTAGGACTTATGGGTACAGTTCTAGGGATGATTTTAGCTTTTAAACAAATGGAGTTAGCAGGTAGTGAAGTAGACCCTTCTGTATTGTCAGGTGGTATTTGGCAAGCACTTTTAACTACAGCTGTTGGTCTTGCAGTTGCAATTCCAGCTTCAATGGCACATAGTTGGTTAGAGAGAAAAATAGAAAGAATCTCTTATACTATAAATGAAGTGGTTTCTGAAGTATTCACATATCAACCAGAACAAAACACAAAGTAAAGTAGTAGTTAAAAATGATTCTTAATGTTTCAGCAAAAAAAGATTCATCAATTAGTATTACTCCACTAATTGATGTTGTTTTTATTTTACTTTTATTTTTTATGTTATCTTCAACATTTCAAAGAGAAAAGCAAATAGAGATGAAAACATCTTCTGCTAGTTCTGAATCTTTATCAAAACAAGATGATAAATCTCATAAGCTTTTATTAGATATTGATGGGATGATTTATATTGATGGAATAAAATATCAATTAAATAGTGAAGAGTTTAATACTAATTTAAATAACTTTGTAAAAAATAATGAGCAAGTAATACTTGCTGCTAATCCAGAAGTGAAAACTCAAAAGTTTATTGAAATACTTGATAGTTTAAAAACTTTAGGAGTAATAAAATTGAATATCTCTAAATCGGAATTACCATGAAATTAATAAATATAAATCAAAATAAAAAAAGTATGAAAAAACTTGATGATAGTATGATTCCTGCTATCAATATAGTTTTTTTACTTTTGATTTTTTTTATGATTGCGGGGAAAATTGAGAGTAGGGATACACAATTATTAGTTCCTAAATCAACAAGTGATGAAAAGTTTTTAAAACAAGAAATCAATATAAATATTATGCCAAATGGTGATTACTCAATCAATGATGCAAAAGTTGAAGACTCTTTAATGAAGCAGTTTGAACTATTGGCTTTAAATGAAAACTCTGTTATCACTTGTCATATTCATAGTGAACTTCCAATATCGAAGTTAGATGACGTTTTAGAAGCTGTACAAGCTTTTGGTGTAAAACAAATAAATATAGCTACACATAGGTATTAATATGGGATTTAAATTATTAATTACTATATTCATAGCAGTTTTAGTACATCTATCTTTTGCATTTGCCTATTTTTATAATCAACCTAACGATGAAGGTGGAATAGACAAAGGGAAAGATGGGATTGTAGTTGGGGTAGGAATAACAGGAAGTTTTACAGACAGTGAAAAAACAGGTGAAAATGAAAATGAAACTATAGAGAAGAAAAAAATTATAGAAAAGCCCAAAGATAAACCAAAACCAGAATCTAGACCTAAACCTAAGCCTATAGTGGAACCTAAACCAAAGCCTAAGCCCAAAGTGGAACCTAAACCAAAACCTAAAATTGAACCAAAATCTGAACCTAAATTGGAACAAAAACCAGAAACAAAGAGTGAAACAGTAACTACAGTAGAACAAGAATTAGTAGAAGAGTCTAAATCGGAACCTGAATCAAAAGTAGAATCTAATTTGGATACTAATATGTTTGATAAAACACAACTAGCAAGAAGGGCGACTGGAACTGGTGAACAGGTTCAAACTGGTGGAGACCTAGCTGCACAGCAAGGATATTTAAGTATTGTAAAAACTAGAATCTCACGTGCTAAAAAATACCCAAGAAGTGCAAGAAAAGAGGGTGTAGTAGGAACTACAACAGTTAGATTTATTATTATGTTAAATGGAAAAGTAGAAGATATTCAACTAATAAAAAGTTCAGGTGATGAAAGATTAGATGAAGAGGCAATGAAAATGTTAAAAAAAGCAAGTCCATTTCCGGTTATTCCAAAAGACGTGAGTCTTGAACCTTTGGATTTAACTTTACCAATTGAGTTTAAATTAAAAACTATTAAAAATAAATTTTATTAAATATGAAAGGAGGTTAAACAAAAGTAGACACAAGGAGAAACTAAATAAAGAGGAAATAAAAAATGTTCTCGTTATGACCCTTTATCTAGTTTCATTGGAAGAAGTTAGTTGCGAGTTAACTTCTCCCATAATTATACATAGAATAGATAAACAGAAAATAAACTAAATAACAATTATGGAGAAAAAATGACAAATAAAAATATAGAAATAAAAACAACATCTAAAAAAACATCACAGATGTCAACATTGGCTTTTGCACTTTGTGCAAGTTTATTGGCTACACAAGCAAGTGCAGATGAGAAAAAAACAGAAAGTACAACTTTAGAAAAAGTTAGTGTTGAAGAATCAGTATCAAGAGAAACAAATCCTTATGCGGTACCAGGTTCACCATATTTAGCAGAGAGATTATCAGATCCAAGAAGAACTAGAAAACTTGCTGAGACACCACAAACTATCACTGTGTTAACTGCTGAAGCTATTGAAGAATCAGGTAAAACTGATTTAAAAGAGATATTAGATGGGCAACCAGGTATCACTTTAGGTACTGGAGAAAATGGAAATGCTTTTGGTGATAGATATGTTATTCGTGGTCATGAAGCAAGATCTGATATGTTTGTTGATGGATTAAGAGATCCAGGTATGACTATGAGAGAAAGCTTTGCAGTAGATCAAATTGAGATTAGTAAGGGACCTAGCTCAAGTTTTGCTGGACGTGGTACAACTGGTGGTGCTGTTAATTCAAGTACAAAAAGAGCTAGTACAGAATCAGATTTTGGAGAAATTAGCACTGCTATTGGAACAGATAATCATCATAGAATAACATTAGATTATAATAAAGTTATAAATGATGATACTGCAATTAGAGCTAATATTTTACATGCTAAAGAAGATGTTCCAGATAGAGATCCAGCTGATAGAGAAAGAAAAGGTCTGGCTTTATCTTTAACTCACCAAGCAACTGATAATTTAGAGTTTACTGTAGACTATTATCATTTTCAAGGTGATGATAACCCTGATTTAGGTACTTATTTAACAGATTCTGATGGTGATGGCTATACAAATAATCCTGCAAAAAATGTACCTGCATATTTACAAGATGAAGATTTCTTAAGTACACAAGTTGATACTATAACTTTAAGAACGGGATTGGAAATAGATGATAGTTCAAGAATAGTAAACCTTACTAGATTTGGTAAGACTGATAATGGTTATTATGTAACAGGTGCAAGAGGTACAACGGGATATGCAACTGAGGCTGATGCAACAGCAGGAACTAATGGCTTTGATACTTTCACATTAAGTGGTCACCAAGGGTGGCAAGAGGTAGAGTATTTTGCAAATCAACTTAACTATATGAAAGAGTTAGAACTTGCAGATATGAAACATGAGTTTGTTCTTGGTGCTGAATATCAAAGACAAACAGTTTTAAATGGTGTTTATAGTGCAACTTCAAATGGTGCAACTAATTGTTATGCAGCAGGTAGAGGAGGAGTAAGTTCTTCATATTGTGGAAGAGATTCAAGCGGAAATATTGTTTCAAATCTAAATAATTTATTACAAAGAGATATTACAAAAAGTGATTGGGATTCAGATTGGAGTTTAAATACTATCTCTTTATATCTAATGGATACTGTTGATTTAACTGACGATTGGACAGCTTTTGGTGGTGTTAGATATGAATATTATGACTATGATCTAAAAACTCAAGGTAGAGCAGATGCAGAATATGATTATAATAAAGGTGATTGGAATGGACATGTAGGAGTTAGTTATAAGATTAACCCTTCTGCAAATGTTTATGCAAGTTTTTCTACGGCAACAAACTTAAATGGTGGAGAATCTGATGTTGGTACTAGTGGTGGATATGGAGGTTATGTTGATACAGGTGATACAGCTTCAGCTGAGCCTGAAACAACAAATAGTTATGAGTTAGGTACTAAGTGGAGATTCAATAACGATAAACTTTTAGCAACCGCAGCAGTATTTAGAATAGACAAAACTGATGTTATGGAAACTGTTAGTGGTGGTGATTATAGTGCTACTGGTACAGCAAATACAGGAGGAAATAGAGTAGATGGTATTGAGTTTGGTTTATCTGGTTATCTTACAGATAAATTAAGTGTTCAAGGTGGTGTTACATTTATGAAATCAAAAATAACTAAATCTAGTAATTCAGACAATGTAGGAAAAAAACTTGCTAACTTTGCAGACAGTTCAATAAATGTACAAGCTAGATATCATTTAACACCAGCATTTACTCTAGGTGGAGCAGTAAATTATGAAAATAAAAAATATACTGGACAACCAGATTCTGCAGCTAGTGAAACAATGTATGTTCCAGCTTACACAACTGTAGATGCTTTTGCTACTTATAAAATAAATTCTAAAGCATCATTAAGATTAAATGTTAATAATCTATTTAATAAAGATTATTATTTAGCAGCATATAGATCGGGTTCATTCACTTATATTGGTGACAAAAGAAATGCTCAACTTACATTAAATTATAAGTTTTAATATTGATGGCTAAATATAAAACATTAAACCATATCCCATCAGGAGTATTAAATGCCAGTGATTACGAATCACTGGCACCAAGTTTTATTTCAAATGAAAATTTTGGATATATTTCAGGTGGTAGTGGTTTTGATAAAACTTTACATCAGAACCGTATTTCATTTTCACAATACAATATCATACCTAGTGTTTTTAGTGATGTTCGTAATGCTTCAACTAAACTTGAGTTACTTGGAGAAAGCTTAGAACACCCTTTTCTTTTAGCACCATTAGCATATCAAACCTTGGCACACAAAAATGGTGAAATAGCAACTGCACAAGCTTGTGAAGCTACAGATACTCTTATGGTAGCAAGTACACTCTCTTCATATACTATGGAAGATATTTCTAAAAATGCAGGATCACATAAATGGTTTCAGTTATATTTACAAGATAATTTCAAAGATACTTTAAACTTAATAAAACGAGCTGAAAATAGTGGATATAAAGCGATAGTTCTAACTATAGATGCAAGTGTACAATTACCAAGTAGAACAGCTATAAATGCAGGTTTTAAAATGCCAAATGATTTATATCCAGCTAATCTTACAGATTTAACTCCTAGTATAACTGAAACGATTGATGAGCAAAAAAGTGAAGTATTTAGAATTTTTGCCAAAAATGTCATTAATAAAGAGATTATAAAAAAAATAAAAGAGTTCACAAACTTACCTTTACTAATTAAAGGTGTACTAAATCCTAATGATGCACTAGCCTTAAAAGAGTTAGGTGTTGAGGGGCTTATAGTTTCAAATCATGGAGGAAGAACTCTTGATGGAGTTCCAGCAAGTTTAGTTATGTTAGCCAAGATTCGTCAAGTAGTTGGAGATGATTTTTGTTTGCTTTTTGATAGTGGTATTCGTTCAGGAGATGATGCTTTCAAAGCAATTGCTTTAGGTGCAAATGCAGTTTTAATTGGGCGTCTTCAAGTTTATGCACTCTGTGTTGCAGGAGCTTTAGGGGTTGCACATATGATAAAACTTTTAAGGCAAGAGTTTGAATTAAGTATGGCTCTAACAGGAGCTAATAGTATTGAAGATATAAAAGAAAGTTTATTACAAAAAGGATAAGAATATGTTAATTACTATACCAAATGTTTTAAGTGAAGAAGAGGTAAAACAATTTAGAGAATATTTAGATGAAGCTCAATGGGAAGATGGAAGTAACACGGCTGGAAGTATAGCTTTAAATGTTAAAAGAAATCAACAATTAGATGATACAAAAGAGCCAGCACTTAGTTTAGGAAGTCACATATTAAAAGTGCTTTCTCAAAACCCAATTTTTATATCTGCTGCACTTCCACATAAAATCTACCCTCCAAAGTTTAATAAATATGGTGTCAATGAAACCTATGGTGCTCATATAGATGGTTCTTTGATGCAAATACCAGGGACTAGTGAAACGATGAGAACAGACTTATCTGCAACTATTTTTTTAGAAGAACCAGAAAATTATGAAGGTGGTGAGCTTTCAATAGAAACAAAATATGGTATTCAAACTGTGAAATTAGCTGCTGGTGATATGGTACTTTATCCTTCAACTAGTTTACATCATGTATCAAAAGTTACAAAAGGGGCTAGAGTAGCTTCATTTTTTTGGATACAAAGTATGGTAAAAGATATAGCACAAAGAGAAACATTATTTAACTTAGATCAGTCAGTACAAAAATTAACTTTAGAACTTGGTTCAAGTCATCAAGAAGTAGTAAATCTTAGTGGTATTTATCATAATTTAATTCGTCAATGGGCAAATACTTAAGTAAAAAAATAAGAAAATTTTTTTTTCTTTATTAAGATTGAACAATATAGATTCAGATTAGAATAATGAGGTTTTGATATTTTCTGTGTAGCTTATTCTTGGGGTTCTTTTATTGGGAGTCTTATGGTAAACTTGGCACCAAAATATTTTTTTGAATCTATTTCAAACTCACTATTTTTTACACTAATTTCACCATTGAAATGTTTTTCAATGATTTGTTCACTCATATAAAGCCCTATACCAGTCCCTTGACTTTTATGTTTTGTAGTAAAATATGGTTCAAAAACTTTGTCGATAATATTTTCATCAATACCATTTGCATTGTCTTGAATTGTAACTAATAGCTTAGTTCCTTCATCTTTTATTTTGATAACAATATGTTTATCCTCAAGATCACTTTGTAAGAAGGCATCAACACAGTTGTTTAAAATATTTAAAAATACTTGAATAAGTTCGTTTTTATAACCTTGTAATTGGCATTTTGTTGTGTTGTGAATATCTATATGTATATCATTTGAATAAAGTTTTAATTTTAAGATATTTAAAGCATCTTGTATAATTGTTTCAACTTCAAAAGTTTCAATATCTTCACTATGTTTAAAAAAGTTTCTAAAATCTTCAATTGTTTGAGATAAAAAATTTGATGATTTTAAGATGATTTCTAAAGATTCATCCAAAAAGTTATCATCTAAACTATTAAACTCTTTTTTTAGTTTTATACCTGTGGATGCAGTTGTAATTGTAGATAAAGGTTGTCTCCATTGATGGGCAATATTTTCCAACATCTCTCCCATAGATGCCATTTTAGCTTGTTGATAAAATAGTTTTTGTTTCTCTTCATAATCTTTTTTGATTTTTAAATCTTCTGTAATATCTCTGATTATTGAATAGATTAGTTTTTTATCATCAATATCAACGCAAGAAGAATATACTTCAACATCTTTTATCTCTCCAGAGGCTAATTTGTGTTTAAAAATAAAATAGTTTTTATCTTTATTTACTATTTGATTAAACACTTCACTTTTGTTATCTAAATCAATATTTATATCATATGATTTTAGTTTTAATATTTGTTCTTTTGTATAACCATAAAATTTTAAAGCAGCAGTATTAGCATCAATTATCTGTTTTGTTTGAGGGTCAACTATTAATTTAATTGCCATAGAACCTTCAAATAACTGTTCATATCTTTTTTTAGATATGATTAACTCTTTTGTTCTTCGTTTTACTTCTTTTTCTAATTTTTTAGTATATTTAGATTTATTGAAAAAATAGTATAAAGCAAAAAGAATAAGCATAAGAAAAGCAATTAAAAAAGTAATAACTATAATAAATTGTTCAAAATTCTTTATCTCTTCTAAATAGATACTATTGTAATCTGAAAAGATACAAATATAAGCCATAGGTTTATTATTGAAGTCATTTAAAGTCAAAGTTGTAGTAAAATATTTTTTTTCTATAATATCAAAATTTTTTAAACCAATAAAATGCTCTATATTACTTTGTATAGTTTTCATAAGATTTGGTTTTGCATTTACATTTGTTACATAATAGTCATCAATAAAAAGTTTTGAAAAAGGTTTTTTTATTTGTTCTTTATATTTTTTATCTACTAAAACAACTAAGTCTATTCCCTCTTTTTCTAATTTCTCTGAAATAGAATTAAACTTAGTAATAACCTCTATTAAACCTAAAAATTTTTTATTTTCATAAATAGGAACAATACTTTTAAATGTCAAATCAAATATTCCTACACTAATAACTGAGGTGACTCGTGGATTATTTAATAAAGATGGTAACTCTTTTCTGACATTTAAAAGATAATCATCTCTTTTTGGTGACCAACTTCTATATCGGCTAATTCCCTTAGAATCTATAAGATGGATCCAAACATTTTTGAAATTACTATTTTCTCTCATCTTTAAAGAGATTTTTTGAAGGTTTATATTTTGGTCTTTATTCCCTAATAAAAATTGTTTATATGAATCATTTTCAGATAATGCAATTGCAATATTTAAAGTTGCATATGATTTATCATCAATAAGTTGTTGTGTTAAATTTTTATAGTTTTGTGCTATTGTTTGGTATTTGTCATTTTTTAATGTATCAATTTTTATATCTAATAAATACTGTACTGGTAAGAATATTAGAAAAAATAGAATAACAATTATAAAATATTTTAAATTATTTTTTATATTCATAACCTTATTTTATCTAAAAAAGGATTAATACTACTATGGAATTTACCCTTTTTTAGATAACAAGATTATTGATTTTTTTATTAAAATAAAATGTAGATAATATTATTTTCTATTTTAGTATCAAATACTTTTGTACAACCACCATTCTCTTCTAAAGCTTGGCCATCTTTTAAATTTAAGTCTAGATTATGTAAAGGGCAAGTTACTTTATGCTCATGAATTAAACCTTCACTTAGTTTTCCATTTTTATGTGGACATGAGTTTTCTAAAGCAAAGATTGAACCATCTTTTGTTTTAAATATGGCAATCTCTGTTTCACCTATCTCAACTTTTCTAGCTCCCATTGAAGGGACATTTTCTATTTCTGTGATTTTAATCCAAGTTGCCATTTATTTCTCCTTTGGTTCATAATTTGGTAAATTATCTGTATCAATTACAATAGGGTCAAACTCTTTTGCAAATCCATCTTCAATAGCTTTTGCCCATGGGTCAATTTGTGCTGATTTTTGTGACTCTTCAAATCTTAAAGCATAAAATACCCTTTTTTCTTTGTCTAGAATAATATTTTTTACATACTCTAAACCAACTCTTTCAACCCAATGTGCAGTTCTTTCTAAGTAGTAAGCATCTTCTCTATAAAACTGCATAAAAGCTTTTGTGTATTCAATTAACTCTTCATCAGTTTCAACTTTACAAAGTAAATCTGTAACTCTAACTTTGATACCACCATTTCCTGCAATATGTATCTCCCATCCAGAATCAACACCAACTACACCAAAATCTTTGATAGTTGCTTCCGCACAGTTTCTAGGACATCCTGAAACAGCAAGTTTATATTTGTGTGGTGTCCAACTTCCCCATGTAAGTTTTTCAAGCTCAACACCCATATTCATAGAATCTTGTGTACCAAATCTACAATATGTATTTCCTACACAAGTTTTCACTGTACGTAAACCTTTTGCATAAGCTTGTCCCGATACAAAACCACAATCGTTTAAATCTTTCCACATAGGAGCTAATTGCTCTTTTTTAACCCCTAACATATCAAGTCTTTGACCACCTGTAAATTTTACAGTTGGTACATCATATTTAACAGCTATATCAGCAATATCTTTTAGCTCTTGTGGACTTGTTAATCCTCCCCAGATTCTTGGAACTACTGAGTATGTTCCATCTTTTTGAATATTTGCATACATTCTATCGTTTACTAAGGCACTTCTTTTATCATTTTTATATTTATCATCATTGTATTTTACAAGTAAGTAGTAGTTTACTGCTGGTCTACATTTTGCACAACCATCTTCGGTTTTCCAAGAAAGTTTTTTAAATACATCATAAACAGTTTCAAACTCACCTTCATCAATAGCTTTTTTAATCTCTCCATGACCTAAAGTGGTACAAGAACAGATTCCCTCTTCAACAGCATTGTATTCATCCCCTAAAGTGTTTACTAAAATCTGTTCAACTAATCCACTACATGACCCACATGAAGCACCTGCTTTTGTACATGCCTTTACATCACTAAGTGATTTTAAATCTTTTTCTTTGATAGCTCTTACAATATCACCTTTACAAACCCCATTACATCCACAAACCTCTTCATCATCACTCATAGAGTTTACATCATTTCCACCATGTCCACTATCTCCAAGTGCTGATTTACCAAATAAAATTTTAGTTCTTAAATCACTTATATCAGTATGCTCTTTTAAAAGTTTTAGATACCATGAAGCATCAGCTGTATCTCCATAAAGAACAATTCCAATAATTTTGTTATCATAAATCACAAGCTTTTTATAGATACCAATTTTTTCATCAAGTAAGATTAACTCTTCAGTTGTTTCATCACCTAAATAATCACCTGCACTAAATAAATCTACTCCAGAGATTTTAAGTCTTGTTGATAGTGTTGAACCAATATAACCTTCTGTTTCTTTATTTGCTAAAACTTTTGCTAAGATTTTTGCTTGTTCATAAAGTGGTGCAACTAAACCATAAGTGTTCCCTTTGTGTTCAACACACTCTCCAACTGCATAGATAGATTCATCAGAAGTTTTTAGATAATCATCTACTAAGATACCTTTTTTACACTCTAAACTTGCCTCTTTTGCTAAAGCTGTATTTGG
>QKDL01000091.1 GCA_003252105.1 Arcobacter sp.
TGTATAGTTCTTGTTATAAAATTATTTTTACGATTTTAGATATTATTATAATAAAAATTACTTAAAGTTATCAAAGACTAAAGGAGATTTAAACTCAAGACTTTTTAAATGTTTCATTATTTTTTGTAAATCATCAATATTTTTACCAGTAACTCTAATCTCATCACCTTGATTTACTGCTTTTACTTTTAATTTTAAATTTTTTATTTCTGTTTGAATTTGTTTAGCTTCATCTGCTTTAATAGAGTCAATAATTGCATATGTATATTTTCTATTTCCACCTGAACTATCCTCTTTTTTAGCTTCATCTAAAGAGTTTATTGATAAACCTCTTTTGTTCATTTTTGATATTAAAATATCATATATTGCATCTACTTTATTATCACTTAAAGAGATTAAAGTTAAACTTTTTGCACCTTGATTAAAATCTATTTCTGCTTTTAAACCTTTAAAATCGTATCTATTATCAACCTCTTTTTGTGCTTGAATTACTGCATTTTTTAACTCACTCATATCTAATTTTGCAGAGATATCAAAACTATGTTCTTTTGCTGCCATCAATTCTCCTTAATTTCTTTTTATTATAGAAAATTTATTATACAAGGATAATTAAATCCATTTTAAAAGTTTGAAAAGTTTTGTTTGAATTACCATATATAACACTGAAGCACTTAAAGCCAATAAAGTACCATATAAAATACCTATTTTTGAATAAGTCATATATACAACTAAAGAGTAAATAACCACAGAACTTAAACCAAATGGTGTATTTTTTATAATAGTCCTTGCTTGTAGATTACTATGTCTAAAATGAATTATCAATAATAAAGGTAAAAGGATAGTAGGAAAAGCAGAAAAGATACCTGCAATATTTGGGGGAACTACTTTTGGTAGATTTGAAACAATTAGAAAAATAAGAATTGTTAAAATTGATCTAAATAACAAATCACTAATAGTAATCTTATCTCTTTTTACTGTAGGAAAATTCTCTTTTTTTGCAAAATAAATTGAAGCAATATACATCAATACAATCACTACTAATGGAGTAAAAACTATATGTGGAGGGATAAAAGATATAACTAATGCAATAAATACATATGAGATAAAAGATACTAAAAGACTTAAAAATATCTCAAATTTTCCCTTATAAAATGTACTAATATAATAACCAATACAAAATGACAAAGCAGCAAAAAGCCCATGAATATTATACAATGCAACATGAGTTACATAATCAACACCATTTTCAATAGCAAAAAAAAGTAAAGTAATAGAACTTCCTACAGGAAGTCCAGATAATACACCTGAAATCTTTGGACTTAATTTTTCTGCTATGAAACTAAGTATTAGAACTAAAGTCACAACTGAGATTGACTTTATAATTAAAAGTTCCATAAAATTTTCCTAAAAATAATATAAATAAAAGATAAAAGGAAGTGTAAAACACTTCCTATACTAAAGAATATGGTCTTCTTTTCGTGGCTGCGGTAATATTAGATTTAAAATAATACCAGTAATAGCACCTAATCCTATACCAGAAAAAGGAACTCCACCAAAATTAAATGTCATGCCACCAATTGAAAACACTAATATAATAGATACGATGATTAAGTTTCTAGGACAATTAAAGTCAACTTTTTCTCTAACAAGTGTTGATACACCAACACTTGCAATAATTCCAAATAAAAGTAACATAATCCCACCCATTACAGGAACTGGAATAGATGCTAATATTCCACCTAATTTACCCACAAAAGCTAAAACAATAGCTGCAATTGCAGCCCATGTCATAATAGCAGGATTAAATGCTTTTGTAACAGTAACTGCTCCTGTAACTTCTGAATAAGTAGTATTTGGTGGACCACCAAAAAGTGAAGCAACAGAAGTAGCCAAACCATCACCTAAAAGGGTATTTTTAAGTCCTGGTTTTTTTAAATAATCTTGTTTTGTAACATTTGAAATAGCCAACATATCTCCAATATGCTCAATAGCTGGTGCTATTGCAATAGGAAGAATAAAAATTATTGCTTGCCAATTAAACTCAGGAGTTGTAAAACTTGGGATTGCAAACCAACTAGCTTTTTGAACTAAACTAAAATCAACTATACCAAAAAATACAGAAACTAAATAGCCAACTATAATTGCCACTAAAATTGGAATAAGTCTAAAAACACCTTTTGCCAATAATGATACAAATACCATAGTAAATAAAGATATCATAGAGATTACAATAGCTGTTTCAAAAGGTACTAATTGTATAGCACCATCACCTGTTTTACCCATAGCCATATATACTGCAACTGGCGATAAAATAAGTCCAATTGATATAATAACAGGTCCTACAACCACAGCAGGTAAAAGTTTATGTAAAAACTTATCACCTTTTATTCTAATTATCATACTAAGAACCACATAAAGTAATCCAGCAGCAACAAGTCCAGACATTGTAGCTGCAACTCCCCAAGTTTTCACACCATGAGAAATAGGAGCAATAAAAGCAAAAGATGAGGCTAAAAATATAGGTGGAATTGCACCTTTATTTACAACTTGAAATACTAAAGTTCCTATTCCAGCTGTAAAAAGTGCAACATTTGGGTCTAGCCCTGTTAAAATAGGAACTAAAACCAAAGCTCCAAAGGCAACAAATAAAAACTGTAATCCAATGATTGAATCTTTCAGTTGAAAGTTATAGTCAGTAGGTTTCATATTAACCCTTTATAAAAATATCTAAAAATTTTATCCAATAGTTAATTAACATTTTGTAAATTAATCTACTACTAATAAGCAATTTTTTGATATAGTTAACTAAATTTTATTAGGAAATAATATGTATAAAGAGAGTAAAAATGTAGTTGTAAAACACTTAGTTAATAGATTAAGAGATATTAGAACTGCATCAAATGAATTTAGATTAACAATTGAAGAAATCTCTAGAATAATAGCTTCTGAAGCATTAAGTGATTTTGAGACAATTACACAAAATATTAATACTTGGCAAGGTTCTTTAGATGTACAAGTTTTAGAAGTACAAAAAATTGTTTTAGTACCTATTTTAAGAGCTGGGGAACCGATGTTAAGTGGTATTTTAAGAACTTTACCATATGCAAGAAGTGGTTTTTTAGCTATGAAAAGAGATGAAAAAACAGCTCAATCAAAACTATTTTATGAGAATATTCCTGATTTAAAAGATAAAACTGTACTTTTATTAGACCCTATGGTTGCAACCGGAGGCTCACTAATAGATGGTATAGATTATCTTAAAAATAAAGGAGCAAAAAGAATTATTTCACTTAATATTTTAGGAGCTCCTGAAGGTATAGAAGCTGTTCAAAAAGCACATCCAGATGTGGATATTTATATTGCTCAAATTGATGAAAGATTAGATGATAATAAATACATCAGACCTGGTCTTGGTGATGCTGGAGATAGAGCATTTAATACTAACTAATATTCATAAGGATTTGGGTATTTATACCTAAATCCAAAATCTTCTATTTTAGTTGCATCTATTATTCTATTTATATACTCTTTTTTATTTTCAAATATTGGTTTATCAAATCCATATTTTTTTGCATTATGTAGATATATCTCTTTTCTTGTTGGATGATTTTTTGAACAAAGATTAAAAATACCACTAATATCATTTAAAATTGCAAATTTTGTAGCTTCAATAATATCATCCCTATGAATATAATTTACCTTTACATCTTCACTATCTAAAGTCTTGCCTGCAAAATATTTCCCTGCAATCCTATCATATCCCATAAGTCCACTACATCTAAAAATCACATCAGATTTTCCAGAAACCACTTTTTCTGCATCTAAAACTATTTTGGAATTTGGATTATAAAGTTTTGAGTTTTCATCATATATCCCCTCTTCATTGGGATAAATAGAAGTTGAACTAATAAAAAAAACCTTTTTTGCATTTTCTAAATTTTTATTTAAATATAATTTTTTTAAAAACCCCAAATAATCTTTAAATTTAGAAGGTGGAAAATTTATAAAAATATAATTTGAAGAAAGAAGAGTATCTAAATTTTCAAGATTATCTTCATCTAAAAAGTAAGGGCTTAGTCCCTCACTTATCATTGTATTCTTTTTGTTTATATCTTTGATTGATACTTTTAATATGTAATTAGCTTTTAAACTTTTGGCTAAAGCAAAACCTAACCAGCCAGTTCCAAGTATAGAAAATGTCTCCATTACTATTTTTCATCTTTTAACTGTTTTATCTCATCTCTTAAGGATTGAACCTCTTTTAGGATTATATCTAATTTTTGATGGTCTTCATGAATCTCTTCTTTCATATCTGCTTCTTGAAGTTTTTGCATCTCTCCAATTATAACTGCAACAAAAAGATTGAAAAATACAAATGCTGCAATAATTACAAAAGAAACAAAATATACCCAAGCCCAAGGATAAACCTCCATTGCTTCATACATTACATCTGTCCAATCTTCAAAAGTAAGTACCCTAAACAATGTAAGCATAGAAACTAAGAAATTTTCCCATAATCCTGAAGGTAAATTCATAAAGAAAAAACTTCCTATAATAGCATAGATATAAAAGATTATAAACATCAAAATAACAATATCAATAATTGACGGAATTGCACGAATCAACATATCAATTATAGCTTTTAATTCAGGTCTTGCTGTAAATAATCTAAGGATCCTAAATACCCTCATAAGCCTAGCTATTGCAGCTAGATTTGATGATTCTAAAGGCAATAAAGTAACAGCAACAATAATAAAATCAAAAAGATTCCAACCTGATTTAAAAAAATTCAAAAACCTCTTCTCTGCAACCATTTTTATTGCCAATTCAAAAACAAAATATATTGTTACAAAATAATCAGCAATTCTTAAAAATAGATCGTATTGATTTTCAACTTCATCTAGTGTTTTAAATCCTAATATTGAAGCATATGCAATAATAATTATAGTAGTTAAATTAGAAAACCACCTAGCATCTCTAATCTCTTGTACTTTTTCAATTGCCCTCATCTATTTAATCCTTTAAAATTGAAATAGCCATTATAATCCAACCAATTATCATAGTTGTTCCACCTATTGGAGTAATTGCACCTAATATTGGTAACTTTAAGATAACTAATAAGTACAATGAAACTGAAAAAATCAGTGTACCTATAAATACTAACCATGCAGCAACTACTGCTTTTTTTGAGTTTGGTTTTATGTATATTATAAAAGAGGCTGCAAATAAACCAAGAGTATTATAAAACATATACTCTACACCAGTGTGGTAGATTTTTAGTAAACTTTCATCAACTATTGCTTTTAGTCCATGTGCTCCAAATGCTCCAATTGCAATAGATAATGCCATCATAAAACAAGCGATAGTTAAGAATAATTTTGTATTTTTATTAAGTGTCATAATATACTTCCTAAATTTTTTGGGAAGTATATCTAAAAAATGTTAATAACTTTAAAATATATAGATTATTTAAAATCTAAAAACTTTCCCATTCATCATCTTTATCTGTATTATTTGGAACAATGTTTTTTGTACTTTCAAAATTATCTTTTGACTCTTTTTTTATTGAATTTTCTTTTTCTCTATTTTCTACTTTTTTTTCAATAATATTATAGTTAATATTATCTTTTTTTATTTTTCCTATTTCTTTTCCATCAAACTCTTTTTTATTTGTATCTTCAACAACTAACTGAGATATTGCATCAGTTTGGACAGCAATTTGTTTTGTATCATTAGCTACTGATGCATTTTGTTGAGTTTGTTGATCTAAAGAATTTATTGCGTCATTTATTTGTACAATACCCTCTTGTTGTTCTTTACTAGATATAGATACATCATTTATAAGTTCTAAAGTTTTATCAATATTACTATTTAATTCAACATAACCATTTATCATCAAATCTGCAATATTTTTTCCTTCATTTGCTTTACTTGTAGCATTTTCTACTAACTCTTTTATCTCTTTAGCTGCATCTGCACTTCTTGCTGCTAGATTTCTTACTTCTTGTGCTACCACAGCAAATCCTTTTCCTGCTTCACCTGCTGTTGCTGCTTCAACTGCTGCATTTAATGAAAGAATATTTGTCTGAAAAGCAATTTGATCAACTACTGATATTGCATCATTGATAAGATTAACTTGCTTATTTATTTCATCCATTGCATTTGTAGTTTTATTAGCTAGTTCTTCACCATCACTTGCAGAACTTGTAACTTTACTTGCTAACATAGACATGGTAGTAATTTTTTCAGTATTATTATTAACAGTAGAAGTAAGTTCCTCTAAGGCAGCAGCAGTTTCTTCCAAAGATGCTGCTGCTTGATTTGAAGAACTATTTAAGGTATCAACATTTTCTAAAAGTTTATTTGCTGATTCTTGTAATATTAAGCCATTATTTCTATTTTTAACTAACATTTCTGTTATTGAATTTTTCAAAATATTTATATTTTTAATAACTTTATCAAAATCACTTTTTTCAACTATTCCATCTATATTTAGTTGTGATTTATAATTATAGTTTGCATACTCTTCTAATACATTATTAACTTCTGTAAAATGTTCTTTTATAGTTAATATCATATCATTAACGCCATTTTTAAACTCATCTAATGATTGATTAGGAGTTTTTGTTTTTATAGTGTTTGAATATATCCCATCTTTAACATCTTGGATAATTACTTTTGCTTCACTAATTAATTGAGTATCAGCATTTATTAATTTTTGTGTTTTTTCTATATTCTCATTTATAACTGTTGCCATAGCACTGATTTCATTATCACCTTTTTCATTCAACTTAGGGACAGTTTCAGTACCTTTATTTAAAAATTTGAAAAAATGTAAAAGTCCATTTTGGAAATCTAATATATAACTTCCTATCTTAGTTGAAATAAGCCAAAATATAAAAATAATAAATAGAATCAATGTAAATCCAAATATAACAGTAAGAAAATTTATAGTTATAATATCTACTTTGATATTTTCACCAATTTTTTCATTTTCTTCAAGATGTTCTTTTAGCCAAACTTCTAAGGCATCAGTTAATTTAACTGCAAAAGGGTCAAGTTTTAACATCATCTTATTTCCTAATTCAGGACCACCTTTTATATATGCATTTGCCATTTCAATACCAATTTTATAAAAACTGTCAAAATTAGACTTAAACTCTTTTATATCATTAACCATCTTTTGTTCATTGTATTTTTCATGTTCTGTTATTAAATGGTCTAATATTTTATTTCCATCATCGTAATATTTTTTAGCTTCATTAAAACCATCATCAAAACCCTGATATGCTCTTGTTGCAGAAATATCTGTTAACCATTGCTGAACTTGAACAACATCATTTTGAAGTTTTAAAAAATTTATTGTATGTGGTAGAACTTCATTCTCTTTTTCATAAATTTTATCTTTAATATTATTTAATTGATAAAAACTTACAAAAAGACTACATAATGTTAATAACACAATAGCCATTCCAGTACGAATAAGCATTTTTTTAATAGATACATTAGGAAACATTAGAAAACCTTGCTATATGAAAAAGATAGATTCTTAAGTTTAAGTAAGAAAATCATTACACTTATTATATACAATTTTTATTCCTTATTAGGTTATTTAGTTCCTTATTTTATTATTAATAAACTTTTTTATAGCATAAATAATTATAGTAAATATTACTTATTTATAAAAAATGTATTATTTTAGATAAATTATCAGAAGATAAATGTGAATTGATATAATATGATTAATTTTTATAATACCTGAAAATCAGAATTTATTTATTAAATTTATAACTACTTACTTTAAATTAGTCTTTATCTTTTTTCTTAGAAGAAAATCCTGCACCTTTTTTCTCTTTTTTCTTTAAATCTAACTCTTCAATCAAAGTTTTATAATCAATTCCTTCTTGATTCAACTTTGCAAAACATGCAGCAACAACAGCAATTGCATTGGGAACTTCCTCTTTTTTCTTGTAAGCTTGAATATTTTTTTCACTTACTTTTATAAGTGCTGTAAACTTTGGGATTGTAAGTTCTGCATCCAAAAGTAGTTTTTTAAATTCTATAAATGTCATGAATAATCCATAAATAATTATTTTGTAAAGAATTATAACACAAATTAGATTGAAAAAAAGATAAAATTCACTATATTTATGTATATTCTATATAAAATATAACTATTTATGAGATTTTTGTAAGTTAGTCTAAGTCAACTTCCCAAAAGAAATCAATCCATTCATTGGCTTCTCTAACACTATAATCAGGTTTTATTAAAGCTTTTGTTTTATAAAATAAGGTTGCAAGTTTAAACTCAACAGTTGGGAACTTTTCATTTAATATCTTTAAAATCTCCTGCATTGTTTCACCAGAATCAACAATATCATCTATTATAAGAACTTTTTTCGCATGGGATACATCTGGGATATTAAAAATATTAAAACTATTTAATTTTAATTCCCCCTCATAATGTATTGAATTTATTGTATATAAATTTCTCATATCCATAGCTTGTGCCATTAGATGAGATAGAGTTAATCCACCTCTTGCAACTGCCAAAAGAATCTCTGGCTCAAAATCTCTACACTTATTTACTAAAATCTGTGCATCTTTTTTAAACTCTTCATAACCATAATAATATTTTTCCAAATAATTTCCTTATAATATAAAAGCCAATAGACTTATAAATGTAATTGTTAGAATACCTAAATTTAAATCTTTGTATTCTTTTTTTATTAATTTTAGCATAGTATACACTAAAAAACCTGCTGCTATTCCATTTGTAATTGAAAATGAAAGAGGCATAAGTATCACTATAAAAAATGCTGCTGCTGTTGTAGCTAAATCAGTTTGTTCAAAATTTATTTTCCCAAGTTCTGTAAACATCAAAACACCAACAACAACTAAAACAGGATAAATAGCATTTGAAGGGATTGATTTAAATAAAGGTAACATAAAAAGTGTAGTTATAAAAAATCCTGCTGTAAAAACAGCTGTTAATCCAGTCCTACCACCCTCTTCTACTCCACTAGCACTTTCTATAAAAGAAGTTGTAGTTGAAACTCCAAGTAAAGATCCAGCAGTAGTAGCAATAGCATCTGCTTCTAATGTTTTTTGTAAAGATTTATCATCTTTATTATTTTCTTGAAATAGTTTAGCTCTTGTTCCAACTCCTGTTAAAGTTCCTAACGTATCAAACATATCAGTAATCAAAAAAGTGATAATAACAGGCAATAATGATAAACTTAAAGCACTCATAATATCTAGTTTTAACATTATTGGTTCAATTGATGAGGGAGCTGAAAATATTTTATCAGGAGAGTTTCCAATACCAAAACTCCATGCAACAATTGAAGTTATTGCAATAGATAGAATAAAAGCACCTCTAATTTTATATGCATAAAAAGTAAATGCTAAAGCAAGTCCTAATACTCCAATCAAAACATTTTTATCATGAAAATTCCCAAGTGAAACCAAAGTAGCATTATTATCAACAATCATTTGCATCTGCTTTAAACCTATGAAAGCTATAAATGTTCCAATTCCTGCACTTATTGCCCTTCTTAAATTCATAGGGATTGAAGTCATAATCCATATTCTAAAATTTGTAAAAGAAAGTATTACAAACAATATACCAGATAAAAAAACAATACCTAAAGCTGTTTGCCAAGCCATTCCCATACCTAAAACAAGTCCATATGAAAAATAAGCATTTAGTCCCATACCAACAGACATTGCAATTGGAGTATTTGACCATAATCCACTAAAAAGTGTTGCAAGTATTGTTATCAATGCTGTTGCAGTTACTACAGCATCCATAGGTAATCCTGCATCTGCAAGAATAAATCCATTTACAGGAACAATATACATCATTGTTAAAAATGTAGTAAAACCAGCAGAAAGTTCAGTAAATACATTTGTATTATGTTCTTTTAATTTAAACATAAGTATCCTTCGTAGAAAAAAAAGTAATTATATCATTCCAAAAAGAAAAAATGAATAAAATATATAACTTTTATACTTAAAATAAGTAATTAAAAAAGAAAAGAGATTAGATGAATATTACAGAAGAATGCGTTAAATGTATTGTAGGACAAATAGAAAAAGCAACAAAACTTTTAGAATTGGACGAAAAACTATCTAAAGAGATTATGGATGAAGTTCATAAAAAATCTAAAAACTTTTCTTTTAATGATACTCCACCATTTGTTGCTAAAGAGGTGTATGAATATTTAGCTAAAAAAACTAATCTTCCTGACCCACTAGAAAAACTAAAACAAACCTCTATAAAAAAAGCACTAACATATATACCTTTTGTAGAAGAAAAAATCCAAAATAGTCAAGATAAACTATTTACTGCTATAAAAACTGCTGTAGCAGGAAATGTAATAGACTTTGCTACAACTAAAGAGTTTTGCCTTGATGAAGAGATAAACACAATATTTGAAACTAATTTTGCTATAAATGATTATGATAAATTTAAAAATGAACTTGAAAAAACTTCTCAACTTATAATCTTAGCTGACAATGCAGGGGAAAATGTTTTTGACAAAGTTCTAATAAAAACAATTAAAAACCTATACCCTAATCTTGACATAGTTTATGCAACAAGAGGTAAAGCAATTATAAATGATATTACAACAAAAGAAGCATTACAAATAGGAATCGATAAATACTGTAAAGTGATGAGTACAGGTGTTGACACACCAGGTTTAGAAAAAAAACAAGCAAATAAAGAGTTTATGAAACTATTTAATAACAGCCCATTGATATTATCAAAAGGGATGGGTAATTTTGAGTGTTTAGAAGGATATAAAGACCCTAAAGTATTCTTTCTTTTTAAAGTAAAATGTGATGTTGTAGCAAAACAAGTTAATCAAAAACTAGGAGAGATAGTTTTAAAAAGAGGTTAATTATCTTTTTACAAAAGTTAATATAGCCTTTTCAATCTCATTTTTATCTACAGGTTTACCAATATGTTTATTCATACCTGCATCTAAACATCTT
The DNA here is from genome assembly GCA_003252105.1 of Arcobacter sp. GTDB lineage: Bacteria > Campylobacterota > Campylobacteria > Campylobacterales > Arcobacteraceae > Halarcobacter. Next base: position 11,002 of record QKDL01000091.1, read on the forward strand.
TTAATATCATCTTTCATTGCATTTGCAGTCATAGCTATAATTGGAATATTTGGATTAATCTTGGTTTTTATAATTTTTGTTGCTTCATATCCATTCATTATTGGCATTTGAATATCCATAAAAATAATATCAAAACTCTCAACTTGATTTTTAACCATTTCAACTGCTTCTTGTCCATTATTTGCTATTTTTACCTTACATCCAAAACCTTCTAGGAATGTTGTAGCAACTAATTGATTAATCTCATTATCTTCTGCTAATAAAACACTAACATTTTCACAATTTCTACTTTTCTTTATATGAAGTGAATTTATAATCTCTTCATTTAAATTCATTATTTCCAATATAGAATCATATATAATTGAAGGATTAATTGGTTTTGTAATCAGTTTTATATTTTCATCTTTTATAGTAATAAAATTATTAGGATTTGAAATATATAAAATTGAGAAATCATTTTTACTTTCAAAACTATTTTTATTTTCAGTGATTAAAATTCTTTTTTTATTATCAAAATTTATATCTAAACTATCTGTAAAAATACACTCTATTTTTAAAGAATTTAAAATATTTTTTAATGTTTTTTTGATTGGTTTTGTTACATCATAAATATAAACTACTAAATCTTTTGTCAAAGAATAATCAATATTTTTTTCATCTTCTATATAATCAAATGTAAACTCTAAAATAAATGTAGTTCCAACTCCAACTTCACTTTCAACTGTGATTTCACCATCCATAAGTTCAACTAAATTTTTAGTGATAGTTAAACCTAATCCTGTTCCACCAAATTTTCTTGTAATAGAATTATCTGCTTGAGTAAATGAATTGAAAATATTTTTTAAACTATTTTCATCCATACCTATTCCACTATCTTTAATCTCAAGAACCAGTTTTACTTTCTCTTCATCTTTTTCATTTAATTTGATATTTAAAGATATTTCACCTTCTGATGTAAATTTTATTGCATTACCTAAAAGATTTACCAAAATTTGACTTACTCTAAGGGAATCTCCAATAAGTTTTTTGGGAATATCTAAATCTCTATCAAAAACAAGTTCTAAATCCTTTTCATAAGCTTTTACACTTATTAAGTCTGCAACATTTTGCAATAAATCATCAATATCAAACTCTATATTTTCTATATCCAATTTACCAGCTTCAATTTTTGAGTAATCTAATAAATCGTTTATCAATTTTAATAAAATATTTGCTGAACTATTAATTTTTTCTAAATATTCCCTTTGTTTTTTATCTTTTTCGTTTTCTAGTGCAATATTTGCCATCCCTATTACACCATTTAATGGAGTTCTTAATTCATGACTCATATTAGCTAAAAATTCACTTTTTATCTTATCTGATTCTATAGCTTTGATTTTTGCCTCAACTAATTGTTCTTCAATAAGTTTTCTATTTGTAATATCTGTTCTAATAGATATATATTGAAATGGTTTATTGTTTTCATCCATAAATGGAACTATTGTTGCATTTACCCAATAAAAACTTCCATCTCTAGATCTATTTTTAACCTCACTTTGCCATGTTTTGCCAGATGTTATTGTTTTCCACATCTCTTTAAAAAACTCTTTATCATGCTCATCTGATTTTAAAATTCTATGGTTTTTTCCAATTAATTCATCTTCAGAATATCCAGAGATTTTCTCAAATTTTTCATTTATGTATGTTATGTTTCCTTTATTATCTGTAATACTTACAATTGCATGTTCATCAAGTGCAGACTTTTGGAAGTTTAACTCATGCATTGTTTCTTCTATTTTATTATTTGCTTGTTTTAAATTTGTAATAAAATATAAAATCCAAATTAATAAAAATAAAGATAAAAGCATCATAAAAACAAGATATTTTGTACTTGAGTTTTCTAATGTATGAAAATAATCTTGATATCTATTTATCAAAAGATCAAGTTGTAAATCTAAATTTAATTTATTAAAACTTTTTTCTGAAATCTCCACCTGTTTTGATGTCTCAATAATTTTTTGAGTCTTATTTACAAGTTCTATAAGACTTTTTTCTTCCTCTATTGTTGTTGAATTAAAAAAGCCTTTAATATGAGATATTTGTTCAAAAACCTTTTTTTCATCATATAAAGATGGGATTAATATTAAGTTTTGTAATTTTAAAATTTCAATTGAAAGTTTTTCACTACTATATGTGTCATACTGCTTAATCATATAGCTTGTAAGCTCAGGATACTCTTTTTTATAAATTTTATATACTTTAATATCCTCAATAAGAATATCTAAAGAGGTTTTTAATTTTTT